>CAMAUL010000003.1 GCA_945861405.1 Candidatus Methylobacter oryzae | reverse complement strand
GAGAGGCTAATAGGGAGGAAAAGAGCCTTGATGGGGTGATAAATCAGAACCAAGGGCATTAAAAATCCCAACAAACCATTTTTTTAAATTTTAAACGTGATTAAGCGGGGTGGTTCGCTCTATTAATCCGACAGCCTCCTAGAAAAAATCAGTTAATCGCCGTTTTAGAATTATCTGTGTTTATCATAATTATCTGCGTCATCAGCGTTCCATTGGCTTTGATGAAAGTGATGTATGCAGCCGTACCCCAACCCTCAATTTTATTTATCCCGTCCAGACAAGGAAAACTTTACCGTGCCACCCAAGATCCTGCTTTTTGCCCTGCTGCTCATCCAGCCTTGCGTTTACGCAGGAAATACCGATTCTCCCTACCTCAAAGGCGGCAAAATCGACGCTTTCTACGACCGCAAGGATAACGGCGATTTTCAGGTCAACAGTCTTTTATGGAGTCCGGTTTTTAAAGGTGGTCATGGTGTGCAGATTTCTGAAACAGGCGGGCAGGACATTAACTATTTCGGCGGCTTTGTGCGCCCTTTGCTGCCCCGCCCCGAACTCGGCGACTTGATTCTGGGCGCTCAGGAAATCCTACAAGGCGATAGCAAACAAACCGAGGTGCAGGGGGAATATCGCTTGCCGTCCGGCTTGGGTTTTGGCGGCGGATTTGTCGACAGAAGCCTCAGCAATCAGGATATTAAATTCGCCAAAATATCCTACCGGAACGAGTGGCAGTCTGTTAAATACATCGTGTCCACGCAATGGCAAAGCTTTCAAGGACAAGATTATCCCGGCGGCTACATCGCCCTGTACAACAAACAATTGATGGCGACCTGGGGCAGCGATGGCGAACAATGGCGCAGTACCGTGGGTTATGTTGCGCCTGATCAGGGTGCAAATCAGCTGCGCCCGGCGGTTGAAGTATTTTATGTCGATAACACGATTGGCAAAGTCAACGGCCCCAAGGATTTGTGGGTCAGCGGCAGCCTGGGCTTTCGCAAAGGTTTTTTAGGCCACGAATCGCGGCTGGGCCGCGCCATGGGGCCAAGCGGCGTGGAGTTTAGCAACCCGATCGGCTACCTGAATCCCAACTTCAACCGCCGCTTAACAGCCTGGGAAATCGGCGAGTTTGTCAACTTCCGCTTTACTCACAAAACTTTGCCGAATGCCGGGCGCGAAGAAACCCTGGAAACCGCTATCTACCCCGGCCAATTGCTCAGAACCGACAGCTTGATCGACGCGCTGTTTGTGGGAATCGGCGTTACCAGCCCGAATCCGGGGCAGCACGGCGTCAGCGGCCTGCTGGGCTATCACAAGCGCATTGATAACATTGAATCGAGCTTTAGGGTGCAGCACGATTTCGACCGGGTCGACACGTCGATCTTTTTCAGTTTGATACATTGGCTGTGATTTGCTACAGCCAAGGGTGCGCATCGCGCACCATTTACCTCATTTCAACGACAGCGTTTCAGCCCGGCCTACCATCTCGATGGATAGCTTGTCTTCCTTGCACAGCCAGCCTATGGCGCGTTGCACATCGTTTTTATTGATGCCGGTTTCAGTGGTAACTTTGTTGACGCTGGACGGCCCGTTCTTATCCAGATATTTCCAGACTATTCCTGCTGCATCGCCGATTGTATTAGACATAGTGATCACCTTTAGCTTGGGGGTTGGGTTATGTAGTCTTTTGATGGTCAGGCAACACGATATTGAGTTCCAGTGTTTCCTGAGTGTCGTTTTGTTCAAAATTAACGGATATGGCATCTTGTTCAACGTTAATGTATTTTCGAATGACTTCCAGCAATTCTTTTTGCAATTGGGGCAGGTAAGACGGCTGGTTTCTGGAGCTGCGTTCGTGAGCGACCAGAATTTGCAGTCTTTCCTTGGCTAGTGATGCCGAGCTGGCTTTAGATGTTTTAAAATAATCCAGTAAACTCATTATTTTCTCCCGAACAACTTCCCAAACAGGCCTTGTTTGTCATCAATAAATCGATGCGGTCTGTCTTCACCCAAATAGCGAGCAACAATATCCGCATAGGCTTGGCCTGCGTCGCTTTTTTCGTCAAGGATAACGGGTGTGCCGGAGTTTGACGCATTGAGTACCGATTTTGATTCCGGGATTACGCCCAGCAAATGTAGCGATAAAATTTCCTGCACATCATCCACGCTCAGCATTTCACCTAATTTGACCCGATCCGGCGAGTAGCGTGACAGCAGCAGGTATTCCTTGATGGGTTCTTCGTTTTGCTCAGCCCGGCGCGACTTGCTGGACAAAATGCCTAGCATACGGTCAGAGTCCCGCACCGAAGACACTTCAGGGTTGGTGACGATAAACGCATCGTCGGCAAAATACATGGCCAAATGCGCGCCTTTTTCAATGCCGGCCGGGGAATCGCAGACGATGTATTTAAAGTCTTTTTTCAGTTCATCTAAAATCTTGCCTACGCCTTCCTGGCTCAGGGCGTCTTTATCCCGGGTTTGCGAGGCAGGCAGGATGTACAGCAGATTGCAGTTTTTATCGCGTATCAATGCCTGGTTAAGGGTGGCCTCACCGTTGATGACGTTGACAAAATCATAAACGACGCGGCGCTCACAACCCATGATTAAATCCAGATTGCGCAAGCCCACATCAAAATCGATGACTGCTGTTTTGTGGCCTTTTTTTGCAAGCCCCATGGCGATGGCGGCGCTGGTGGTTGTTTTACCAACGCCACCTTTACCTGATGTTACGACTATGATTCGTGCCACAAATGTTTCCTCCAAAAAGCGCTATAAATTAAATATCTTTAATAACTAAAGTGTGGTTTTGTAAATAGATCTGAACGGGCCGGATATGAGCGGCGCTATTCAAATCTTCGCTGACCTTGTAATTTCCGGCAATCGAAATCAGCTCTGCTTGTAAAGCGGAACAAAAAATTCGTGCTTCGGTGTTGCCTTGCACGCCTGCCAGTGCCCGGCCTCTTAGCGAGCCGTAAACGTGAATATTGCCTTCGGCCAGAATTTCAGCCCCTGCACTGACTTGAGCCAAAATGACCAAATCACCCGCTGCATAAATGCGCTGACCTGAACGGACGGGGTGGGTGATTATGGTGGTGTTTACAGCAACGGCTTGCGGTTCAGCTGTGGACTCTTGTTCGGATTCATGATCATGCCCAGATTCAAGCTCTGGCTCTGGTTCTGGAGCTTGCTGTTTTGGCGCTCCGGAAGATGTCGCAGTGCTCGCCGCACCAGTTCCCGACTGGTTTGCGGCATACACACCATCCCTGGCGATATGGCCGGAATGTATAGGGATGCCAAGTTCCAAAGCTTGTTGGTTTTGTTGTGCGCCGCCGCCGCGTATCCCTATCGGCAATAAGCCCAGCTTGCGGATGACATGGGTGAGCTCGGTAACATCAATGTCGAGATCGAGTTTGTTCAGTTCTTGCAAATCAAACACCAGCGGCGAATTCTTGAAAAACTCGGGCGCTTGATGGATTTTTTCCTGTAATTGCTGCTCGATAGTGATGACATCATTGCTGGCTAAAACCAAAACAGGCACAGAAAACGTGCTGCTTTTAAATTCCAGTACCGGCGATTGATGAGCGTTCTGTTGAGAGTCTGTTGACATCCGTTAAGTCTGGTCAGTCATATAATGGTGCTGATTCTAACATTGCTGACAAAAAAAATCATTTTTACAGGGCGGATAGGATGTGATTAAAAGTGCGGTTTTTTAGAAGATTATTCCCCGTACCTATCCTTGTGAAGTGCATAGGTATCTACACAACACGTCATCCCGGCAGGGATTGCCGGGATCCAGAAGCCATGGATGCAATATCAAAGCTGGACACAAGTCTTGCTACGGGGAATTATGTAGTTCACAACCGTTCACATCCCTGTGCTCTGGATTCCGGCAATCCCTGCCGGAATGACGATGATACGCTTGCGCAATATCTTTACCTTGTTTTGATATAAGCCGGAGGCTTCTGAGATAAGCGCTAGCCCAAGGGTGTTGAATTTTGCGTAATTCATGATGATTCAAAATGAGCGAGTAATTCATCTTGATGGCAGGCGATGGGTCGATGCGGACTTTAAATAAGGCTATATTAAGGAGGCTTGCCCGTTAAAACAATTTGTTTTATAAGGCATTTATGGCGTCGGCGTTGCGCGCTAAGCTTGCAATCTGCGGCATTATCCTTTAACTTAAGCTTACATCCGTAAAGGCTAGGGGTGCTTATCTTGTCCATGTGCTGCATGGGACAAGGAGGCTGAGAAAAACCCTTTGAACCTGACCCCGGTTAATACCGGCGTAGGAAAGCCCAGACTTCCCTGCGCCTCGTTGTTTTGTTGTTGGAGATAAGCATGAGCGCTGTCCTTAAAGAAGTTACGTCTACCGAGTCCAGTAGCGTAAAGATTGATTCCTACCCCGCATCGGAAAAAATATATGTTCAAGGCAGCCGTCCTGACATACAGGTTCCGATGCGCAAAATCACCTTATCCGACACGCCGCTGCATTTCGGTTCGGAACAAGGCGCAGAAAAAAATCCGCCGCTTTATGTTTACGATACCTCAGGCGTTTATACCGATCCCAATGTCGAAGTCGATTTGAAAAAAGGGCTGGGCGCGATTCGTTCGGCCTGGATCGCCGAGCGCAACGACACGGAGGAATTATCCGGCCCCAGCTCGGAATTTGGCCGTCAGCGTCTTGAAGATCCTGCAACCGCCGAGTTGCGTTTTGAGCATATCCGCAAGCCGCGTAAAGCGAAAGCGGGAAAAAACGTATCGCAAATGCACTACGCCAGACAGGGCATCATCACGCCTGAGATGGAATACATCGCGATCCGTGAAAACCAGCTTATGGAAGAAATGCGCCATTTATGGAAAGACCAGCATCCCGGCGATTCATTCGGTGCATCGATTCCCGATGTGATTACCCCTGAGTTCGTCCGTGATGAAGTAGCCAGAGGCCGGGCGATTATTCCGTGCAACATCAATCACCCGGAAATGGAACCGATGATTATCGGTCGCAATTTCCTGGTTAAGATCAACGGCAATTTGGGCAACTCGGCGGTGACTTCGTCTATCGAGGAAGAAGTCGAAAAAATGCTCTGGGGCATCCGTTGGGGCGGCGATACCATCATGGATTTATCCACCGGTAAAAACATCCACGAAACCCGCGAATGGATTTTGCGCAACTCACCGGTACCGATTGGCACCGTGCCGATTTATCAGGCCTTGGAAAAAGTCAACGGCAAGGCCGAAGACCTGACCTGGGAAATCTTCCGCGACACCCTGATTGAGCAAGCCGAGCAGGGCGTGGATTATTTCACCATCCATGCCGGGGTGCGTTTGCATCACGTGCCGTTAACCGCAAAACGCATGACCGGCATTGTTTCGCGTGGCGGTTCGATCATGGCGAAATGGTGTCTGGCGCATCATACCGAAAGCTTTTTGTACACGCATTTTGAAGACATCTGCGAAATCATGAAAGCTTATGATGTGGCTTTCTCATTAGGCGACGGCCTGCGTCCGGGTTCGATTTACGACGCCAACGACGCCGCGCAATTCGGTGAACTGGAAACGCTGGGCGAACTGACCAAAATCGCCTGGAAACACGATGTGCAAACCATGATTGAAGGCCCAGGCCATGTGCCGCTGCACATGATTAAAGTCAATATGGACAAGCAGCTGGAAGAATGCGGCGAAGCGCCTTTCTACACCTTAGGCCCGCTGACCACCGACATTGCGCCCGGTTACGATCATATTACCTCGGCGATCGGCGCGGCCAATATCGGCTGGTATGGCTGCGCGATGCTTTGTTACGTTACCCAAAAAGAGCATTTGGGGCTGCCGAACAAGCAGGATGTGCGCGAAGGTATCGTGACTTACAAAATTGCCGCCCATGCTGCTGATTTGGCCAAAGGCCATCCCGGTGCACAGGCGCGCGACAACGCGATGTCCAAAGCGCGCTTTGAATTCCGCTGGGAAGATCAGTTCAATATCGGTCTTGATCCTGAAAAAGCCCGCGAGTTCCACGACGAAACCTTGCCTAAAGACTCCGCCAAAGTCGCGCATTTTTGCTCGATGTGCGGCCCGCATTTTTGCTCGATGAAAATCAGCCAGGATGTGCGCGATTATGCCAAAGCAAAAGGTATTGCGGAAGAAGAAGCGTTAAAGCTGGGCATGGATGAAAAGTCCAAGCAGTTCCTTGACGAAGGCGCGGATATTTACCATAAGGTGTAGCCCTCAATCATCAAATACAATGGAACGCAGATAACGCAGATGAATATGATAAACGCGGATAATATTGAAGTACCTGAAAGCCGTTCATTTGGCTTTTTAGGATAATTCGTTTAAATCTTATTTAATCATAATCATCTGCGTTATCAGCGTTCTATTTTTCTAACCTGTGAGTAGCTAATAAGGCAAAAACTATGGGCGCTTATCAGCATATTTTACTGGCCGTGGATTTTTCCGGGCATGGCGGCACGGTTGCCCAAAGAGCAAAAGATTTAGCCGAGAAATATCAGGCTAAATTGAGCGTTATTCATGTGCTGGATAATATTCCGATGCCGGACACCGGTTATGGAACGGTGATTCCGCTAGATAAAGATTCGTGTTATGAGCTACTTGAAGCGGAGAAAGTCAAGCTAATGCAGATTGGCGATCAATTGGGTGTAGCTCAAGTCAATCGTTGGATGGTCTGGGGCGCGCCTAAGCAGGAGATTGTCGAGCTTGCCGAGCGGGAACGGGTTGATTTAATTGTAGTAGGTTCGCATGGGCGGCATGGGCTGTCGCTATTGTTGGGTTCAACGGCAAATAGCGTCCTACATTACGCCAGATGTGATGTGATGGCGATCCGATTGCTGAATGGTTAGCTGTTAGATGCTATAATTTTTTGCAGGGTTAGACTCTTGAAATTAGTCGAGTAGATCGGGTTTGCCAAGGATGCAACAACATAGCGTAATCCGACGCTTGAAGTAGCTCCAAAATACTTTAGAAATATTATCCAGGGATACAGCATGTCAAACAATATCGCTTTTACATCAAGCCTAAGATTAAGATTAATTCTGATGGCGGCCATCCCGGCCCTCGCTCTGCTGTATTTTGCCGGGTCTGGGGTTCTTGAAAGGCTGGTGACTTCTAAAGAAATGACTAAGCTGGAATCCTTGGTTGATGTGTCCGTCAAAATTGGCGCTCTGGTACATGAAATGCAGAAAGAGCGCGGCATGAGCGCCTCTTTTATCGGCAGTAATGGCGTCAAGTTTGCCGCCGAGTTACCGGCGCAGCGAGTGAAAACCGATAAGGCTGTTGAGACATTGCAAGCGACGCTGAAAAGCTTTGATCCAGCCAGCTACAGTGAGGGACTTAAGGCTCTGCTGGGTGTTGCGGTTGGCAATTTGGGTGAGCTGGCTACCAAGCGCGGCATCATCAGTGCGCTCGGCATGGATGGGACGCAGTCGAGCGCCTATTACACTAAAACCATCGGTTCCCTGCTTGATGTGCCTGCCCAGGTCTCCATGCTCAGTAGCCACAGCGAAATTGCCCGTTTGGCTTCTTCATATTCAAGTTTACTTAAAGCCAAGGAACGTGCCGGCATGGAGCGGGCTTTGCTGACTACGGTGTTTGCCGCTGACCGGTTTACGCCAGATACCCAGAGCCGATTTTTGAAAAACTTCTCCGCTCAGGATGTCTATACCGATATGTTTTTGGCTTATGCGCTGGATAGCCAAAAAGAGTTTTACAAGACTAAGGTCTCTGGTTCTGCCGTCGATGAAGTTGCAAGGATCAAGAAACTCGCGATGGACAAAGGTACTGAGCCGGGACTAGGCATTGATCCGGCCTACTGGTTTAAAACTGTGACCGAAAAAATCGACCTGATCAAGGAAGTTGAGAATAAACTCTCCGGCGATCTGCTCGATGCTGCGGGCAAGTTCAAAAGCGATGCGCAGCGCATGGTGATATTCTTCATTGTGCTAACCATTCTGGCCGTCCTGATAACTGCCATACTGACCTTTTTTATCAGCCGGGAGATTTTGCGTTCGATTAACACGCTACAGCAGGTGGCTAGCGCGATTGCCAGCGGCGATTTGAGCTCCAGCATCGACACTTCTCAAAAGGATGAGCTGGGGGAATTGTTCCGTTCTATGAGCACCATGCAGAAATTATTGCTGACACGCATAACCAAGGAACATAAGGAGCATGATGAAGCCCTGCGCCTCAAAATTGCCCTGGATGGCATTACGTCTAACGTGATGGTGGCTGATAATGAGCGCAACATTATTTATATCAATCCGGCCGTACTTGCTATGCTGGAGCACGCCGAGTCTGAGATACGTAAGGCCTTGCCCAAGTTTAATACCAGCACATTGCTGGGGACAAGCATGGATGTTTTTCACAAGAACCCCGTGCATCAGCAACAATTGCTTGGCGCGTTAAGTTCGACTTTTCGTAGTGAGATTCACATTGGAGGGTGTACTTTTTATTTGATAGCCAATCCCATCAGTAACGAACAGGGGCAGCGTATCGGCTCGGTCGTGGAATGGAAAGACCGAACCGCAGAAGTGGCCATCGAGCAAGAAGTCGCCAGGGTGGTCAGCGGTGCAGTGTTAGGCGATTTCAACCAGCGCATTAACGAGGGGGATAAAGAAGGCTTCTTTCTGCAATTGGCTCAGGGCGTTAATGAGCTGATGGAAACCAGCTCTACCGGCCTGAATGAAGTGGTGCGCGTATTGGGCGCACTGTCCCGAGGCGACCTGACCGAAACCATTACCAATGACTATGCGGGGACTTTCGGTCAACTTAAAGACGATTCCAATTCCACTGTGGAAAAACTCAAAGAGATTGTCGGTCAAATCAAGGATGCTTCCGAGTCGATTAATACCGCCGCAAAAGAAATTGCATCCGGTAACAATGATCTGTCGCACCGTACCGAAGAGCAGGCTGCCAGTTTGGAAGAAACCGCTGCCAGCATGGAGGAACTGACTTCTACCGTGCAGGCCAATAGCCAAAATGCCAAACATGCCAATCAGCTTGCGGTTGGTGCAACGGACATCGCGGGCAAGGGGGTTCAAGTAGTCGGTCAGGTGGTATCGACCATGGAGGGCATTAATGAATCTTCACGCAAAGTTGTGGACATCATTTCGGTGATAGACGGCATTGCGTTTCAAACTAATATTCTCGCGCTCAATGCGGCAGTAGAAGCGGCTCGTGCCGGCGAACAAGGCCGGGGCTTTGCAGTGGTGGCTGTCGAGGTGCGCAATCTCGCGCAACGCGCAGCTGCGGCAGCCGCCGAAATCAAAGGCCTGATTGGAGACTCGGTGGAAAAAGTTGAGGATGGCACCAAGTTGGTTGCCCAAGCCGGGAAAACCATGGAAGAAATTGTTGGCGCCATTCGCGGTGTGACAGCCATTATGTCCGAGATTAGCGCGGCCTCCATGGAGCAGACATCCGGCATCGAGCAGGTCAATCAGGCCATCGGCCAAATGGACGACGTGACACAGCAAAATGCGGCGTTGGTAGAGCAGGCGGCAGCGGCAGCGGAATCCCTTGAAGAGCAGACGCAAAACCTCGCGGTTACGGTGGGACACTTTAAGTTGGATGGCAACTCGCGAGGTTTTACCGGGTTTGCGAATGCTGAACCGGCAGGCACTTTCAGTCAAGTTGGCAGGAAAAGCGTACCTGCCAAGAGCGAGTCCTATGACAACAACGTTCCTATGTTAAATGAAAGCGGCGTAGACCTGGATAAGGCGCTGGAGAAACATTCGGAGTGGAAAGTGAAGCTTCGTACTGCCATATCGAAACATGAGAAGATGGATGTTGTCACTATCTCAAAAGACAATTGCTGCGAGTTCGGCAAATGGCTGCACGGTGACGCTAAGTCTCGCCTTGCTCATCAGCCAAGTTATTCAGAGTGCGTGTCCAAACATGCAGCCTTTCATGTTGAGGCTGGACGAGTTGCGACCATGATCAATGCGAAAAAATACAGCGAGGCGGAAGCAATGCTGGGATCCGGGTCTGCGTTCGTTTCTGCGTCAACCGCAGTCGGGGTTGCAATTATGCGTTTGAAAAAAGATTTCAGCTCATCGGCAAGTACGCCAGCCAAGCCGAAACCGCAGTCAAAACCGGTTGCCAGCGATGAGTGGGAAGAGTTTTAGGTATCTGCTTTAAATTTCGGGGCAGTTGGAACCGCGACTTCAGTCGCGGTTCCGTTTATGGTTTTCCCTGTATTTTAAAGTAGATACAGCTTATAACTAACACTTGAGCAAGGTGCCAATAGCCGGAGTGCAGGCTTCGCCTGCAAACGCAAGCAAAGATTGCACTCCCACGGCAAACATCCGGTGAATTTATTTCATGCACAACTTTAAATCGACCAAAGCCAGCTTTGGACTCCAAAAAGCGTTAATATCGGAGTTCAAAGCTAGCTTTGAACATACGAAATCCAATAGGGTGAGTAGTTACTACAGCTTTAGCTTGGACAACCGAAAGGTCGCCCGGACATGATCTATTTTTTGTTTAAAGCCAGTTTGGCCTGATTCCATAAAACATCCAATTCGGCCAGTTCGTAGTCTTTCAGATTCAGGCCGACCGCTTCAACCTGTTGTTCTATGTGCTGGAAGCGCCGGGAGAATTTTTTAGTGCTTTCCTTGAGAGCGACTTCGGCGTTGACGTTTAAATGCCTAGCCAGATTAACCGCAACCAGCAATAAATCGCCGATTTCTTCCTGAATATGCGCCTGATCGCCGGACTGCCAAGCTTCTTTAACCTCATCCAGTTCTTCCAACACCTTATCGAAAACCGGCAACACATCAGGCCAGTCAAAGCCGTGATTTGCGGCGCGATCTTGTATTTTCTCGCACTCGATCAATGCCGGAAGATTTCGGGCTACGCCGGATAACACGCTGTCCGGCGTAGCCGTTTTGTTTTTCTTCTGCCGTTCGATGGCTTTTTCCTGTTCCCAGGCTTGATGGCGTTCTTCATCGGTGTTGAAAACGGCATCGGAAAAAACATGCGGATGGCGGCGGATCAGTTTGTCGCATATGCCTTCCGAAACCTGCTCAAAAGTGAACAGCCCTTGTTCCTCGGCGATTTGCGCATGGAACACCACCTGCAACAACAGGTCGCCCAGTTCCGAGCGCAGATCATCCAAATCATTGCGTTCAATCGCATCGACGACTTCGTAGGCTTCTTCAATCAGGTAGGGGATAAGGCTGGAAAAGTCCTGCTTGACGTCCCACGCGCAGCCCTGTTCGGGGTGGCGCAGGCGCGCCATGATGTCCAGGAGATTTTGGGTGTGTTTTAGCATGAATATCAGTTACTCAACAGTTGTAGGCTATTAATAATAGAACGCAGATGACGCAGATGACGCAGATGACGCAGATTAGACGGATTTATAGGATTTTTTATCCGCGTTTATCAGCCAAAATCTGCGTCATCCGTGTTCTCGGCAACTGCTCCTGCGCTGCTCTACCTCCTGCATCCATGCAGTCGTATTTTTCTAACATGCTTTTTTAAAACGAAGAACCGAAATTCTCGCGGTATCGCAGCTTGAAAGACTCCATATCGAACGAATGATTCTGGGTGCCGTTATTTTCGATTTTAATCGCGCCCATCAACGAGGCAACCCTGCCGGTCACTTCCCAGCCCAATTCATTCATCAGGCCGTATAAAAGTCCTGCACGATAGGAGTCGCCGCAGCCTGTCGGATCAAGTATCGCTTTAGGTTTTGCCGCAGGAATGGTGATGCATTCGCCGTGAGTGTAAATTTGAGACCCTTTACCGCCCAAAGTAATAATCAGCGCTTCAACCCGCGCAGCCATTTGTTCCAGCGATAAGCCGGTACGTTCCTGCATTAACTCGGACTCATAGTCATTCAAGGTTACCCAGGTTGCCTGATCGATAAACTTGAGCAGTTCCTCGCCGTTAAACATAGGCATGCCCTGGCCCGGATCGAAAATAAACGGTATATCCAGCTCTGCAAACTGCTCGGCATGCAATTGCATACCTTCCTTGCCATCAGGAGACACGATGCCTATGCTGATTTTCCGGTCGGTCGGCACTGAATTTAAGTGCGACGAATTCATCGCGCCGGGGTGGAAAGCGGTAATCTGGTTGGCTTCTTCGTCGGTGGTGATGTAGGCTTGGCCGGTATAGCTGTTGTCCAGAATCTTGATAAACTCGCTGGATAACTGGTTCTGCGCCATCCATTGGGCATACGGTTCAAAATCGTGCCCGACGGTGGCCATGGTTAACGGTTCTTCGCCCAGCAGTTTCAGATTGTAAGCAATGTTGCCTGCGCAACCGCCGTATTCGCGCCGCATCACCGGCACCAGGAACGAGACATTCAGGATGTGGATTTTTTCCGGCAAAATGTGATGTTTGAATTTATCATGAAAAACCATGATAGTGTCGTAAGCCATAGACCCACATATTAATGCACTCATTGCGTTCCTCTTTATCGTCAGGGTTGATGTGTATGCCAAGACTGCCAAGAGCAGTCGCGGCTAAAGTAGAATTAGTGTCCAGGTTACCGATCCCAGAGCTTTGATATTATAACAGCCGCCGAACCGATGTCATTGACGCGACCCGATATGACCGTGTATTTAAGCAGGAATTGCGAATAAAGCATAGGACTCGGCCTGATAAAATGGCATATATTTTAGCCGCTATTGTTGCGGCGTCCACAGCCACTGTAAGGAACAAAATCATGGCTATAGAGATAGAACATAAATTTTTGCTCGCCACCGACGATTGGCGCAAGCACATCAGTCACTCGGTAAAATACCGGCAAGGCTATTTAAGCTCCCAGGCAACCAGCTCAATCAGGGTGCGCATCAGCGATGACCATGCGTGGCTGAATATTAAAACGGCGACTATCGGTACCCACCGGCATGAATATGAATATGAAATTCCGATGGAGGATGCAGACGAGATATTAAACAATCTTTGCCGAAAACCGTTAATCGAAAAAAACCGTCATTTCGTCACTGATGACGGTCATCTTTGGGAAATAGATGAGTTTGAGGGTGACAATCAGGGCTTGATAGTCGCTGAAATTGAGCTGGACGAAACAGGGCAAGCTTTTTCAAAACCGCCTTGGTTAGGTGAGGAAGTTACCGGTGATTTGCGTTATTACAACAACAATCTGGCGATACATTCGTATTCTGAATGGCGTGAAGATTAAATATTTCAGTCACCTATTGAAATATTATGAGTCTTGTTCTATATTTCTCGCATGAGAAAATTAACTTTTGTTGTTTTATTGCTACTGTCGGTTCAATGTCTTGCGGAGAGCCTGGATGATTCTTTAAGAAACATTGAGGCTGAGTGGGCATCTATTTATTACAATACGCCCAAAAGCAAACAGGGGCCTGCTTTGGTTCAGCTGCTCGATAAAGCCACGGGTTTAGCTCGGCAATACCCGAACGCCGCCGAACCTATTTTTTGGCAGGCCGTGGTCAAGGCGACTTACGCCGATCACCAAGATGCTTTTTCTGCGCTCAGCGCCATTCATGAGGCGCGTGATTTGCTGATCAAAGCCATTAAAATCAATCCGGCAGCCATGAGCGGGTCGGCTTATGTGACCTTAGGTACGCTTTATTACATGGCACCGAAATGGCCGGTCGCATTTGGCGATGACAATGCCGCCCAACAAATGTTGGAAACCGCACTTAAAATCAATCCTGATGGCATTGATGCCAACTATTTCTATGGCGAATTTCTGTTGCTACATAACAAGCCCAAAGATGCGGCGCTTTATTTTGAACGGGCAGCGGCAGCTCCGGTGCGTACTGAACAACCTTATGCCGACAACCAGCTTAAAGCCGAAGCAAGGCTGGCTTTAAAAAACACCCAAAAACGAAAAATCAGCGGCGAAAAAGGCCTGTTTTTGTCTTTATTTAATTCGGCAAGTGCAAACTAAGTTTCACCAAGTCCTTGTCCCCTTGGCGAAATCACAATTACCTCTTAGCTAAATAATGGCTTTAACAAACTCGGCATTCAATCGTGCAATGCTTTCTGCTAGAATAGCGCCCTAAATTAAAAATCAACTTTCCTGGTAATAATTATGGCTTTTGTCGTCACTGAAAACTGTATTAAATGCAAATTTACTGATTGTGTAGATGTTTGCCCTGTCGATTGCTTTCATGAAGGCCCTAACTTTCTGGTTATCGATCCTGATGAGTGTATTGACTGCACGTTATGCGAGCCGGAATGTCCTGCTAACGCAATTTTCGCAGAAGATGAATTGCCGGAAGGACAGGAAGGCTTCATTGCGTTAAATGCCGAACTGGCCAAGCAATGGCCTGTCATTACGGACGTAAAGCCGGCTTTGCCCGATGCGGATGAGTGGAACGGGAAAGAAGACAAGCTCAAGTTGCTGGAAAAATAACCCGTTTGCGGCTGGTTTTAATCGTATTGTCGGGCAACGAAAAGCAGTTGCCCGACCTACAAAACAGAAACGATCAACGCAAACACGAAGACGAAAATCACAAAAAGCGCAAATACGCCTGTTTTAGTCAGCCCCGCCCACATCTGTTTCAATTCTTCCAGCAATGCCAGCCTAACCTCATCCGAGGCAAGGATTCTTTTGCATCGCCCACGCAATGTTTGCATTTCCTCCAGTGCTTCCTGTTCGGCAATAATCTCGGCAATTTTTGAGTAGAAACTGCCGCACTCAGGGCATTTCATATCTTGGTCGTTACGCGGATGACCGCACACTGAACATTTATTCATATATCCTCCACAATAAACCTAAAAAAGCCGCAATTTATCCACGAAAAACACGAAAGACACAAAAAATCAATATGTTGCAGGCCGGTTGGGTGATAGCCTACAGCCCTTCGTTAAACTCAGGAGAGCCTTGGTATATTTTTGAAAATTTTCGTGCTTTTTGTGGTTTTCGTGGACGAAATGCTTTTCTAGAATAAAAACATTTCTTCAAGACTCATCGGCAACTGCTCCCTGCGTTGCTCTACCTCCTGCATCCCTTCAGTCGTCAATCCGGTACGGCTCCATCTGAATGGATTCGACCCGCTTCCCCACCATTATACAAACCCCGTTATAGCGCTCATTTCCGGTTGAAGAAAATTCAAACAAAAATGTCCGGCGCAGGCGTATTTTTCCGGTCGGCTCCCTTTTCAGCCGGATGCCGCTTAAGGCGACATACTCATCGAGCATTTGCACGTCCAGATTCAGGCAGTGTGCCCTGACCGCTTTAAGCGCAATCTCCTTCGCCTGTTGCCCATTAAACCAATACAGGTATGCGCACAGCAATAAAGCTATTAAAATAAGATCGTCCAGCATAGGCTATGATTGGTGTTGTTAAACTAGGTTCGCTCTATTGTACTCAGATTTGTCGGTAAATCCCTCTCGGCAATTGCTCCTGCATCCATGCAGTCGAAGGAGAAAAATATGAAATTCCCCATTACCGGCGGCTGCCTTTGCGGCTCGGTCAGATATGAAATATCGGCCGAACCCATCGGCGGTTTCAACTGCCATTGCCGAACCTGCCAGAAAGCGATAGGCGCGCCCTATTTTGCAGGCCTATTTGTTCCGGCATCAACCCTGGCCATCACCGGCAACTATAAGGAATATGCAACCATTGCGGTCAGCGGCAACACGGTTTATCGCGGTTTTTGCCCTGAGTGCGGAACCTCGCTGTTCGGCAGAAACAGCACTTTTACCAAAATACGACCGGTTGCTGCGGCGACTCTTGACGATCCCGGCATCTTCCACCCGCAAAAAGACATATGGGTGGCCGATGCCCAGCCGTGGGACTATATGAATCCTGATTTGCCGAAATTTGACGGTAATCCCTGGCATTAACCCTCTTGGAGAACTTATGAATTCCATGCAATTGAGCACCATCGAAATACTGCCTGAAGCAGAGCATAAATATTCGGTGATTTGGCTGCACGGCTTAGGCGCGGACGGCCATGATTTTGAAGGGCTGGTTCCCGAGCTGCATTTAACCGCCAAAGCCAATATCCATTTCATCTTCCCCAATGCGCCGATTCAGCCGGTCACCATTAACGGCGGCATGTCGATGCGTTCCTGGTACGATATATTGGAGATGGCGCTGGAACGCCGCGTCGATATTGACGGAATCTACCAGTCAGCCGACTTGATTGAACCGCTGATCCAACGGGAAATTGACTCAGGCATTCCATCGACACATATCTTGTTGGCCGGATTTTCTCAGGGAGGCGTGATTGCACTTCATGCCGGATTAAAGTATCAGCACCAATTGGCCGGAATTGTCGCGCTGTCGACTTACTTGCCGACTGTTGAGCAGTTAAAAACCGAGCGTTCAGCGGCCAACCATGCCGCGCCGATATTTATGGCTCACGGCATCATCGATCCCGTCGTAGCGGTCGAATCCGGCAAGGCCGCGTGTGATACGCTAAAGTCGATGGACTATGCAGTCGAATGGCATGATTATGTAATGGAACATAGCCTTTGCGGCGAAGAAATCGAACACATTTCAGCGTTTATGAATTCGATTTTTAAATGATGTATGGCTTGCGGTTTTAACGCACATTAATTATCCCGGCTATCTTTGCCGGGATTCAAGAGTATGGGTCTTAACCCCGCTTAATATGCTGCGGCGGTATATCGCGCTTTGCCGCGCCGGTATAAAGCTGCCTTGGTCGGCCAATTTTTTGCTCAGGATCCGCTATCATTTCATCCCAATGGGAAATCCAGCCGACGGTTCTACCCATTGCAAACATCGCGGTAAACATATTGGTAGGTATGCCTAAGGCATGCAGTACGATACCGGAATAATAATCGACATTCGGGTAGAGTTTTTTCTCGATGAAATACTCATCTTCAAGAGCAATACGCTCCAGTTCCAGGGCCAGTTTAAATATCTTGTCATCATGCAGGCCGAGTTCTGTGAGCACTTCATGACAGGTTTCACGCATTAATTTGGCGCGCGGGTCATAATTTTTATAAACCCGATGACCGAAGCCCATCAGTCTGAACGAGTCGTTTTTGTCCTTGGCTTTGTTGATGAATTTAGTGATATTAGACACATCGTCAATCTCTTCCAACATATTGAGCACGGCTTCATTAGCACCGCCGTGGGCGGCTCCCCAAAGGCAGGCAATCCCGGCAGTAATGCAGGCGTAAGGATTAGCGCCGCTGGAGCCTGCCAAACGCACTGTCGAGGTCGAGGCATTTTGTTCGTGATCGGCATGAAGGATCAGGATTCTGTCCAGCGCTTTAACCAATACAGGGTTGGGCACGAAGTCATCGCAAGGCGTACCCAGCATCATGCGCATAAAGTTCTCGACATAACTGAGCTTGTTTTGCGGATACATAAACGGCAAGCCGGTGCTGTATTTATGACACATCGCGACGATGGTCGGCACTTTGGCAATCAGGCGGATGGCGCTCAGGTCGCGATCTTTTTTGGATTTTATGTCCAATGCATCATGATAAAACGCTGACAATGCGCCGACCACAGCAACCATAATAGCCATCGGGTGGGCATCGCGGCGAAAGCCTTTGAAAAAGTTAGTCAGTTGATCATGCACCATTGTGTGCATGGTTATAGTGCCTTCGAACTGCTGCATCTCATCAGGGCTGGGCAATTCGCCATTCAGCAGCAGGTAGCAAACTTCCAAAAAAGTGCAATGTTCCGCAAGTTGCTCGATAGGGTAGCCACGATACAGCAGTATCCCTTTTTCACCATCTATATAGGTTATCGATGAGCTGCAACTGGCTGTTGAGGTAAAACCGGGGTCATAGGTAAACATGCCAGTTTTTTGATATAGCGTTTGAATGTCCACTACATCGGGGCCAATAGTCCCAGATAAAATTGGTAACTCGCATAAAGCTTGAGTTTCCTCATTTAAGGTAACACTGCGCTGTTTAGTCATGGGTTTTCTCGGTTTTGTAACAGGGTCTGTAGCGTCATCAAATGGCTATTAAAGTGTTAACTAGCCGATTGCGTAATTAATCTTGGTTATATTTTAAAGGGTGTTCACTTAATACAGTAAAAATATCTTTCATTTCCGCAAAGAATAAACTCAAACCGAAACAGCACGGTCTATGGCTTGTTTTGCCAATTCGGTAACCTTAGCCCAGTTTTTTGATTTTACCACATCCGCAGGCGCCAGCCATGATCCGCCGACGCAGGCGACATTGCTTAGCTGTAAATAACTGTTGTAATTTTCCGGCGAAATGCCGCCGGTCGGGCAGAAAGTCACTTGGGGGACAGGCCCCGCGATGGATTTTAGCATCGGTATGCCGCCCGCCGCTTCGGCCGGGAAGAATTTGAAATGATCCAGCCCATACTCCATGCCCAGCATCAGTTCCGACAGCGTGGCTATGCCAGGGATCAGCGCGATATTTCCGGCTTGGGCGGCGGCTAAAAGCCTCGGCGTTAAGCCGGGGCTAATCGCAAACACAGCGCCCGCATCTTCCGCCGCCTTTAATTGTTCGGGCGTGGTGATAGTGCCTGCGCCGACGATGGCGTCTTTGACTTTCCTGCTGATAAGTCTGATCGCATCCAGCGCTATTGGGGTGCGTAGCGTTATTTCCAGCACTTTAATGCCGCCTGCGACCAAGGCCTGCGCCAGAGGAACGGCATCGTCCAGATCCTGGATGACCATCACGGGCATCACCGGGCAAGTGTTTAAAATAATGTTGGGTTGAATTTTCCAGTTATTTTGAGTCATTGTTTTACCTTAATTTTTATAGTTATTAATCGGCAACTACTCACACCTTATTAAATCGCAAAGCCGATTTTGAAATGTCCAAAGCCAGCTTTGGACTCCAGAAAACGTGGATGTCGGAGTTCAAAGCTGGCTTTGAACCTTATCGCTCTAAACTGCATGTTTTATGACGTTCAAAATCCGGTGTCTATCAGGGTGATCAGTTACATTAATCGGCAACAAACAGGTTGCAGGCACCGGTTTCGGCAGAAGATGCACCCAGACGGAAACCGCCGAACAATTCGCGGCCCATGCCGAAATGGTGGCCTTTGGCGCTATTGACGACCGGAATACGTGCGGCAAATTCAGCGGCGTCTACCAGCACATTCACTTCGCCGGTTTGGGTATTCAGTCGGATGATGTCGCCGGTATGTACTTTCGCCAGCGGCCCGCCCTCTTCGCACTCGGGGCACATGTGGATGGCTGAGGGTACCTTGCCCGACGCGCCGGACATCCGGCCATCGGTCACCAGTGCGACCTTGAAGCCCTTGTCCTGCAACACGCCCAGCGGCGGCGTTAATTTGTGCAATTCGGGCATACCGTTGGATTTCGGCCCCTGGAAGCGCAGCACCACGATAACATCTTTTTCCATTTCGCCGCGTCTAAAGGCCGCAACCACGTCATCCTGATCATCGAACACCATCGCAGGCGCTTCAACGATCTGATGTATTTCCGCTACAGCGGAAACTTTGGATACGCCGCGCCCCAAATTGCCGTGCATCACATGCAAGCCGCCACTGGCTGCAAAGGGTTGGGCGACGGTGCTGATAACTTCCGCATCCAAAGAGGCTTTCGGGCAAGGCTCCCAGGTTAACTTGCCGTCAATCAATTTTGGTTCTTGTACATAATTCTTCATGCCGCGTTGATCTGCAATCGTCAGAATATCTTCATGCAGAAGGCCGTTTTTTAACAGTTCGGCAATCAACACGCCCATGCCGCCTGCGGCCTGAAAGTGATTAATATCCGCCTGTCCGTTCGGGTAAATGCGGGTCAGCAACGGCACCGCCCTGGAAAGCTTGTCGAAATCGTCCCAGTTGATGATGATGCCCGCAGTCCGTGCAATAGCGACCAGATGGATGGTGTGATTGGTGGAACCGCCCGTCGCCAATAAGCCGACGATTGCATTCACAATCGCTTTTTCGTCGATCACATGCCCGATGGGGCGGAAATCATCGCCCAGCGCGGTAAATTTTAAAACCTGTCTGGCTGCGGCTTTGGTCAGTTCATCGCGCAATGGTGTATAAGGGTTGATGAACGAACTGCCCGGCAGATGCAAGCCCATAATCTCGACCATCATCTGGTTGCTGTTTGCGGTGCCGTAAAACGTGCAGGTGCCCGCGCTGTGATAGGATGCCGCCTCAGATTCCAGCAGTTCTTTACGGTCGATTTTGCCTTCGGCGTAAAGCTGGCGGATACGCACTTTTTCTTTATTGGGCAGGCCGCTGGGCATCGGACCTGCCGGTACGAACACGGCGGGCAAATGGCCGAAACTCAAAGCGCCGATCAGCAGTCCCGGCACAATCTTGTCGCAAACTCCTAAATACAGCGCGCCGTCAAACATGTTGTGGCTTAAACTCACGGCCGTAGCCATCGCAATCACATCGCGGCTGAACAACGACAGCTCCATGCCGGGGCGACCTTGGGTGACGCCGTCGCACATGGCCGGTACGCCGCCTGCGAACTGGGCCACACCGCCCGCTTCCTTGATGGCAGCTTTAATCAATGCAGGCGCATCTTTATAAGGTTCATGCGCCGACAGCATATCGTTATAAGCAGAGATAATCGCAATATTGGCTTTTTTCTGCCCGGTCAAATCGATTTTTTCTCCGGCTCCGCAAGCGGCAAAGGCGTGAGCCAGATTGCCGCAAGCCAGTTCGGCACGATGCGGCTCTTTTTTAGCAGCCGCGTCAACACGTGCCAGATAGGCTGAGCGCGTTTCAAGGCTGCGCAGGGTAACTTCGTTAGTCACTTTTTCTAATACGGCGTGCATAGTTGTTCCTTTTATAATCTGAACGGTCAAGTTTTCGGTTTTGCAATTCATCGTAGGGTACGCACAGCGTACCCTACATAAAAAATCGAAAATATGGCCGTATATCTACGGTTAATCTGCGCCAAATTAAGGCATTACATTGAAAACGCCTTACATTAATTTATCCGCTTCATCTTCCCAGGCTCTTTCGTCCCTGGCAATTAAGTCATTGGCTGCGTCAGGCCCCCAAGTACCGGCCGGATAAGGTTGTGGCGTAACATCGGCATGCGCCCAGGCATCCTGTATCGAGTCTATCCATGTCCAGGCCTGCTCAATCTCTTCGCGGCTAAGAAACAAGGTCGGGTTACCCCGCATTGCTTCCAGCACCAGTTTCTCATAGCCGCCGAAAATTTTGCTTTTTTTAATCTCGGAAAAACTCAAATCCAGCTTGTTTTTTTTCAGCAGAATATTCTCATCGATACCCGGTATTTTATTGAGCATCTGGATTTCCACACCCTCATTCGGCTGCAAGTGAATGATCAGTTTATTTTGTGGCAAATCCTTAAAACTCTCTTTAAAAATGTTGTGCGGCAATTGCTTAAAATTAACGACGATTTCAGTGCGTTTATATTTCATGCGTTTACCGGTACGCAAGTAAAACGGTACACCCGCCCAGCGCCAGTTATCAATATCCACTTTCAACGCGACAAAACTTTCCGTGATGCTTTGGGTATTGGCTCCTTCTTCTTCAAGATAGCCCGGCATCGGCTTGCTCTTAAGCTCCCCCGTCGTGTATTGCCCACGCACGGTTTTTCTAGCAACATTTTCCTGGGTAATCGGTCGTAGCGCGGACAGCACTTTTATTTTTTCGTTGTGGATGCTTTGCGCCTCCAGATTGACCGGCGGCTCCATCGCCACAAAGGTCAGGATCTGCAACAGGTGATTTTGCAGCATGTCGCGCAACTGGCCGGTTTTGTCGAAATAATCCCAGCGCCCTTCAATACCGACCTCTTCAGCGACGGTAATCTGGATATGGTCGATGGTATTGTGATCCCAGTTGGTGGTGAAAATGGAATTGGCAAAGCGCAAAGCCAACAAATTCAGCACCGTTTCCTTGCCCAGATAATGATCAATCCGGTAAACCTGATCTTCGTTGAACACCTCGGCAACCGCATCATTAATATCTTTTGAGGATTGAAGATCATGGCCGATCGGTTTTTCCATCACCATCCGCGATTCCTTATTCAAAACTCCGCAGCTGTTCAGTCCCTGACAAATATTAGTGAATAAAAATGGGGCAACGGCAAAATAATTGACCATAACCCTGGATTTGCCGTCAATGACGCTATTCAGTTGTCGATATTGATCCGGCTGGGTTAAATCTATTTTCAGATAGGACAGCCGTGACGAAAAACTGGCCCACACTTGTTCGTCAATAATGTCATTTAAAAACTCTTGTAAACTTTTATGGATAATCCCGATAAACGCTGAATTATCGGCCTCGTGTAGGTCTATGCCGATGATGCGGGTGTCGGCTTCAATCAGATTGGCTTTTTCAAGCCGGTACAGAGAAATAAGCAGCTTGCGGCGGGATAAATCGCCCAAAGCGCCAAAGATAACTAAGTCACAAGGTTTAAATGCAGTGTTTTGGTTCATAGAATTAGGTTGGTGAATAAAAATTGTAACCGACATCAGCCCGGCAATTTATAAGCTGTTTATTATGTTTTATTATCGCAGAATTTGCCGCAGGGTGCAGTCCTGGTTGCATTGCCTTAACACGAAGTGAATTATTTGACAGAAAACGGCTAACCGGATGCAGCTTGTATCGAATCGATATTTAGTTGACAGGATTCTCAAGCATCTTTTATAGTATTGATACGCTACTATCATGAAAGAAGATATTTTATGCGTCATGCGACTGCCAATATGTACGCCAACTTGGCTGCCGACATTGTTGAGCGCTCAAGTTATCAAGGTGAAGTAGTTGAACCGGAGGAAGCGTAAGCCTCAGGGAAAATGAGTCCCCATGTTGATTTCTTATCAACCTGAGTACTTTCATTGATGATTTAAAATAACAAAAGGTGTGAAAAATGAGCGAAGAAGAGCAAACAAAAGACAAGTTCTGGCTGTATGTGGGTTGCACGGTCTTTACTTTATTGGTGACCATTGCAATGGTCAAGCAAAGCGAAAACGAAAAATTTGCGCCGATCAAACAGCAATTGGAAGAGGAAACGGCGCAGATGAATATCCGCGTTTTGAATTGAAATCAACATCATGACAAGCAGTCTTATAGATAGCCGCGCACTTGCTTTATGGACAAGTGATCGCTTTTGTCCAATCCCTTAAAATAATCAGGAGAGAACATGAAACTTAATTTGATATGCCTGTGTGCGGTGTTAGCTTTTTTTTCAGGAACAGCATCGGCAACAGAATATATTTACCGCGATCTTATGGCTAACACGCTGCCCTCGGCGGCGTGTGAAGCAGAATCCGAAGCCATTGCAACGGCATCAAAACCTTATAACATTACTCGATACAGCAAGACATTTTGTCAGTCGCAAGGCTACGGTTGGCATGTTGAAAAAGTAAAGGACGGGGGCAAGGCCGCCTGCAAGCCATGCACCGGCGCCAATCAAGGCAAAAACCAGTGTCACCTGGAAGATGTGGTTGTTACCTGCAAACGCATCAAACCCGGTTCGGTCGGCATGTTGCCAGGAAAAAGTTAATGCCAGTCGCGTGAGCAAGGGATGCGTCTTTTGCTCACGCTTTTTTTGACACAGAATCATAGCAATTGAAATTTATCCACAGGATTCCAGTGATCAAAAATTAAACATACCAGAACAGAATTGCCGCTCACCAGCAATTCCTTGCCGCATTGTGATGTCAATATCATGGCATCAATCAAATCAAAATCTGAATTAAAGTCTTAGCCTGTGATTATTATTGCTATTTTAAAAAATGGCATGCATTTCGCTTTGTTTTTTCGCGAATTGTTTGGAAAAAATTTCGTACCAATTAAATCGTGATTTCTTCGCGGCTTTTGTATTTTTTCCGTAATCAGGGGGTAAACTTTTGGATAGTCACGTTTTTTATGTGCACTTCAGCAAGACAATGTCGTTAAGTTAAGAAAAGCATTTGGAGTGCAGGATCCGCCTGTTAACGCAAGCAGAGCTTGCACTCCAGCGATCACTACATTCTCATGTGAACTAAAAAATCGCTTAACTTAACAGCATTGTCCAGCAGGAGAGGGAGCATGGATACCGAGTTTTGACGCGCAATTAATATAGAAACAATTCTTCATGGATTAAATGGAAGCGACTGCACAATATTTATATGAATATTACCTATAATTTTAGCGTGGCATAAGAATAGCGACATCAAGTGTTTCATAAAGTAACAGCTTTATGTAGTGGAGGTGATGGTGTGAAAAATCACTGTATTGGTATGTTTATTTTTGCCCTTACCCAGCATTTTTTGAATGCTGCCCTGATTAGCTTGTCTCAGAGAATCAGGTCAGATATGAATGACTTAAATCGAGGCGGAGGAGACCATAAAATGCATGGCTCCCGTCTTATGCCTTGCATTGAAAGTTAATCCCGTTCCCAAACGATGCCTTATTTAATTTCATTGTTTTTGTTCATTTTCCTGTTGAATGCAGCGGCAGCGGATGACGCTAATGACATTATTTCAAACAGGAATAATCTCGATCCCGTCGTGCAGTTGACTGTTAAAGAGCAGGAGTGGTTATCGCATCATAAAAGGATACGGATTGCTTTTGACGGTTCGGTGCCGCCCTATAGTTTTGTCAACGATTCGGGGGAGCTTGAAGGTATTGCCATCGAAGTCATGAACAAGCTGAGCAAACGGTTAGGCATTAAATTTGAAACTTACCCCAGCACTAACTGGAACAAATTATACGAAGCCGCTACAACACAGAAAGTTGATGTAGTCGCTACGATGGTCAATCGACCGGATCGTGCGCAGTGGTTTATCTTCACGCAACCTTATTTAATGAAATCCCTGGTTATCGTAACCAAAAGAGAAAATGACACGATCAAAAATCGCAACGACCTTGCCGGGAAAAGGGTCGCGTTGGTTAAGGGTTATCAGTATGCCGACCAGGTCATCAAGGAGCTGCCTTCAGTCAGGCCCCATTTTGGAAGTTCCATGCTGGACGGGCTAAATGCAGTCAGCACAGAAAAAGCCGATGCAGCCATTACTTTTATGGCTACAGCCAGTTATCTGCAAACAAAATATTTACTAACTGATCTGAAATTTGCTGCTATCTATGATGGCGACAGCGCCAATAAAAGCATTAATGACAGCATTGCCATCCGTAAAGACTGGCCGGTTCTGGCGGCTATTTTACAAAAAGCGCTGGCTACGATCAGTGCGGAAGAAATGCAGGCTATCCAGGCTAAATGGGTTCCCAGCATTAAGCCGTCAATCGACTATGAACTGATTTGGAAAATGGCAGCGGCGTTCATAAGCGTATTGGTCTTATTGCTGCTATGGATTGCCCGAGTTCGTAGACAAAACAAGAAAATGAAACTGTCGAAAGCCGAAGTTCTGACGACCAACAAAATCCTGCAAACATTAAAAACCGACCTTGAGCATCTGGTCATAAAACGCACCGCCGAACTGAATTCCAGCGAACATAAATTTCGGAGTCTGGTTGAAAATCTGCGTAATGAATACTTTTTTTATCAGCGCGATTGCGAAGGCATATTCTCTTACGCTAGCCCTTCAATAACCAACATACTCGGATACACCGTGGATGAGTTTACGGCCCATTACCAGGAGTACCTCACTGATAATCCGATTAACCTTAAAATAGATGAGCATCCCCAATGGTCTATCCAAGGCATTCCCAATTCATCGTATCAGTTAGAAATATACGATGCGCAAAAAAATATCCATTGGCTTGAGGTAACAGACACCCCTGTTTACGATGAATCCAGCCAATGCATAGGCGTCAATACCATTGTGCACGACATCACTTTACGCAAACAAGCCGATGATCGCTTAATCTGGCTGTCTTATTACGACGAGTTAACCGGGCTGGCAAATCGCCGGTTATTTGCCGACCAGCTTCAGCACACCATCACTATGGCGCATCGCACCAAACTGTCGGTTTCACTTTTTTACCTGGATCTGGATCGCTTCAAATTTGTAAACGATAGTATGGGACACGCTGTTGGCGACGAGGTGCTCAAAGAAACAGCCAGAAGAATTTCCTCTACTCTTCGCGATTCCGATATTGCCGCTCGTCTGGGCGGAGATGAATTTGCTCTATTACTACCGGAAACCGATACTGATGGAGCCTCGCCGGTCGCTGAAAAAATACTGAGTAAATTACGCGAACCTTATATTATTCAGGAAATGGAATTTACCTTGGGCGGCAGTATCGGCATTGCCGTTTATCCACGGGATGCCAATAATGGCGAGGGCCTACTTCATCTTGCCGATACCGCAATGTATCACGCAAAGCAGGAAAAACTTGGGATTTTCTTCTATTCCGAAAGTATGCAGCAGAAAAAACTAGGTTGCTAGAAAAGCAGCAATTACGCCTATAATACGCCTGTACAATCTTCCTATGAGGCAAGGCCATGAAAACAGTGAATGTCAGCGGTTTAAAGAATAATCCCAGCGAGGCGTTGCGGATGGCGCATGATGATTTGGTGTTGGTCATGAACAGAAACGAACCGGACGCCTTAATGGTCGGGCTCAAATCCTCCAAAATTATCGGTATGCCGGGTGTGCGTAACGCCTTGGCAACCGCATTGTTCAAAGACGGCGAGCTATCATTGGCCCGCTCCGCCAAGTTGGCCGATATGCCCTTGGCCGACTTTATCGCCCATGTCTCGCGTTTGGGTATACCGGTCATCAATCAAACCGCTGAGGAAGTGCAGCAGGATATGGATACCCTGGAACAATGGTTGAAACAAGCGTAAAGCGGTATGGCGCGTATCGTTGTTATTGATTCCAGTCCCTTGATCGGACTGGCAATAGTGGACGGCTTAAAATGGCTGCCGGAACTCTTTTCGACAGTCTTTCTGCCCGAGTCCGTCAAACAGGAAGTGTTGCCGGGCAAAGCGGCGCGAGGTGAGGAGGCTATTGCTCACGCCCTCGACGCAGGCTGGTTAAAAGTCTGGCCTGAAGCTATAGAACCGCTGTTGGATATTGATCTGGATAGAGGCGAAACGGACTGTATCAACCTAGGCTTGAGCCATGCTGACGAAGTCTTGCTGATTATGGATGAGCGCGCAGGTCGTGCCGTGGCGAAGGAGAAAGGGCTGCGTATTATCGGAACTGCGGCAATTATCGGCCAAGCCAAAAAGCAAGGCCTGATTGCATCGGCACGGGCGGTTTTTGAGGTTTTGCACCGCTCTGATTTTCGTATTGCAGCGGCGGTTATAAATCAGGTATTGGTTAGCGTGAATGAATAAAAACGCAGACCTGAAGAAGGCTGATAGATACATCGATACAACAAATAGCCCGGATGGAGTTTACGGAATCCGGGATATTCCTTCCAAAAACCAAGTAACCAGCGTGGCAAATTACCCACCTGCACAATATCAAAATCAATAACGGTTAAGGATGTGACACCAGATCTGGGTCGAAAGCCGCCTATTCCCAGTCAGCCTCTACTTCAAAATAGAGATTGGATTCTTATACTTATCCCGTCTCACCATACAATTAATCATCCTCATTCGGAATTTGCCCCCGAAATTCTTCCGACAGCAGCATTTGTCCGCCCGTGACAACCAGTTGCTCGCCTGCCTTGATGCCGCTGCCGACAAAATAGCCGCCGGACGTTGGCGAATACTGATCTATCGTGCGGCGGCTGAATTGTTCTTCCGCCGTTTTAATGTAAACAAAAGCCTGATCCAGGTGCCAGACTAAAGCGGATTTTGGGATAACAACGCCGGACTGGTTTTCGCCTTGTTCGGGTATCCAGGCCGCAACGCGCATGCCGGTTCTGATATGGTTGTCGCCAGGGATGGTGTGGTTGCCGCAAGACTGCCCGGAGCAGTTGCGGCGGCCATCGGTCTGGAAAAAATAGCTTTCGCCTTGCACGGTGGTATCGGTTTGCGGAGCTGCTGAAATCAGCTCGGCTTTGCTGGCCGCACTGCGGTTGCCGGAGGCTTCAACATCAATGCTCGAAATATCGTTCACCAGCTGTTTGTTAACCGGCAAGGTAATTTGCAGCAGCGTTTTTTGGCCGGATAAAAAAGCACTCAGTTTGTCGGAATCCGTGGCTAATGCCCATTCGGTAAGTTTTTCGCCCCAGTTGAGCCTGGCTTCAGCAGCGATAGCCTTGCCTTGAACGCTGCTGGCATCGACCTGGGCTTTATCGGTTTGCCATTGCGCTTGTTGGACTTGCAAGTTGCGTTTCGATGTCGCGCCCTCATGATACAAGTCTTGTTGGCGCTGGATGTTCTGCTCAGCCTCCTTAAACCTTGCCGTAGCGCCGCCACGCTCGGATAACGTAACCAAATACCGATGCCGTAACTCGATCAAGGGTTGTATGTTGACCGCTTTGCCGTAAGCCGTAAATTCGGCATGATGGCTGGCGGGAGTTAGCGTTATCGTTTGCAAGCCCGATAAGGATTGGGATTTGGTGGATAGGAAAACAGTCCCCGGCCCAGCGGATTCGGGCGGCTTGGTAACGGGTTTGTCGTCATCATCGGCGAAACTTAAAGTAACGCTGAGTATAAAAAGACAGGCTATTGAAAAAGCATTCATGTGGATAGTAAAGGCGTGTGTGGATGTGGTCATGGTATAAGATTTCCAGTGTTAAATGCATTTTTTTGTTGTTTTTAAAAAATTGCGCGTTATCCTTCGAAGACAAAGTAACTAACACTATTGAGAGATAATTATGAACGACCTACCGGCTAACTTAAAATACGCAACCAGTCACGAATGGGCAAAGGTGGAAGATGGCAACATCGTTCGGGTCGGCATTACCGATTTTGCGCAGGAAGAATTGGGCGATTTGGTTTTTATCGAGCTGCCGGAGCTGGGGCGCAAAGTCAAGGCTAAAGAGCAATGCGCCGTCGTCGAATCGGTTAAAACGGCGTCCGATTTGTTTAGTCCTGTTTCTGGCGAGGTGGTTGCCGTCAACGAAGCCGTGGTAGATGAGCCTGAGCAAGTCAATGATGACGCTTATGGAACTTGGCTGTTTTGTATCAAGGCGGATAATCCGGCTGAGCTGGCTGCCTTGATGAATGCGGATGCTTATCAGCTAATGATTGTGCAATAAATTGGTTTACGTTATAGCAGTTTAGAAAAACTTTGGTAACTATTCAGCGAATCGGAAAGCTCGCAAATCGTTGAGAGCTTACTCCCTCTCCCGCTGGAGAGGGATATTGTGCTTCGCGCTGAATAGTTACAAACTCTGTTTCTCGGATTGAATTTAATTTGCAGGGTAGGGAGTGGACTTGTGAACTCGGTCGTCTATGTCTATATTTTGCTTTTGTCGGGACTTTTTTTACCTCAACCTACCAAGTTTTATAAGGGATATATTTATTAAATGGCTATAGAAGAGATTAAGGGCAATCCAGATGACTGGATGACATCTTTATTAAGGTCGCCGATTTTTCAACGTCTTCCTCCCGTTAATTTGCAAAAAATCTTAATGGCATTAGAAGATGTTCATTTTAAGAAGGGTGAAGTCATTCTCGTTCAAGGCAGTGAGGGCGATTATTTTTACCTGATTAAACACGGGGAATGCCTGTTAGCCCGTAAGCCATCGCCAAAAGCAAAAGAAATTAAATTAGCTCAAATGTCAACCGGCGACACCTTTGGAGAGGATGCGCTGATTTCCGGTGCGGGTAGGAGCTTAACGGTTACAGCATTGACAGATATTTCTTTATTACGCTTGGATATGCAACTATTTTTATCCTTAATAAAGGAGCCTTCTTTAAAGTTTGTTAATTATATAGAGATGCAAGAGGCGATGAGGCAGGGCGCTGTATTATTGGATGTGCGTACGCCGGACGAATACGTAGGCGGCCATCTTGATGGCAGTATCAATGAGCCTTTCTTCTCGTTAAGAATGCAGCTTAAAACATTAAATCGTGAAAAGCCGTACATTGTGGTTTGTGACAATGGTAAAACCAGCGAAACGGCGGCCTTTGTGTTGCTCAATAAAAAATTTGAGGTGACGGTATTGAAAGGCGGTATGGCAAGCATTGCGCCGGAACCGGAAAATGGAAACGCCCTTTCCAGTACGGGTGATGATGCTGGGGCTATTGTTTTCGACACTGCCTTTAAGACGGTTTTTTTTCAGCATTTTGAACAGTTAGTTGATGATTGTTGTACGCGGATTGATTTTGAGTTTGGCTTGCAGTTGGGCAACGATCGCGAAAAAATGAGCAAGGATCAATATACAAAGTTACTGGAATACCTTCGTTCGGTTCGGCATGATATTAAGCGAAACTATTTGCTCAAAGTTAACGATATTTTCGACGGCAGTTATCAGATAGCTGCAAATAAGCAGGTTGGACAAGTGGACTTTTCTAAAGTCGCGCTAACCAATGATGATGCGGTAAAAGAAAGCCAGACGATTGCCCGGATTATCCGCCAGTGTGAGCATCTGTTTAATGACGAATTATTTAGCCTTAATAAGCAGTTTCCAATTCAGCCTGGAAAGCAAACGATTGTTGGCAGTCAAAATCCGATATTTCCGGAAAAGTTGATTCGCGCCTTGGTTGAGGTTGTTAAGCCTCTGAAATTAAATACAGAAAATCAGATTGTTTTGTACAAAATATTTGATGCTAAAGTATTCAGTCAATTGGGGTTGATTTATCGTGAGCTGTTAAATAGTACGGAGCTGCGAGTTTGACGCATATGCAGTAAGCGGGATGAAAGCGAACGGCATCATCAAATATTTCATTTTAGTCATGTAGGCATTGCATGCCATTCCCAAAACTCCGCGCCAAGCTTTATATAAGGTATGCGATGCATACATACCATCCCCGTCGGCCCAAAATAGAATGGCAAAAGGCTGCCGTCGCTTCTAGCGGGGGGTATTTCCATAAAATGCTCTCAGCATAGACTTCCTGGGTCGTCATAGATCCGGAAGCAATCATAATCTCGCTTATTTCCGGCCTCGGGTATAATAAATAACAACAATAAAGAGGAACGCCATGCCGGTCGATATTTTATTGACGGTTGTTGCAACATCCGTTATTCAGTCCATTTTTGGGGTAGGCGTCTTATTGTTTGGCACGCCGCTGCTGCTTTTACTCGGTTATGGGTTTGTCGATGCACTGGGTGTGTTGCTGCCGGTTTCTGTCGCGATTAGCGCTTTGCAGGTGCTAAGACATTACGAAGATGTCGATGCCAAGTTTTATAAGAATGTGCTGGTTTACAGCATTCCGCTGGTGGTGCTGTTTTTAATGGTGGTGACTTCGGTCAAAATCAATATCAGCCTAGTGATTGGCCCGTTGCTGATCTTTGTCGCGTTAAAAAATTTTTCAACGGCTATTGATAGAGCACTGCAAGCTGTCGTCAAATATGAAAGAATTTACCTGATGGCGATGGGGCTGGTTCATGGCATCAGCAATCTAGGCGGTTCGATGTTGACTGTGATAATTTACAGCAAGCACTATCCGAAAAACAAAACGCGGGTGACGGCTGCGGCAAGCTATGCGACGGTGGCTTCGTGTCAGTTGGCAACGTTATTGTTGATCGGCAGCGAGTTTACGGTGTCGTTTGCCGACAAAATAAGCTTTATCCAGGTCGCTGTGGTGATGTTTTTATTGACCGAAGAAATGCTTTATAACGGGATCGACAATGAAAAATACAGCAAGATTTTTGCAATGTTTTTGTTTGCATCCGGCATCCTGCTAATAACGAAATCCTTATAACACTGGAGAAAAACATGAAAGAGTTGATTAAAAAACTGTTGAATTATTTTCTGATCGGTATTCTTGCGGTTATACCGATTGTGGTTATCTTGCAGATTATGATTTTTGTAAAAGACCGGGTTTCCGATTTGTTTCAAATGGTTTACGGTTATGCGGACAGCTATCTTTATACGAGCTTGGTATTCGCAGTCAGTTTTAGCATTTTGATCTATATCGGTCATAAATTAGCCCAAGAAGGCCGTTCCTGGGTTATTGCCGGGTTTGATCGCATTATCGAGCGGATTCCATTATTGAATACCGTTTACCGTGTGCTTAAAAAAGTCATCAATATGTTTTCCTCCCATGACCGGGCTATCGCGAAGGAAGTGGTTTATGTCGAGTATCCCAAAGATGACATGTGGATGACCGCTTACGTGACCAACCGGCACGAAGACAAATACGTGTTGTTTATTCCTACCTCGCCGAACCCGACTTCGGGTTTTACGGTGATTGTCGATAAATCCAAGGTTATTAAATCGGCCATGAATATCGAAGAGGCCAGCAGTTTTGTGATCAGTGTCGGGGTTGATTACAACAAGGTTTCGGAAATGAGTAAGTTGCCGGGAGCCTGATTAATTGTAGATGTCTAGTTTTTGATGAAGCAAAGATGAAATTAATAATTAGAGTGGCGATGATCTTGATGCTGGCTTCCAGTACTGGCTGCGACAAAGGCGACAAGCCCGATAAGGCGGCCGATACAAGACCGTTCAATGCCCAGCTGAAAATGTTGGAACAGTCCAAACAGGCCGAGCAAATGACTCAGGATGCGGCGGAGCTATAGCGTCAAAAAATAGAGCAGGAAACGCAATAAGCCGCAAAAGTGCATCCAATTTAGGCTGTCACTCATTGCCGCCTGTGGCTAAAAAAAGAACCGGTACAGCCCTAGTCGTAAGCAATTTTGGCCTATTTTATTGACTTTAAGGCGCTTGTTTGTTATTTATGATCCGGTTGAAAGTAAGAAATAATAATAAATATAAACAATTACGCAAGAGGGGGATGGGCATGGTATCTGATAGTGGCACCAAAACGAGTAAGTTATCCAAATTAACTCAGATGGAAGCGATGGTAACCAAGCTTTCCGAGCAGCTGGCAGCAAGTAAGAAAACTATCCTTATGCTGAAGCAAAAGTTAACTGAGCGCGATTTAAAAATACATGAATTAGAATCGAAACTGGCTTACGCTCAACAATCGTTGTTGGAGAAAGCGATACATAACATTCACCAATGCAGGAACCAAATCCTGATCGGCATTGACGAAAAAATCATCAATCCCACTTTAGCGCAAATCGAGCAGCAGATTGAAGTCATTCATGGCATTGTCCATGAAGCCAAGGATTTGATCAGCAAGAAAAAAATCCTGATTCACGAAAACATTAATGCGACTTCAAGCTTGGTGCATCAATGCCCCGACCAAGCGATAAGATATTTTGAAAAATCGGTCGTCGAGCCTGCGAGGTCATTAGTTAATGAGGTTGTAGACGTAATCGACAATAATGTAAGAAGCGGTCGGGATATCGTCGAGCATGAGATCATCTATCCAGGCAAAGTGTGGTACGACAAAATCGTTGTGTTTACACGGGCCTTGCCAACTCAGGGTAAGGTTCTTTTTCAAGTGTGGGTAGAAGAGCCGGTCATGCACAAAGTAGAGACTTTACCCGGCATCGGAAAGGGGCTGGGTGCCAATGCAGAAGTATTGCTAAAGGGTTTGGTAGGTCAGTTAAAAACCGGCGCGGAACAGGGAATGAACAATGCAATCGATGCGATAAAAAAGTCGCAATTTTGGGATGGGAAGCGCAAGACAGGAGTGGCTTAAAGTGACAGGCGAGGCGGCCGGATTGGTCGCCTGCCTACACTTACTTAACTAAACTCAATAAAACTCCCGCCGCTACCGCAGAACCAATCACCCCGGCAACATTTGGCCCCATGGCATGCATCAGCAGGAAGTTATGCGGGTTGCTCTCCAATCCCAGCTTGTTGACTACCCGCGCCGCCATTGGCACTGCGGAGACACCGGCAGCACCGATTAGCGGGTTAATCGGGGTGCTGCTGAATTTATTCATGATTTTCGCCATGATCACCCCGGCTGCTGTGCCGATGCTGAAGGCAATCGCGCCCAGAGCTAAGATACCCAGTGTTTTGATTTGCAAAAAAGCGTCGGCGCTGAGCTTTGAGCCTACTGCTAGCCCTAAGAAAATAGTGACGATATTGATCAATTCATTTTGTGCGGTTTGGCTTAAGCGTTCAACCACGCCGCAGGCGTTCATCAGGTTACCCAGTGCAAACATACCGATTAAAGGCGCGGCTGACGGCAATAGCAAGGTGCAGATAACCAGCAACATCAACGGAAAGACGATTTTTTCGGTCTTGCCTACTACGCGCATCTGCTGCATTTCAATTTTGCGTTCATCCTCAGTAGTTAAGGCGCGCATGATCGGCGGCTGAATCAGCGGCACTAAAGCCATGTAGGAGTAGGCCGCGACCGCAATGGCTCCCAACAAGTCAGGTGCCAGTTTCGAGGCCACATAAATGGCGGTCGGGCCATCGGCACCGCCAATAATACCGATGGCGGCGGCATCTCTTAAGCTGAATTCCAGCCCTGGGATAGCGTTGAGTGCCAGCGCTCCCAGCAGAGAGGCAAAGATACCGAACTGCGCCGCAGCGCCCAGCAACAAGGTTTTAGGGTTAGCCAGCATCGGACCGAAATCGGTCATCGCGCCGACTCCCATGAATATAATCAACGGGAATAGGCCGGTTTTAATGCCGTAATACAAGTAGTACAAAATACCGCTTTCTTCGGCGATACCGGCAATCGGAATATTGCTGAGTATCGCGCCAAAACCAATCGGCAATAACAGCAAGGGTTCAAAGCCTTTTTTGATAGCCAGAAACAGCAGCAAGAAGCCGACCAGCATCATAAAGGCCTGACCGGCGGTGAAGTTGTAAATGCCAGTGCTATGCCAGAGTGAAATGAGATTTTCCATGGGATGTCTCTTAATTAAATCATGTAGGGGCGACCGGTTGGTCGCCCTTGTTCAGCTTTACGAAGGACAAGGCGACCAGCCGGTCGCCACTACAGTTCTTCGTAATGACCTTTATAAGGATATCAACACATCGCCACCGGCAATAGCACTGCCTTCTTTAACATTGACCGTACTGACAATACCGGCCGTTTTGGAACGGACTTCGGTTTCCATTTTCATTGCTTCCATGATTACCACGACATCCCCTTCGGCAACGATGCTGCCCACGTCGACCAAAACTTTCAAAATATTACCGGCCATCGGTGATTCAACTACCGCACCGCTGCTGGCTATCAGTGCGGCATGAGTCGCGCTGGCGACAGGTTGAATGTCCAGAGCTGCGTTATTTGCTCCGACAATGACGCTGAAATTCCTGCCATCGACGTTGACCGTATAGGTTTCCGACTGCGGTCGGGTGCTTGGGTTGTTGGCATTGGCCGAGCTTGCTTGAGACGCATTGGCGGCAGCAATAGCCTGTGCATCCGGTGCGGCTTCAAAGGCAGCCGGATTGCCCCGGTTAGCCAGGAACTTCCAGCCGACTTGCGCAAACAAGCCGTTGATCAATGCGTCTTCTTCGATGTGATCGGAGAGGGTTACGCCTTCGGCCTGAGCTTTTTCCCGTACTTCGGCAATCAGCTTGTCCATTTCCGGTGCGATCAGATCGGCCGGGCGGCAGGTAATCGCCTGTGCGCCATTCAGCACTTTTTCTTGCAGAGCCTTGTTGACCGGTGCGGGCGTTGCACCGTATTCGCCTTTTAAAACACCGGCGGTTTCCTTGGTGATGTTCTTGTAGCGTTCGCCGTTCATCACGTTAATTACGGCTTGGGTGCCGACGATTTGTGACGTCGGCGTAACCAGCGGAATAAAGCCCAGGTCTTCGCGAACGCGGGGGATTTCCAGCATGACCTCGTCGAACTTGTCGGCCGCGCCTTGTTCTTTCAGCTGACTTTCCATATTGGTCAGCATACCGCCCGGCACTTGGGAAATCAGGATGCGACTGTCGACGCCTTTCAGGCTACCTTCATATTGCGCATATTTTTTACGTATATCCCTGAAATAGGTGGCGATGTGTTCCAGTTCAACCAGATCCAGGCCGGTATCGCGCTCGGTACCTTCCAGGCTGGCGACGATGGCCTCGGTGGGACTGTGACCGTAAGTCATGCTCATTGATGAAATGGCGGTGTCGACATTGTCCACGCCCGCTTCGGCGGCCTTGATCAGCGTGCCGACACTCAAACCGGTGGTCGCATGGCAATGCAGATGGATTGGAATTTTGGTGCTTTTTTTCAGCCGTTTGACCAGCTCAAACGCATCGTAAGGTTTCAGCAACCCGGCCATGTCTTTGATGCAAATCGAATGCGCACCCATGTCTTCAATCTGCTTGCCCAGATCCACCCATAAATCCATGGTGTGCACGGGGCTGGTGGTAAAGGAGATGGTGCCTTGCGCATGGGCATCGGTGCGGAGCACGGCTTTGATCGCATGCTCAATATTACGCATGTCATTCATCGCATCAAAAACGCGGAACACGTCGATGCCGTTGATTACGCAGCGCTCGACGAATTTGTCCACCACGTCATCGGCATAATGCCGGTAGCCTAGGATATTCTGACCGCGAAACAGCATTTGCTGCGGCGTATTGGGCATTGCGGCTTTCAGCAGGCGCAGTCTTTCCCAGGGGTCTTCGCCCAGATAACGGATACAGGCATCAAAAGTGGCACCGCCCCAAGACTCGATAGACCAGTAACCGATCCGGTCGAGCTTTTCGCAAATCGGCAGCATGTCTTCAATGCGCAACCGGGTTGCCAAAATAGATTGATGGGCATCACGCAGAACGACTTCGGTGATACCTAAGGGCTGCTTTTTAACAGTGGACATGCTTGTTGTTTCTCCTGAAACCTTTGTAGATTGTAATGACTGAGTTAAAAAATAGAACACTGATGACACGGATTAAACGGATAATCACGGATTAAAAACAAGCTTTAAAAATCTGTCTAAATCCGTCCTATCCGTGTTCCATTTATCATGTACTGGATAGTTACAATTTCTTAATCATTGACCTGTAGAGTCGTTAGTTATGTTTTTTGCGGTACATATGCACGGCGGCGGTTATCGCCGCAACCACGCTTTTGTCAATGTCAGTGGTAATGCCGGGGACTGATTTTGACATCGGCACTTCCGGGAAATAGCGTTGCACCAAGGCTGACATGATGTTGATAGCGACGACCAGCATGGTCAAAAACAGGAACACGATGCCCATTCCGGCAAACATTAATTCGATTCCGCTAGTCATTTGTTCAGTCATGATTGATCACGTATTTAAAATTTTTAACTATTGCATTGTATCATAGGCAAAATTCATAACTAATCGATGTTTTTCAGATGCTCAGTCTTTTGGCTATGCGGTTGTGGGCGCGAATTTATTCGCGTGGTGGGTTAAGCGGTGGGTTTAAAAGCGCGAATAAATTCGCGCCCACATTATAAATGGTTGTTATGGGTGAAAAAATGACAGATAAAGAACGCGACAGCAATGAACAGTGGCAACAAAAATTAACGCCCGAGCAGTTTAACATTTGCCGCTTGAAGGCCACTGAACCGCCGTTTACCGGCAAATATGCCGATTGCAAACAGGACGGTATTTACCAGTGCATCTGCTGCGGCAATCCGCTGTTCGACTCGGCGAGCAAATACGATTCAGGTTCCGGCTGGCCGAGTTTTTGGGCTGTGTTGTCCGAACACAGCGTGGCAGAGCATGTTGACGTGAATCACGGCATGCGCCGGGTTGAAGTGACTTGCAAGTCCTGCGATGCGCATTTAGGCCATGTATTCGAGGACGGCCCGCAGCCGACAGGCTTGCGCTACTGCATTAATTCCGCGGCATTGGACTTGAAGGAAAGAGCATGAGCGCGAGGCAGCAGGTTCAAAACTTACTGGATTTTATCGATGCCAGTCCCAGCCCTTGGCATGTCGTAAGCACCATTGAGGCTCAGCTTGCGGCGCAAACTCCTGCGTGGCAGCGTCTCGATGAAACCGCCAAATGGATATTACAGCCGGGCGGACGTTATTACGTGGTGCGCGACGATTCGTCTATCATCCTGTTTGTGCAGGGGCAAAAACCGCTGGCCGAAACCGGCTTTAAAATTATCGGCGCACATACTGATTCCCCAGGCTTGAGAATAAAGCCGAATGCGGCCAGCAGCGCGGACGGCTTGGTAAGGCTGGGCGTCGAGGTTTACGGTGGGCCCATTTTGGCGACCTTTACCGACAGGGATTTAAGCCTTGCCGGACGAATCGCATATAAAAACGACCAGGACGAGATCGCCAGCATGCTGATCAAATTCGATCAGCCATTACTGCGCTTACCTAATCTGGCCATTCACATGAATCGGACGGTTAATGAAGAAGGCCTAAAGCTGCAAAAACAGACCGAATTACCGTTGATCTTGTCGGCATCGACCGAAGAACAGCTGCCGCCAGCCTATTTTTCCGCGTTGCTGCAACAGCAATCGGGCATCTCCGCTACGCGAATCTTGTCCTGGGATTTGGCCGTGTACGACACGCAAAAAGGCGCCTTCTGGGGTAAGGCAAGCGAGTTTTATGCGGACAGCCAGCTGGATAATTTGGCTTCTTGTCATGCGGCATTGCAGGCGCTGCTTGATGATGCCGCTTTGCAGTCGGACGCCACGCGGGTGTGTGCATTGTTCGACCATGAAGAAATCGGCAGCCAAAGCAACAAAGGCGCCGACGGCAGTTTCCTGCCCGATGTACTTGGCCGCATCGCTTCGGCGACAGCAACCGGCAGCGAAGACTATGCCAGGGCGCTGGCAAAAAGCTTCCTAATCAGCGCGGACATGGCGCATGCCTACCAGCCCAATTTTCCCAATGCCTACGATCCCGGCCATAAAGTCAACGTCAACAAAGGCCCTGTGATTAAAGTCAACGCCAATCATAACTACAGCTCGGAAAGTGTGTCGGCGGCGATGTTCGCCGACTGGTGCGAACAGGCCGGAGTGCCGTACCAGAAATATTCGCACCGCTGCGATCTGCCCTGCGGCAGCACCATCGGGCCGATCACCTCTGCCAAGCTGGGCATACGTTCAATCGATGTCGGCAACCCAATGTGGGCGATGCACAGCATCAGGGAAAGTGCTGGCGTGCTGGATCACGATTACATGATCAGAGTGATGAAACGGTTTTTTGCTGCGCATTGATGACACCCAACTTAGTCCCCTTTGACGGCGAGCTTTATTTAATCAAACAATTTTACAGCTTGCCGGAGGCCGATCTGCTGCTTGCGCAGTTGTTAGCCGATCTGGCCTGGCAGGAAGAGGCTATTTTTATCTACGGCAGATGGGTTAAAGTGCCCCGCCTGATGTGCTGGTACGGCGATCCCGAAGCTTGGTATCGCTATTCGGGCGTTAATCATCAGCCGATGCCGTGGACACCGGCGTTACAGGCAATCAGGGAGAAGGTGGAGCAACAATGCCAATGCGTCTTTAACAGCGTATTAGCCAATTTGTACCGTGATGGTAACGACTCTATGGGTTGTCATGCAGACGATGAAAAAGAGCTGGGGGCAAATCCGGTGATTGCATCATTGAGCCTCGGCGACGAGCGCTTATTCAAGCTGCACCATAAAAAAACCAAAGACAAACTGGATATAGTCTTAGGACACGGCGATTTGCTGGTAATGGCCGGAACCTTGCAGCACCATTGGATGCACTCGGTGCCGAAAACCAAAAAACCGAAAACGCTGCGGATCAACTTGACGTTTCGGAAGATTAAGGCGAATTGATTAATACATCACGAAGACACAAAGAATTGAACGAATGTGTCGGGGTGTGTTTAAAAATGCGGTTTTTTTCCAAAAAGCAAAGGCATCAACACAGCACGTCATTCCGGCAGGGAATGCCGGGATCCAGACGCCATGGATGGCAACTTGTATCAAGCGGAAGAATGAACGTTTAACTGGCGTTTAAAAATCGCTCCCAATGTGTCGATGGAGTAGTTATTTTGATACTAAATAATGATACTATATAATTGTGAAGCGGAAATATCTTAAAACCCTTGAGCTGATTTTTTCCAGACCGGCTTCAGCCAATGTGCGCTGGTTTGAAGTTGAAGCCTTGTTGTTGGAATTGGGTGCGCGAATTGAAGAGCGCGAGGGTTCACGGGTGTTAATCCGGCTGTTCGGAGAGAGGCGGGTCTTTCATAGGCCGCATCCTTCACCTATGACCGATAAAGGCGCGGTCGTCAGCTTGCGCGACTGGCTGAATGACAACGGGGTAAAACCATGATTAATCAAATGACCATTAACGGTGTTAAGGCCGTAATTACTTACGATTCGGATATTGATCTGTTTCGCGGCGAATTTGTCGGGCTTAACGGAGGCGCTGATTTTTATGCCGCCGATGCGGAAGGTTTAAGACGCGAAGGAGCGATTTCGCTTAAAGTGTTTATGGATGCTTGCCAGGAAGAAGGCGTTGGGCCGTTTAAAGCATTTTCCGGGAAGTTTGTTTTGCGAATTCCGCCCGAAGACCATGCGGCAGTTACCCGAGCCGCCATTGCGTCCGGGAAAAGTTTGAATCAATGGGCGGTTGATGCGCTGAAACAGGCGGCTAATCAATAGGGGGCCTCTAATAATTGCTTTTTCCATGATATTTATGAGTGTAAGTCATTGAAACTAAATAACACTATTCTTTCAAAATTGAATTATTAGAGATCCCCAATAGTCATTGCTCGTTTTCGCTGTTGCTCAAACAGGCTTATTCTGGACTACAGGACTGAGAATAAAATTGCGATTCTGGTTGGTTTTTGCATGATTGCCGATACTTTGTTAGTATCCGTTGCAGACAAAGGAGCAAATATGAACGAAATTTTCTTTATTGTAGAAGATGCCCCGGAAGGCGGTTATACGGCCAAGGCGCTCGGCGAATCGATTTACACTGATGCGGACAATCTTGAAGAGCTCCACGCCAACGTCCAGGACGCAGTTCGCTGCCATTTCGATGAAGACAAAAAGCCAAAGATGATCCGCCTGCATTTCGTCCACGAAGAAGTCATCGCAGTTTGAAACTCCCCCGCGACATCGACGGAATCGAGCTTGCAAAAGCGCTTGCCGAACTCGGATACCATATCACCCGTCAGACCGGCAGCCACATACGCCTGACAACCTTTGCAAACGGCGAACATCACATCACCATCCCGCTCCGTCTATGACGGTTTGCTAACGCGAAACCATCTTATGGGTTCCCGTTGATTGTAGGGTTAGGAGGTGTAGAATGATTGTAAGATTACTTGACATTGTTCTACCTGATGGGGGATTCGTGGAGGCGTTAGCAGAGGCATATTTTGATGAGAGTGGCACGGATGAGGGGAATCAGTTTCTCTGTGTTGCAGGCTATGTATTTAAAAAAGAAAATGCGCTGAAACTGGGTATTGAATGGCGCAAGATGCTTGGTAAATATGACTTGCCGTACTTCCATATGTCTGAGTGTGCTCACCGAGTTGGAATATACCAGCATCTCACAAAAGACGATTGCGACAATGCCGCCAGAGAAGCAATACGGCTTACCAAATTATATGCTTCGAAAGGGATAGCAGTTTCATTGGATAAACAAGCTTACGCTCTTATACCGAAGGACGGTCTTTTTGACAATCCTTACGCATTAGTTTGCGGGCAAGTGTTTTTTGGTGTTCGTGACTGGGCGAACGAAACCGGATTTAACGGAGATGTTGCCTACTTTTTTGAATCCGGTGCCAATGGTTTTGGTAATGCAAACTCAGCAATGCATAGAATGTATAACGAGCCAAAACTGCGTTCCGATTTTAGGTGGGTTTCACACACCTTCATAGAAAAAGAACGGGCGATCCCATTGCAGTGTGCCGATCTATTGGCATGGCATTGGCTGACGCATAATAAGAGAATTCAGAAAGGGGAAAAGATACGCAAAGACTTTAAGAGCCTTATCGAATGTCGGGTTGACGCGCATCATTACGATAAAGAAACGATAGGGATGTGGTTACGAGAACTAAAGAACGATGGAAGTAAAACCCCTAACGTAGAAATAACGGGACGCGGTGCAGAAAATGAAGATTAAGCATGGAGTATGTCCGCGTTCCCGTTGATTGAAATGTTAGCCATGTAGGGTACGCTGTGCGTACCATTGAATACCGAAAGGTACGCACAGCGTACCCTACGAGGATTTTATAGCCTTAAAACCAATATCGGTACGGTAATAGACATTATCCCAGTGGATGCCGTTAGCCAGCGCATAGGCTTTGCTTTGGGCTTCCTTAATGTCATGACCCAAGGCGCAAGCGCATAAAACCCGTCCGCCAGCCGTGACCAAATCGTTGCCGACTTGTTTGGTGGCGGCATGAAACACTTTGCTGTCTTTGTGCTCCTCGCCAGGCAAACCGGAAATGACAGCGCCGCTTTGATAGGAGTCGGGATAACCGCCTGCTGCCAAGACTACGCCTAATGCGGCGCGTTCGTCCCAGTCGCTGCTGGTTTTGTCGAGATTGCCAGCCAAGGCGGCTTCGATAAGCTCTACCAGATCGCTGTTCAAACGCATCATGATCGGCTGGGTTTCAGGGTCGCCGAAACGGCAGTTGTATTCCAGCACTTTAATCGTGCCATCGGCGCTGATCATTAAACCGGCGTACAGAAAGCCGGTATACGGCAATCCGTCTTCAGCCATGCCTTTCAAGGTCGGCGCGATCACATCGCGCATGACCTTGTCGTGGATTTCAGGGGTGACGACGGGAGCCGGGGAATAAGCGCCCATGCCGCCGGTGTTGGGGCCTTGGTCGCCATTATCGCGGGCTTTGTGATCCTGGGAGGTCGCCATTGGCAATGCGTGTTTGCCGTCGGCGATGACTATAAAGCTGGCTTCCTCGCCGGTTAAAAACTCTTCGATCACGACGCGATTGCCTGCCTCGCCGAATACATTGCCAGACAACATGTCTTCGACAGCGGCTATCGCTTCCTGTTCGGACTGGGCGACGATTACGCCTTTACCTGCGGCCAAACCGTCGGCCTTAACCACGATCGGCGCGCCTTGCTGCCGGATATAGGTGATGGCCTGCTGTTGGTCGGTAAAGGATTGGAAAGCGGCGGTCGGGATGTGGTGGCGGATCATGAAGTCTTTGCAGAAAGTCTTCGAGCCTTCCAGTTGCGCGGCTTTTGCGGTTGGGCCGAAGCACTTCAAACCTGCCTCATGGAAACGATCGACGATGCCTAAAACCAGAGGCACTTCGGGGCCGATGATGGTCAGGTCTATCGCGTCTTTCTGGGCGAATGCCAGCAGTGCGTCAATATCGTCGACGGCAATGGCGATGTTTTCAACAGACGGTTCCAGCGCGGTACCGGCATTGCCGGGCGCGACAAAGACTTTTTCGACTTTGGGGGATTGCTGGGCTTTCCAGGCGAGGGCGTGTTCACGGCCGCCGCTACCGACGATGAGGATTTTCATGATGGTTCTCGTGTGTGCTAGGGGCGGCTTGATTGCCCCGTGATTAGTTTTCCACGAAAAACACGAAAGGCACGAAAAGAGTGAGCTATAAAAAGTTTTTCGTGCCTTTCGTGCCTTTCGTGGACGTTGTTCTTTAATTAATGCCTGAAATGACGCATGCCGGTAAAGACCATCGCGATATTGTGCTCGTCGGCTGCGGCTATGACTTCATTGTCGCGCATCGAGCCGCCGGGCTGAATGACGGCGGTGATGCCCGCTTCGGCAGCGGAATCGATGCCGTCCCTGAACGGGAAAAAGGCGTCGGAAGCCATCGCGGAACCCGGAACATCCAATCCTGCATCGGCGGCTTTGATACCGGCGATTCTGGCCGAATAAACCCGGCTCATTTGTCCTGCGCCGACGCCGATAGTCTGGCCGTTTTTGCAGTACACAATCGCATTGGATTTGACGAATTTGGCGACTTTCCAGGCGAACAGCAAATCGGCCATCTCCTGTTCGGTTGGAGCGCGTTTGCTGACTATTTTGATGTCGGCGGCGGTTATTTCGCCTAGATCCTTGTCCTGAACCAGCAAGCCTCCGGCGACGCGTTTGAAATCCAGCGACGGCTGGGTAACATTGCTCCATTGGCTGCATTCCAGCACCCGGACATTTTGCTTTTCAGCCAAAACAGCTTGCGCGGCTGCGCTGATGGACGGCGCAATAATGACTTCGACAAATTGACGCTTGACGATTTCAGCGGCGGTTTGTTCGTCCAGTTCCCGGTTAAACGCGATAATGCCGCCGAATGCCGAGGTCGGGTCGGTTGCATAAGCCTTGTCGTAAGCGGCAAGCAGGTTGCCAGCTTGGGCTACGCCGCAGGGGTTGGCGTGTTTGACGATGACGCAGGTTGGCAGCTCGCCAAACGATTTGACGCATTCCAGCGCGGCATCGGCATCGGCAATGTTGTTGTAAGACAGTTCCTTGCCTTGCAGTTGCTTGGCGGCGGCAATAGTGCCGCTGGCCGGTGATTTTTCCCGGTAAAACGCCGCGTTTTGATGCGGATTTTCGCCATAACGCATGCTCTGGTTATGATAAAACTGCAAGTTCAGCGTTTCGGGAAACTGGACGCCATTATCGCCAGGGATGGTGTGTATGCCGCAAGCCTGTCGGGAACTGGCGCGGCGAATGTTGCCGAGGTAGGCTGAAATCGCGGTGTCGTAACGCGCCGTGTGTTCGAAACTTTTTAGCGCCAGATTGAAGCGGGTTTGCTGGGATAGTCCAGTGTTATTGCCTTTCAGTTCGGCGATAACCGATGCGTAATCGGCAGGATCGACGATCACCGCGACATCGGCATGATTTTTAGCCGCGGCGCGGATCATGGTTGGGCCGCCGATGTCGATATTTTCAATAGCGGTATCTAAATCGCAGTCCGGGTTAGCGATAGTTTGTTCGAATGGGTACAGGTTGACCACCACCATATCGATCGGCTTAATGCCGTTCGCTGCCATCACCGCATCATCAATGCCCCGACGCGCCAAAATGCCGCCGTGGACTTTGGGGTGCAAGGTTTTAACCCGGCCGTCCATCATTTCCGGGAAACCGGTGTAATCGGACACCTCGGTTGCCGGAATGTTGTGTTCGGCCAGCGTTTTGGCAGTGCCGCCGGTAGACAGGATTTCGATGCCCAACTGATTGAGCTCCCGACAAAAATCCACGATACCGGATTTATCGGATACGCTGATTAGCGCGCGGGTAATTTTTTTGTTCATGCAGATCTCAAAATGGGAGGGGGTAAAGCTGGACTTGGGTGGGGATTAGGATAAGCCGTAGAACTCCAGTTTTTTGCGTAAGGTGCTGCGACTCAAGCCCAGCGCTTTGGCGGCTTTGGTTTGGTTCTGGCCGGAATGCTCCAGCGTCGCTTGCAATAAAGGTTTTTCGACCTCGGCAATGACCATCGCATGCAGACCGACCGGATCATGGCCGTTCAGGTGCAATAAATATTGCTCCACCGTTTGTTTAACATGAGCGCACAACGGAATAATTGCGGCTTTTTTACTGTCTATGTTGATTATTTCGGCACTTTTTTGGGATGCGTTGATGTTCATACTATGCAGCACTGTCGGTGGTTAAAAAATTAAATGCTGAATTAATCAGCGAAATTTGTTGGGATGGGCATTGTGCCAAGTTGATATTGCTTTTGCTCTCTTGAGTTACGGACGCAAAATGCTTTAAATACCAAGCTATGTGTTTTCGGGCTATTCTAACACCGCTTGCATTGCCGTAGAAGCTATATAGTTTGTCCAAATGGGTGATAATTGTGCTGTGTATGTCTGTAACTGTTGGTTTTTCAAGATGTTTGCCGTGTTTGATAAAGTGATTTATTTGACTAAATAACCATGGATTTCCTTGAGCACCCCGACCGATCATAATTGCATCGGCACCGGTTAAATGCAGCACAAACTGAGCCTGTTCGGAGGTATCAATATCGCCATTGGCGATAACCGGAATACTGACCGATTGCTTCACTTGTTTAACAGTTTCATGTTCGGCCTGACCTGCAAATTTGCAGGCACGGGTTCGTCCATGAACAGTCAACGCGGCAATGCCTGAGTTTTCGGCTATTTGGGCTATTTCAAGGGCATTGCGGTTATGCATATCCCAGCCGGTACGGATTTTTAAGGTGACCGGAATGTCGACCGCATTAACGACTGCATCAAGTATTCGTTTTACCAGAGCTTCGTCCCTCATCAACGCGGAGCCTGCGGCGACCGAACACACTTTTTTTGCCGGACAGCCCATATTAATATCGATGATCTGGGCGCCCCGCCGGGCATTGAGTTTTGCCGCCTCAGCCATTTGTTGGGGGTCGGTGCCCAGAATTTGCACGGAACGTATACCGGTCTCGCCGCTATGATCGGCCTTTAGCAGCGTCCGTTTATGCTGGCGTAACGCTGGATTGGAAGCCACCATTTCGGACACCGCCAAGCCTGCTCCGAATTGCTTGCACAATTCCCTGAACGGGCGATCAGTGATACCGGCCATGGGTGCCAGAATCAGGTTGTTTTCAAGTTGGTAAGGGCCGATTTGCATGGGGGAAGGCGTGAACTACTCAAATAGTTAAATAATAGAACGCAGATGACGCAGATGATTATGATTTAATAAGATTTTTCTGAATTATCAGCGCATATCATAACTATCTGCGTCATCTGCGTTCTATCGCTTTTGACGGCTGAGTTTATTTGTCGCCGTCTTCGTTCCAAATCGGATTGTCGCGGTCTTCCGGTTCCAGTTTGGCAATATCTTCAGCATAAATATGCCAGAAAGATTTATCGATCTTGGCGTTGTTATAGCCTTCTTTTTTGTCATGGCCGAACGGGCACCACCAGTTTTCAACGATCTTGACCATATAAGCATGCCATTCGAACAGCGCGACGCTGTAAGGGCAGTACCAGGTGCAGTTCAGGATCCAGAACAGTTTCGACTGGGAGGTGCTGGCTTTGAACGAGCCGTCCATGGTGATTTGATTCTTTAAGGTATAACGATGGCTGGCCCGGTCAGGCAGGAAGTCGGAATAGCTCTTAAGATTCTTGGCACCAATCATCAGCAAGTGCCAATAAGTCATATAGGCGCTGGCAAACACAAACGGAAGGGTTGCTATGGGCATGTAGACCAGGAACATGCCAATGGCTCTTTGCAATACCGGGACTTTTTGATGGTTTTTGCCGATGTCAACGCGACCGGAACCGGAACAGGACTCACAAGCTTTCATTATTTTTTTATCCTCATTTCTTTTTAGAATTAATTAGGGGGGTTATAGTCGGTTTGGTATTGTTTTCATTCAGTAACTGATAAATGCTTAGACACCCGGCGCAACAAAACTGTTGCAGACCGTCGCCGGTGGTCAGCGAAAACCCGGTGATTTCTACCGGTTGGCCGCAAAGTACGCAGGGTTCATTTTCTTTAGCATCGACCATAATAATGCCTCGCATTTTACAAGCTTGAAGCGACGGAACAAAAAAAAGTTTTCAAATATTCGGTCTCGGGAGCGGCCGGATCTATCGGATGATCCGGCCCCTGGCCGCCTGCGGCAAAAAATACCAGATGACGGTCGATATGTCGTCCTGACGAGCGCAAAATCTCATGCAGGTTTTCACGACTCAGGTGATGTGAGCAAGACGCCGAGACCAATATGCCGTTCTTGGACAATACCTGCAAAGCCAAGTGATTCAAACGGCGATAGGCTTCATAACCCTGTTTGAAATCTTTTTTGCGTTTAATCAAAGCAGGAGGATCCAGCACGATAATATCATAGAGCTGGTTTTCCAGACGAGCCTGCTTCAAAAACTCGAACACATCGCTACGTACAAAGTGCATTTTATCCTGTACCTGATTGAGCGCCGCGTTTTCTGCGGCCAATGCCAAAGCACTTTCCGAGGCATCGACACAGGTGACTTCCAAGGCTCCGGCCATAGCGGCAGGAATGCCCCAGGCCCCGGTATAGGAAAACAAATCCAGTACCCGCTGGCCTTTGGCAATGCCCGCCAGCTGGGCGCGGCTGCTACGGTGATCGTAAAACCAGCCGGTTTTTTGTCCTTCGAGAATGTCGATTTTAAATCGGGCGCCGTTTTCTTCAATAATCAGCGGCTCTGGCAGCTTGCCGTAGGCCAGCTCCGATTCCAGGCTTAAGCCTTCCTGCTGGCGTTGGCTGTTATCGTTTTTCAGGATAATGGCTTCGGGACTGAGCAATTCAGTCAGCGCGGCAAACAGCGCTTCTTTGCGCTGATCGATACCGGCGGTGGTGATTTGCACCGACAATACCGGGCCGAAACGGTCGATGACCAGACCGGGCAAGCCGTCGCTTTCACCAAACACCAGTCGGTAGTAGGGTTTGTCGAACAGTTTTTCCCGCAATGCCAGCGCGGTGCTCAGACGTTCTTTGAAGAAATTGACGCCGCATTTCAGGTTGGGTTTTCTGGACAAAAGCCTCGCGCAGATCAGTGCTTGGGGGTTGATGTAGGCGGTGCCCAGCGCCTTGCCGTCGTCGCTTTTTACCTGCACCAGATCGCCAGCCTTGAACGACTCAAGCGGCGAACGCTTGGTATCGACTTCGTTGCTGAACACCCATAAATGGCCTTTGCGCAGACGCTTGTCTTCGTTCTTTTTTAGATAAATTTCAGGATGAGCCATGTTAATCAATAAGTTTAAAAGTATAACCGCCGACCTTGGTTTTTGGTGCGGCGATGTTCAGGCTGATAGCGGCAGTCGCATCAGGGCGCATGGCTGATGTTGTAGCCTGAGTTTTAGCTAAGTAGTCTTGCGGTTTAAAAATCCGCCTAGCGAACGGGTTTTCTGCATAGTCGAGCAAGGTCAGTTCCAAGTTCGGGTAAGGTTGCGCAAAAGCCGCCCGATTGCGGATCACCGCCCTGAACTGCTGGCTGCGATCCGGTAATGCGGATAATGCGCCTTGTAATACTGCGAACTCAGCAGGATTTTTGTAGACGGGCAGCTGGCAGTTTAATTGCCCGCAGAGCTTTTCCAGGCTAGGCCGAAATGTCGGGTTCCGGCAGAACGCCAAGCCTTCGAAGTACGCTAGTTGCCCAAGCAACAGCAGAGAAGCAATCGCCAACCCCGAGCGCCAAAAAGCGCTGCCGGGTACGATCTTGCGATCAAATGGGTTAGCGCTTGATGCCTTCAAGCCTGATCCAGTCTTCCTGTTGTACCGGCGCGTTGAACGTTATAAATGGCCGATAAGCATTCATCACCGACTCGGCCTGTTCATGCAGGATGCCGGATAAAACCAGCTGGCCGCCGGGCGCAACTAGGCTCGAAATCTGTTCAACCATGTCGATCAAGGGTTTCGCCAGAATATTTGCCAGCACGATGTCTGCCTGGAATGGGGCAAATTGTTCGGGCAGGTAACAGGCGATTTTATCCTGCACCTTGTTTTTCAGCGCGTTGCTCTGGGTTGCGGTTATTGCCTGCGGATCAATATCCACTGCATGAGCTTCTTTAGCGCCTAACAAAATAGCCGCAACGGCCAGGATGCCGGAGCCGCAACCGTAATCAATCACGGTTTTGCCGGTCAGGTCGTGGCTGGCCAGCCATTCCAGGCATAAAGCAGTGGTCGGATGGGTGCCGGTGCCGAAAGCCAGTCCCGGATCGAGAGTAAGGCAGACCGTACCGGACTCGTACTGTTCCTGGTCGGTCGGACAAACCCAGAGTTTATCGGCAAACTTCATCGGCTGGTAATATTCCATCCAGGCGCGTTCCCACTCCTGATCTTCTACATGTTCATACCGCCAGTTGTGCAATTGCTCGGCCTTAAACCGGGCATAAACCAGAGTCTTGATCAGTTCGGGTTCTGCGTCCAGTTCATACAGTGCAATGACTTCGGTATTGGTCCATATTTTGGTCTCGCCGATAGCCGGTTCGTACACCGGCTCGTCTTCTGCATCCATGTAAGTGACTGACACCGCGCCAAGATTGTCGAAAAAATCTGCAAGCCGGGGTGCAAGGTTTTCAGTGGTGATAACGGAAATTTGGTGCCAGGGCATGTGAGAAATTTTACAAAAGAAAAGGCGAAACAAGGATGATACGGATTTACACCGATTTTATTTTTTGTGTTTGTAACTAATCACCCGGTTGACATTGGATTCCGAACGCCATAAATCATGCTGTTTAGAATCATGATGTTCAAAGCCAGCTTTGAACTCCAATATTTGCGTTTTCTGGAGTCCAAAGCTGGCTTTGGACGCTTCATGCCGGACATGGTATTACCTTATGCGCATCAAACTTAAGTAAAAAGTTTGCATACCCAAAACCATTGTAGGGTACGCTGTGTGCGCCTTGGGCATGTAACGGTAATCACTGAACGAGGCAGATTGCGGGAAATACAGAAAATAAAATCCGTGTAAATCCGTCCTAATCCGCGTCGCTTAGAAGCGCCTACTTTTGGCATCCGTGTTCTGATTAGATCTAATAAATCCCCAGCTTCTTTTCCAGATAATGAATATTTTGTCCACCGGCTGCAAAGGCGCTGTCATTCATGATGTCGTGCTGCAAAGGGATATTGGTTTTAATGCCGTCGATGATGATTTCGCTTAACGCGGTGTTCATCCGGGCAATCGCGCTCTTGCGGTCTTCGCCGTGGGCAATCAGCTTGCCGATCATCGAGTCGTAATAAGGCGGCACTTTGTAGCCGTTGTAGATATGGGTTTCGCAACGGATGCCGGGGCCACCGGGCATATGGAACTGGTCTATGGTGCCGGGGCAGGGCATGAAAGTTCTGGGGTCTTCGGCATTTAACCGGCACTCAATTGCATGGCCCTGGATTTTAACCTGATCCTGGGTCATGGATAGCCGTTCGCCTGCCGCAATGCGCAGCTGTTCCTTGACGATGTCAAAACCGGTCACCATTTCGGTGACAGGATGCTCGACCTGTACGCGGGTGTTCATTTCAATGAAATAGAACTCGCCTTTTTCATACAAGAACTCGAAAGTGCCTGCGCCCAGATAGCCGATGTCGACACAGGCTTTGGCGCAGCGCTCGCCTATGGTTTTGCGTTGTAATTCGGTGATGCCCGGCGCGGGGGCTTCTTCAACCACTTTTTGATGGCGGCGCTGCATTGAGCAGTCGCGTTCGCCTAAATGAATTGCGTTGCCGTGCGAATCGGCCATGACTTGAAACTCGATGTGCCGGGGATCTTCCAGAAATTTTTCCATGTACACCGTGGGGTTGCCAAAAGCCGTGCCCGCTTCGGCCTTGGTCATCGCTATCGCATTGATTAATGCCGCTTCGGTATGTACCGTGCGCATGCCCCGTCCACCGCCGCCGCCAGCGGCCTTGATGATAACCGGATAGCCGATCTCATGGGCCAGCTTCATGTTCTTTTTACTGTCGTCCGACAGCGGGTCGTTGTTGCCGGGAACGCAGGGAATTCCGGCGGCCAGCATCGCATTTTTAGCGGAAATCTTGTCGCCCATCATGCGAATGGTTTCCGCATTCGGGCCAATGAAAACAAAGCCGCTTTGTTTTACCTTTTCGGAAAAATCGGCATTTTCAGACAAAAAGCCGTAGCCGGGATGAATGGCTTCCGCATCGGTCACTTCGGCGGCGCTGATAATGGCCGGAATATTCAAATAGCTGTCAACGGATGCCGCAGGGCCGATGCAGACCGATTCATCGGCCAGGCGCACGTGTTTCAGATCCCGATCCGCTTCGGAATGCACGGCAACGACCTTGACGCCTAATTCCCGGCAGGCGCGTAAAATGCGCAATGCTATTTCGCCGCGATTGGCGATAACGATTTTATCGAACATGAGATTTCCGTCCCTGATGTTATTCAATGATGAATAATGGTTGGCCATATTCGACAGGTTCTGCGTTTTCAACCAGAATTTTAGTGATGGTGCCGCTTTTATCCGACTCGATCTGGTTAAGGATTTTCATCGCCTCAATGATGCACAAGGTGTCGCCGACTTGGACGGATTGGCCGACTTCGGCGAAAACCTTGGTGCCCGGTGAGGCGGAGCGGTAAAAAGTGCCGACCATCGGCGATTTCACGGCATGCCCGATGATTTTTTCTTCGGCCGGTGCTGTCAGAGCGGCTACGGCAGGCGTTGCAGCAACCGGTGCGGGCGCATAGGCGACAGCAGCAGGCGCAGGCGCGGCGGAATAACGGCTGATGCGAATGGATTCTTCGCCTTCTTTGATTTCCAGTTCGGCAATGTCGGACTCTTCGATAATCTCGATGAGTTTTTTAATTTTTCTAATATCCATGGTTTAGTGTCTCTCGGCTAATATCTGATGAGCGGCCAGTAAGGCCAATTCGTACCCTGTTGCGCCTAGTCCGCAGATAATGCCTTTGGCAATATCCGAGAAATAGGAATGTTTTCTAAAAGGTTCACGTGCATGGACGTTTGATAAATGAACCTCTATGAATGGGATTTTTGTTGCCAGCAGTGCGTCACGAATAGCGACGCTGGTATGGGTAAAGGCTGCTGGATTAATAATGATAAAATCAATCTGGGCTTGGTAAGCCTCGTGTATCAATTCTACAATCTCGTGTTCTGCGTTGCTTTGATGAAAGTTAAGCTGATGATTGAGGTCGGCAGCTTTTTGTTCAAGATGTTGCTTAATGTCGGCGAGGGTTTGATTGCCGTAAAGACCGGGTTCGCGGATGCCCAACAGGTTTAAATTCGGCCCATTTAAAACGGTAATAGTCGCCATCAATCTGTTATCAGTTAGGGTTAAAAAGCATTATTAGAGGCTAATTTTGCCCAATTTATCGAGTTTTGTCCAGATATTCTATTTTTAGCAAAAGATAGCGACAGGATTCAGGCTGTTTGGTGGCGTTATACACATATCGGCTGATTTTTAAAGTTATTTGTCGGTTAGTCCGGCAGCTGAGTACAAAAGCACCAGTCATCTCAAAATTGCTTGCTCCCAGTTGCGCATTGACACCTGTTTTTTGCTAATTGCTCGTCGAAAAACGTTCTAAGACTTGAGGCTTCGTGTGATCGTTTATCGTCGTTCATGACCGGCTTTTTCCGTACGGGTGTGAGGTGGAGAGATTTAGCAGGATACTGAAAAAGGCCATTTTTGTATAAATCCAAGCACATGCGCTAATAACAATTAGTGGGTTATAAATCGGCGAAGCCTTGATGGTCGGGCAACGATAAAGCTGTTGTCCGGCAGGGCTTTTAAGAGGCCATTAATAAAACACTTCTAAGATTGAATCCGCTCGTTTGAAGCTGTCGCCAATGAATGGCCAATAAAAAGCTCAACTCGAAACAATTCAATACATCATGTTGCAGGATCAATATTATGAATCATAAGCGCATTTTTAATAAAGCGTTAAAACTGGCTCATCAAGAAATATACAGGAAAGTTGCTATTCATGAAGCTGGGCACGCAGCGGCTATTTATCTCGGCAACAAACGAAAAAGACTGCCACCGGTTTTTTTTCAGATTTTTATAACGCCGGTGAATGCTGACTTTCAATCATCCCCGTTTTTAACTAAGCCTGGGACTAAATATATTGCAAACATAGACGGTGGCCGCTTAATTCATACGCTGCCTTCCTCAATTGAAGAGGCAACAAACGGTTTTTCCTCAGCGCAGAACATTGCTTATCGGCGCGCTTTTGAAGCGGATATGATCAACATGCTGGTCGGATCTTTGGCAGAAGCAAAATATATTGCAGAACGAGACGGAGAGCTGATTAACCCTCGTCTCATCTATTTAAATGCCGTGTATTACTTTGGTGCTACTTCCGAATTAGAGGCAGTCAACGAGTATCTTGACTGCTTTATTGCAAATTCAGAGCTTAGAAAACAAAAAATCACAGAGCTATTTTTAGCGGCATTCAGCTTCGTTAATGAAAGATCAAATTGGCGAGCAATTACAGCCTTGGCGGACTATATTGTCAATGAAGATAAAAGCGTCGTAGGGTGTAATGAAATTATCGACGTTCTGGAAACCGTTAATCATGGAGTGATACATTAGGTTGTAGGATGGGTACGACTTGCATGGATGCAGGAGGTAGAGCAACGCATGGAGCAGTTGCCGGGAGGCGGCAGCCGAAACCCATCATAATCAAGCACCTATGCGATAGGTTTTGCGTTGCTATACCCATCCTACCGCGCTTCCATGTGAAAATGGAGCTTCGGAACCTTCGATTTCCTCAAGGAATTGGACGGCCCAGCGTTCGACGCGCGGCAGGCAGCCATTCAGCGAGGCTTGCTTTTCCGGGATGGCGAAGAAGTCGGGTTCATGTCGGTAGGGATTTTTGATCCTGCCGACATCTATGGCATCGTGACTGAGATCGACGATTCGCCCGCCGATGATATTGTATTGATGTTCATAGTGGCCGCAGATCGACCCGCCGAAGACCTGGTTCATGAACAGGCTGCCATATTTGCACGATCCCGAAAGATCGACAGGAGGGAGCGTATGCCGCTCGGCAGCCTGCTCGCACCACTTACGAAACACAAAGACTTTGGCTTGCGCGAAACGTTCGTAGGAATAGGCAAGTTGTGCCTTCCGGTCTACAGTCCAATCTGTCATTTTAAGGGCCTAAGCGAATTACATATCGGCCCTCTGATGGATTGGAGGGAAGGGGTAAAGCGGGCGGGCAGGCTTTTGCCTCCCACAACTTGCTTTATTCTAAAGAAATCAGTTGGAGCGTATGGAAACCGTTCGTGTTGAGCCCTTCGACAGGCTCAGGGCGAACGGGATTCAGAATGCCCTATTGTATCAGTGTGCCTTAACAAACCTCATCATGAGCAAACCTGACCCGTTCCTCCGCCGAACGCCCCAAGGCTTTGGCAAACCACGGCGGCGGCGCATCGAATACTTTCTGGAATTCCTTCAATTGGTCTATGGCCTCGGTTACATCGGGAATTTTGATCGGGTAAATATCGGCGCGTATCACTTTGGCCGCCGCCGGGCCGCCGATGGATTGCACGAACATCACATGACAGTCTTTAATCAAATTGGCGCGAAACAGGTTTCTGTCGTCGCTGCTGTCGGCTTCAATGGTCGAGCGTATATCAACCAGCCGGTAATCGTGCTGCGATAACTGGTAAACCAGAAAACGGATGCAGGAACCGAAGTGCCCGTTAATCAGCGCGCCGCTGTTTGAGCCGATTGCGACGCGGATAGAGTCGGGCATGTCGCCGTCCTTATAAGGCATGATTTCCGGCAGATCTTCATCTTCAGCCTCGTCACCCCACAGGTAACGCACCGCCAATTTGATATTGGCAAGACCGATGCCGATGTCCTCGCCGTCTTCTTCGCCATCCAGGCTGCCTAAGCCGGTTTTGAGATTGGTGACGGTGACGGCTTTTAACTTTTCATCATCCAGCGGCGAGCCGACGCGCTCATGTAATATTTCCAGCAGCCTGGGTATATCGATTCCCGGCAGGATGCGCGATGCTAAGGCAATGCGTAAGGCTAGTTCTCGGGGCAATGCTTCCATTTTAATCTCCTGGTAAATGATGTTCTTTCCAGTTGGAGTAACCGCCTTCCAGGCTGTAAACATCCTGAAAGCCGAAATCGCTGAAAAATTCGGCAAGGTGCTCGCTGGTCACGCTATCGTTGAAATGCTAATGCATTTCTTACGAATAGCGGGGACACCCCTTGCGGTTGCATGGCCGTAATAACAATAGATCAGCAAACTGCGCTGCTTGTCGCCGCGTTTGGCTAATGATAGTTTCAGGTCTTCATGAACGTGCAGGGCGTCTTCCAAATGTCCTGCCCTGTAATCTTTCATGGCCCGACAATCCAGAATCATAGGTTTGGATTCTTTAATCAGTTTTTTAGAATCGGCTACGGAAATGGTTTTGTATTTCATCGTCATATGAAGGTTCGGTTGTAGTAAAGCCAACAATAAAATGGATTTTGTTGTTGTAAATATGGTTATCGGATATCCAGTGGTGCTGTTGCTTTGGATTAAGGTCTATGCAGATAGCCCTACAGATTAACTAAGCAAGTCGTCTGCCATAATCGTACGCGTTGTGCTTTATGGGCTGCGGGGTATTCGCAGAAAAAAAGCGCCCTAGTCGAGAAAATAGGGCGCGGAAGGTACAACGCTCAGGAAAGGGTTGATCGAAAGCAGTTAAGCTTGTAAATATTTAAGCATTAATAATGCCAAAATTTGTAACCCTGAATTTTATGAAATTGTGTGGATTTTAAATGGCACCCACAGCGGCTTCTTTAACCACCTCGATGGTATTGTCTTCCGCTTCGGCAAATGAAACGAGCGGCGTTTTTGGGGTATACGATTTGGCCGCTTCGTAAGCGATGGCTACTTTATCTTCGGCAGATTGGTTCTTTAGCTCGCTTTTTTCAATATACAATTCTTCGAGCAATTCATTCCAAACCAGGCCTTGCTTGAAAGGGATTAATTTATAGGTGACGCTTTCCAATTCAACCTGCATGCCTTTGCCGATATTCTCAACATAGATTAAAGCAAGGCAGTCTTGTGCAATATCGGCTTTGTATTTTTCAACAAAAACGGGCAGTAAATCGAGGGTAGGCAACAGGCCGTTGATGAACTTAATCTTGTCGTTTTCAATGATCAGGGCGGAATGGATCAGCAGGGCTTCGGGCGGTCTACGGTCGGTTGTTGAGCCTTCGCGCAGCGATCCCTCTTTGATAACCAAGTCGCCGCGATAGGCGTAAACACCGGCAGTGCCGGTTTGACCGTTGACTAAAGTGACCGTTAATAATCCTTTGTCTTGGTAGGTTTCTAGTAGCATTGTTTTTTCTCCAGATAATTAAATAAATAGTGCGAGTGCAAGTTGTTCTGCGGACATAAATACTGAGCAGGGAAATCAGCGGCGCTGGGTGCTTGGCTCATTAATCCCATGTGCTTCATCAGAGCCTGTAGAAACCGTAACAAGCACTGAGACATTGGGGGCTATTTCCAGCCTGACTTCCGATACGATATTGCCGTTATTGACTTTGATGATACCGTGCCATTGGTTATGAATACTGGGTTTCATGACATTATCCTTGCCTGTTTTTTAAGTAATAACTTTTGATTTAGCATGCTTTATGCCATGTTGTGTTATTTGTGAATTTTGATTTTAAAACAGATAGATAAATCTGTTTTGTCGGTTCGGTTGTCGTGGCGTTTGATGTCTTAACCAACAATGCAGGTTATTTTGTAATTGATTGTCGGGAACCTTACAAACAAAAGCGCAGGACTTAATTCGGTTGTGCGTCCCACAGACGCTTATAACTGCTGTCCATGCGAGAAAGCTTGGTCGTTACCTGATTGAGCCGGTCAAATTCAGGAAACCGGCCTTGCTTGCCTGTGCCGTACCATTGCTCCATTGCCAGGCTTAGTCGTTGTTTGTCTTCATAGTCCTGAGCTATCTGGTTCTTCAGCCACGTCATGCTATTGCTTGGCGTCAGGTCGACTATCCGGTAACGCACGGCATCTTCAAAAATGCGCACGCCGCCGCCTTCAGCCGCTGTTTGATACAGTTTTATCGGATCGATTACTTCAACGCCAGCCAGATAATCAATGGCGAATTCGTGCAGTTCGGGCAGCCAGGGCACCGTCGGCCCCATCAACACGGTGGTGGCGTGTTGGGCAAGCTCAGCCAAGCGCGGGAAGGTTTTATTGGTAATGGAACTGGCCGTTAAAAATACCCAGTCGGCATTGGGCAGTAAAAATTCGCAGGCGGGGTCGGGATAGTCGGAAGCGGTGGGTTGCCGCTCGATGATGCTGAGATTGATTTGCTCGGCATAACGTTCAATGCCCGGATAACGCCCGACAACAACGACTTTTTTACCTTGCAGCCGGGGCATGAAGTGTTCGAAAACCGCCAGATTGGCGTTGCCCTGAGTAGGCAGCAGGGTTATTCCTGATGGCAGCTCATAGCGGTTTAAGCTGCAATTAATCGCAGCCATCGCAACCGTTGCCTTGTATGGCTCCCAGTCGGTAATCCATCCGGCCAATTCCGCCAAGGTTTTACCGGCTAAGGTACCCGGCCACGACAGGGTGCGGGTGGGAATGCCGGGGCTCATTGCCAGACCTATGTGCCGAGCTTTGCACACCGTCCAAACCAGGCCGATGTTTAATTCGGTGACTTGCGTATCGCTGTCGGCATAATCCAGCAACAGTTCATAAATTCGCGCCGGATTTTCCATATCGGCTATTCAGCCATTTCCAATAACTTGGCTTCAGATTTAATCTGTTCAGCTTTGCCCCAAGCGGTAACGCCTTCAACAAAGCGGTTGGTTTTGGTTGGATGCGGTTTAACGACATCATAGTCTGCATAAAAAGTGCCGTCGCTATTAAACTGAAGCCTACCGATACGCTGTTTGTTAGCCTCATTGTACCAGTAGCCGGTCAAGTTATGCCCGCCGGTATAAGGGTCTTTGATCAGTATAAAGACGGCATTATCGTAAATCGGATAGTGTTGGATTTCCGCTGAGGCAAAACCCAGTTCGTTGATTTCTTCCGTCAGTCGCTGGCAAACAGATGTCCCCAGATCGCGGTTGGTTTTGATTTGCTCGGACAAATCCACAAGGGTTCCTCAGGTTACCAAACTTCGGCTGGAACCATCAGGTTGGCAACCGGTTCGCCGCCGAGCAGGTGCTGCTCAATGATAGTTTTGACGTCGTCCTTTTTCAGTTTGCCGTACATAACACCTTCAGGATAAACCAGAACGCTGGGCCCCATTCCGCACGGCCCCATGCAGCCGGTGTTGGTCAGGGCGATTTTTTCAAACAGGTTGCGGACTTGTATTTCATCCATGAATGCATCCATGATTTCAGCGCAACCGCTGCTGGCGCAGGAACCTCTGGGATGTCCCTGCGGACGGTTTTGGGTGCATACGAATACGTGTTTTTCGGGTCTGGGCATGATCGTGATCCTTTTAAAAATTGTTTATCGTTCCCATGCCGGAGTGCTCATTGTTATACACAAATATTTAAAAGCACGTCATTCCGGCAGGGATTGCCGGAATCCAGACTACATGGACGTATTTAAAATTACCATCCATGGCACTGGATACCCGCTTCCCGGCGGGTATGACGTTATTTGGGAACTTATGTATAACGATGAGCACTCCGGCATGGGAACTATTAATCTGTATTTGAGTTAAGCAGCTTGTTTATGTTCGTGGGTAAAACAGATCTTCGGGCATACTTTTGAGCAAGCCTCGCAACCGATGCAATCGAGCTTATTTTTTAAACTCATGACCATGCTGTTGTCATCGTCGTCTTCAAAATCGCCGTAATCATCATCAAAGTCATCGGGATCGAGCGCTTCGTCTTTTTCCACCAGATCGAACACATCGCGCGGGCAGACTTTAAAGCAACGACCGCAACCGATGCAGGTCTTTTGATTAATGTCGGTTACATAGGCTGGCGTCCATTCCGTGCCGCCAAAGGTAACGCCGGTTACAAATTCAGACATGTTGTTCCCCTGCTCAGGCCGCTTCAGCTTGAGCGGCAATTAGTTTCTGGTTGGCTTCATCCCAGGCTTTGCAAGCAACGTAAGTGGCTTGCGCAATACCCAACAATTCACCGTAAGCTTCAGGCAGGCGGTCTTCAATCAGGTCATGTAATTCCATCGCCTGTTCGCTGGCCAAGCGCTTGTTCTTTTTGACTTCTTTTTCCAGTTTTTTCAACTCTTCTTCAGTCATTTAGGCATTCCTCAATCAGTTGCAGCCGCATTGTATTTTTCAATTAAGCCCAACGCCTTCTCGATTAGGCTATCGCTTTTTTCACGCAGATCTTCCAGACTTGAGAAGCCGAAGCGGTGGGTGTCGCGCAAAATTTTATCGACCACAATCAGTTTGCCGACCATGATTAATGCACGACCGAAACCTTCATGGCTGATATGAACCATCGGTGCCGCCATCAGGCCGGTTTTTTTCTCAATCAGCGTAGCCAACGAGTTGTAATAGGCTTTTAAGCGGGCAATGGTGATTTCATCGGGATCGCCGATTACCGGAATGTTCTTTTTCCGTTCTTTAGTTAACACGATAGGGTCGATAATTTTTGCTTCCGACCAACCCTCGTAGGTATCGTAAGTGTCAATTGCGCGTAATTGTTTGATCATATCTTTGACAATATCGGAACCCAGATTGGCGTCGTCTTCTTGTACGACTAATGCAGCGGTGGCCATGTTTTTTTCTCCGTTGGTAATAAATTTGTTAGTTTACTCGTTCCCAAGCTCCAGCTTGGGAACGAGCTAATGTTATTCGTCCCAACCCTCATCTTCCATTTGATTAAAGCGTTCCGGGTCGGGGGACTTATGTTGATTAATCGCTTTTGCCAACCAATTGGATGGCCCGGCTTTCATCTCATTTTGCAGGTCAACGATCAGGTCTTTAATCTTGCCGCCTTCATGCACCTTGACCGGCTGTATGTTTTTGGCGATCAGCTGGTTAATGGCCGAGCCGCCAACGGCTTGGCAATACACCGCCGCACAGCCGTCCAGCAAGTCAATCTTGACCGACAGCTTGTCTTCATTGCCGTCCTGGCTGAGCTCGCCAAACTCGGCGGCTTCCAGCATTTGTGCATCGTCCATATCCACAGCGTAAATGGCGAAGGACTTGGCCGAGCCGAAATGCTGGTTGACCGTTTCCATATCGGTGGTGGCAAATGCTATTTTTAATGCGGTTTCCATAAACTTCCTCTCATCAGTGCCTTGCACTATTTGCATGCGTCTTGTTAATGACATGTCTGCGGGTAGTTAGTTATTTCGCTGGCCGGTTTTTGGCCGTAAATCGAGCGGTAGACCGGAATTTCTTCATGCGAATAATTGATGACCAAATTGGCCAGATCAAACAATGTTTGCCGGGAGCCGCGATAACCGATCCAGGTTTTCTGATAGCCGCCAATAATGTCGTATAACGGAAATCCGGCTCTCAAAATGGGTGTGCCCAGTCGTTCGGCGGTATCGACCGCATGGGAGTTGCCGATAACCAGTTGCACCTTGTTGGCCTTGCCGATCAGTTCCATATCTTCAAGGTCGCCGATTTTGATGCTGGCGACGGGGATTCGCGACAACAGCGGCACGTTGCAGGAGGTGACGGCGGCAACGACTTCCGCGCCCATTTCCTGAACCAGCTCGACAAACGCATTCAGCAAATCCGCATCGGCAGCAATGGCGATACGCAATTGGCCGAGCATAAAATGCGTATCCAGCATCGCGTCCTGCAACTGTGAGCGCTGCCGTTCAATGCGTTCTGGCACGTCGTTACCGCTGATTTCAGCCAATGCACACATCAGCGCATCATTGGCTTTTAAGCCGTAAAGATGGTCGATGGCATAGGTTGGCACGCCGGTTTTTTCTGCCAGCAATTCCGCCGCTTTGCTAAGCGACGGGCCTATAACCACCGTTGCCAATGCATCGCCCAGCGTTGCCATTTCTGACAGCGGGGTGCCGCCGATGGTCACAGGGCTGAAGTCTTCATCAGTCAAGCAGCCGTTCAGCGAATCTGAAATATCGGGCACAAAAACGGGTCTGAGTTGGAATTGCTCGAAAATATCCCGAAGCGCTTCCAGGTCGCCGGGGGTCAGCATGTAATTGACCAAGACATTGACTTGGCGCTTGCGTTTGCCGGGATAAGTGCCTGCCTCCTTGGCATCCGGCACCAACGCACGAATAATTTCGGTGAGGGTTGCCGCAAAACCGGTTTCAACACTGCCGGTAAAATCGGGGGTATTGACCGCGACGACTGCAACATCGGCAAATTCCGGATTGGCTTCCCTGAACTCCCTGACATTCCTGTGTACATCGGCGCCCTGTGTTTCCGCAAGCCCCGTAGTCAAAATAGTAATCAGGGATGGGCGGGATTTTTCGGCAATGGTAAGAATGCCTTCAACAACATTTTCGTCTGCGCCCATTACCGAGCTGCCTTGATCCATTGCGGTGCTTTGCAACGGAATAGGTTCCCGGAAGTGGCGCACGAAAAACACCTTGGCGAATGCGGTGCAGCCTTGCGAACCGTGCAGCATCGGCATCGCGCGGTTAAAACCCAATGTCGCCAGGGAGCCGCCTATCGGCTGGCTGGCTTTCAGCGGATTGACCGATAGCGCTTTGTTTCTTTTCAGGATGTCAGCCATTGTTCACCAGCCTGTTTTTACCTTGATCTCTCCACGGCGCAGGCGCTCTAACCGCCTCCCATACCGGGCTTTCAATCGTCAACGCCAGTTGGCGCACCAGCTCCAGCATGCCTTGATAACCTTCATAACCGAATTCGCGTTCCTGGTTAATATCCAAAAACGGAACTTTGGCTTTTAACGCGGTGTACATATTGCGGCCACCGGCGATCAAAATGTCGGCCTTGTAATCATGGACGATTTTCAACAATGCCCTCGGGCTGCCGTCGTCGATCATTACCGTATCTTCGCCCATTAGCTCACGGATTCTGGCCTTGTCCTCTTCGGTCGATTTCTTGGTGCCGGTCGCAACCACCACCATACCCAAATCCTGCAACGCGGAAATCACCGACCAGCTTTTTACGCCGCCGGTAAACAACAGCACCCGCTTGCCTTTTAGGCGTACTTTCCACGGCTCCAGTTCTTTCCTGATCCGGGTTTCTTCCCGCAGTATCAGCGCTTCGGTGCGTTCCGTTAAATCCGGATCGTGCAGTGCCTTGGCGAAATCCCTTAACGCCTGGCTGGTGTCGGTAATGCCGTAATAACTGCCTTCAAACCACGGCGTGCCGTACTGTTGCTGTAACTTGCGGGCGACATTGACCATCGCTTTGGAACACACCATCATATTGACTTCCGCCTTATGCATGGTTTGCACTTCGCGGAACCGCGCATCGCCGGACAGGGTGCATAACACGCGCAAGCCCAGTTCATCCAGCAGCGGCAACACATGCCAGAATTCACCGGCGATGTTGTATTCGCCGATCAGGTTAACGTCATGGATGATAATTTCCGCGCGTTGAACGGTTAAAGGCAAGGGGTCGGGGTCGCGGGTGCCGATCACATGATTGACCATCGCATCACCGGCAATGCGGTTGCCGAGATTCTTGGTGCCGTAAAATCCGGCGCAATCAATCGGCACCACAGGAACGCCCCAGCGCTCCTGGGCGGACTTGCACACGGCATTAATGTCATCACCAATCAAGGCCGGAACGCAGGTGTTATAAACAAACACGGCGGGCGGATGGTAGCTGTCAATCGCCTGTTTGATGGCATGGAACAAACGCTTTTCCGCGCGTCCCATAATAATGTCCTGTTCAGTCAAGTCGGTGGTCATGCCGATGCGGTATAAATCCGCCCCGGAAGATCGCGTGCCCCGGTTATCCCAGGAACTACCCGCACAAGCAATAGGCCCGTGAACGATATGCGCGACATCGGCAATCGGCAGCAACGCAATTTGCGCCCCGTCAAAAGCGCAACCGCCCGCCGAAGCGCCGGGTTTGGGTTTGGCGCAACCGGACTTTTCCTTCTTGTTATGCTCGCAGGCAGGTTCGTCCAACAGCGCGGCAATGTCTTTAGTTGATTTCATCGGCTTAACCAATAGCTTTGTTTGTTTAAGCTAAAGCAATCGTTGTGCCATTTTGTATGGCATTGAAATTATTGGGGTTTATTGGAGTTTTATTTGTAGCAAAGCTTACAAAACTGGAGGGGTGATATTACAAGCAGGCTTATTGGAGCAATGATGATGTGTATAGGCCAATGGTGTGGAAACAAGGCTGATGTCCATCTACGCCCAAAGCGGTATAATCCGAAGTGACAGAAAACAGGAGTCAAGACAATGAGCGCACAACCACAATATATAACCGATTCAAAGGGACAAAAGTTGTCAGTTATTCTGCCAATGGCAGACTATCTGGAGTTGTTAGAAGACCTTGAAGACTTGGCAACCATTGCAGAGCGTAAAGACGAAGGCACTATTCCGCTTGGACGTTCTAAAAGAACTTAATCTATGACACATTACCGCATTGAGTTTAAACAGAGCGCCAAAAAAGAATTGGCGCAACTGCCGCGACCGATAGCTGAGAAAGTGGCAGAACGCAACTTTCTAGTGACTTTTAAACCAAACCCAGGTAATTAATGAAATTCACATGGGATGAAAACAAAAACCAGCTGAATGTTCGTAAGCACGGTATTGATTTTGGCGATGCCGCTTATGTGTTTGCCGACCCTTTTGCTTTAAGCATACCGGACGATGAGCATTCGGAAACGGAAGAACGTTGGCTGTTATTGGGCAAAAATTTGAGTGAACAAGTGCTGTTAGTTGTTCATACATTTCGATATGATGACGTTATTAGAATTATTTCCGCCAGAAAAGCAACGGCTACCGAGACAGCTACTTATATGAAGAGGCTTACAAAATGAAAGAAGAATATGATTTTTCTAATGCCGAGCAAGGTAAATTTTATGTGCCTGTTGAAGACATTCAATTGCCCATTTATTTAGATAAGGATGTTATTCAATATCTTAATGAAAAATGCCTGACTACACAGGAAGGTTTGCAATTATTAGTCAATGACTTATTGCGTAAAGATATTGAAATCGCTAAACGAGTGGTATCGTAGAAAAAGTCGGGATTGGGGCACCTGTCATCCCGTCTCGCTCCGTGACTTAAACTCTCTAAGCCGCAACCCCCAGATTCACCATTAAAGCCTCAACTTCTAACCTATCGGAACGAATCATCGCATGAAAATAATCTCCTGGAATGTCAACGGCGTTCGCGCTGTGCAAAGCAAAGGCTTTGCCGAAACGCTCGCGCTGCTCGATGCCGACTGCATTCTGTTGCAGGAAACCAAGGCCCAGGCCGATCAGATCGACAAGGCGCTTGAGGGCATCGACGGCTATCGGATTTATTCCAATTGCGCCGAACGCAAGGGTTATTCCGGCGTTACGATCTTATCCCGCAAGGAGCCGCTGCAAGTTATTAGCGATATTGGTATTGTCGAGCACGACCAGGAAGGCCGCGTGATTGTCGCCGAATTCGAAAAATTCTTTCTGCTCGACGTTTATGTGCCGAATTCCGGCGAGGCATTGGCCCGGCTGGATTACCGCCAAACTTGGGACCGCGAATTTCTGGCCTATTGCCAGCAACTGCAAAAGAAGAAACCGCTGATTGCTTGCGGCGATTTTAATGTTGCGCATCAGGAAATCGATATTGCCCGCCCGAAGCCGAATTACAATAAATCGGCCGGTTATACCCAGGTCGAAATCGATGGTTTCAGCGGTTTTCTCGACGCCGGACTGGTTGACACTTTCCGGTATTTCCACCCTGACACCGTCGCCTACAGCTGGTGGAGTTACCGCGCCGGGGCCAGGGCAAAAAACATCGGCTGGCGGATCGATTATGTGTTGACCAGTGAAGCGCTGGTCGGCAAAGTCAAGCAGGCCTTTATTTTGCCGGAGATTCACGGATCGGATCATTGTCCGGTCGGTATTGAGATTGATCTTTAAGCTATGCCTATACGCGAGCAACTGATGCGCGCCCATCGCGCTGCATTGTCGAATTGCAGAAGATGTCCTGAGATGATCGGGCCGGTCGTGAGTGGGAGCCCGGTACTGTCGCCGATTTTACTGATAGGCCAAGCGCCCGGCGACAAAGAAGGCGGTTTCGGTAAACCGTTTGCCTGGACGGCCGGTAAGACGATGTTCAAATGGTTTGAGCGCATCGGGCTGGATGAACAGGCTTTTCGGCAGCGTGTCTATATGGCCGCCGTGTGTCGCTGCTTTCCGGGTAAGAATCCCAAGGGTGGTGATCGTGTGCCGAGTCCGGCCGAAATCGATAATTGCGCGGGCTGGCTGCAAGCGGAAATCGATTTGCTTAAGCCTGATCTAATCCTGCCGGTCGGCAAACTGGCGATCAGCCAATTGATGCCGGTCAAAAGACTCAATGATGTGATCGGCAAGCTTCACCCCGTCACCTTTCACGGCCACCGCACAGAAGCGATCCCACTGCCGCATCCGTCCGGTGCATCGACCTGGCATCGAACCGAAGCGGGACTTGCGCTGCTGGAATCGGCATTGACGATCCTGCAACATCATCCGTCCTGGCAGAAAATTTGCCAAGCCCCTTAACCTGATTACAACGCTACAGATTACGTTTTACAGTGTGAATGCCCTGTTTTCCATGAACCTAAAAAATCGTTGGATTTGATATATTCGGGCCATTTGGGTGATCATTCACAATTTGGTATCTCTTTGAATATTTTCGTGCTTTTTGTGTCGCCTCGGCAACTGCTCCTGCGTTGCTCTACCTCCTGCATAACCCACAGGGATGTGGGGAATGCAGATATTGCAGGAGCATATATCTGTCCATGCAGTCGTAGAGGCGCCTATTTTTGGTTTTCGTGGATCAAATGGTTTTTCTAGGATAACAACGCGTGGGATAACGAAAAATACTTATGCCGTCGTTATTTTGGTCACTTTTGGCGAGGTTCCTAAGGAGCGTTCGGCCATGTTCGATGCCAGTTTCTGCGACAAACGTTCGTTGCTTAGAACCAGCAGCAAACACTCCTCGCCCGGATTTTCCGGGGCAATAGCCGCATCAGCAAGCAGTGCTCCGCCCCCCAGGACGGCTGGCAGCGTATTAAGGCGTGATTCGAGAACTTCCGGGATTTCACCCAGAACATCCGCAATCACACCGAACCGGGTATCGGCATTCTTCTCAATTACCATGGCCTGCTGGGCTTTACGATTTATCTGTTCCGCACCATTCTTAACTGCGCACACCATGTTCCGAATGTCGAATACCGGTATCGGCAATTTCTCGTACATCAAATATCCGACACAATCGGCCCCGGCACCGGGTGCCGGAGTGATGTTAGTGGTATCGACCGCTTCCAGAATTTGGCTCGCGCGAATACCGAACCATTCACCGCCCAACCGAAAGGTTGCAATTTCCACAGTGGTTTCGGCATGTCCGCGGTCGGAGCGAATCGTAGGACATGGGACTTCTTCTGTTTCCTCCCGGCTTTTTGTCATAAAACACAGTTCTTTTCCCACCAACGCGATCACTTCGTTCTTGTAGGAATCGGACTCGCTTTTGTATTCACGGTAACCGCTGGAGGCATGGGCGCCGACTGCATAGTAGTGCTCGTTCAGGGAAATTACGCCGGTAATTTCTTCCCCGGGCGAGAGATTGCATAAGGCTGAGGAAATGGGGAGTTTGTCGCCAGGGCTGAATCTCTCATCCGAGCACGCAAGGACTCGACCGTTCCGCGAAACGAAAATGCCAAATGAACTCGAATCGATTTGCCCGTCGGCATTTTTAGGCAGAGCATCACGCAGCATCGCTGAAAACTGGGGGGCCGAATCGAATACGATACCTATGCCGCCAACAACCCTCATGCCGCCAGGATCCCGGATTGCGGCTCCATAAATATAAGTGTGGCGGCCTTGATAAAAGCGGGTCTCGGTAAAATCCGATACTGCGTAACCTTGCGAGTCAGCCAGCATCAGGACGTGGCGCTGCCATTCTTCGCCAACATTCTGCCCAATGAAGGATGTTTCGCCGGGGTTAGAGACCGCCACGATTCGCCCATTGACATCGAAAACGATCAGATTGGTGTAAACGGTATAAAGGCTATTGATGTAAGCCAGGATGCTTGAAATGCGTTCCCTACCGGACTCTGAAATCTCTTCTTCGGCAAGCAATTCGCGGAACGATGAAGTCAATGCCCACCATCTGCAATCGTTGGCCCGCTCGTAAAGGTTGCGGTCCATGATGTTGATCGCCAAGGATGCCTGGAAATGGCTGTCCTCAAGCACTGAAGAGACGACAGTCTCGTGCAAATTGGCGATGGAGCGTTGAAATACCGACTGGGTTCTGGCGCCGGTATTGCTGATTTCCCATAACAGGATCTTCGAGAATCCGGTGTCTTTTCCTTGCCCGAAACGGCATTGCCGTACATTTCCGTTCCAGACCGATCGATTGAGCTCCCGCTGAATCCTGTCTGCTTGTTGCGGAATACTACGCAAACTTTCGCCGAACAATTGTGACCGTTCCATGATGGTATCGAGCGTATCCTGGGGAATATTCTTGAGCAATCCTGAGGCATCGCGGTTGAATGCGTGCTGCAAGGGCAGCATGACATGTGCATACCAGTGCGGCCCAGCGTAGCCTTGGTAGCCGCTGCTGCAACGTGTTGATGCCAGATACTCCTGCCCTGCGAACCTCAATATACGGTATTCCCGATCCAAAACCGGCGCCAATGTAGCGCCAAGCGGCACATGATGAATATCCGAGCTGGCAATGACCAGACCTTCGCTATCCAGCAGGGTAATGACCGACCAATCTTCCGGTGCAATGAGATCGGCAAAAATCCCCTTCAATTCATTATCGAACCGGAAACATAAACAAAGTACGCCAAGCGCTGTATTATCAGTGTCTACGACACGAAACGAGTAAACCAGGGAACAGGCCTCATCCGGCAAAAAATCAACTTGATCAAAGGTCTCCACGTAACCATCCGAGGTCTCCAGGGAAAGCTTTAAAAGCGGGTGCCGAGTACGTTCTATTCCGGCACCATCTTTGAGCCGAACCAGAATCTCCCCATCTGTGTCCAACAAAACAATATCGGAATACACGGAATATTTGTATAAATATTCGGAAAACCGATCCCGAAGTCGAGACAAGCTCGCTTCCAGTTCACTCTTTCTGGAATACTTGCCCTTCAGGCTATTGGCCTCCCTAAGCACAGCGCAGATGTCGTCATCCGTAGCCAAAAAACCAATGTCTGCGGTACGTTCAAACAAATTCCTGACCAGGATGTCAATCGCGACTTGCGCCTTCGATGTCATCTCCAATACGCATTTTCGCAGAGTTTCACTGGCAAGCTGATTAAGCAGCGATCCCGTTAATTTTTGAAAGGACTGGCGGGTGCCATTCATATCCGTGCCTGTTCCTGACAACTGCCCCAGCAAGGACAAATTGTCCCAGACACTTTGCAAATTATTCAGCTCTTCCCTGCATTCGTCGACGGCTTGCATATGCCGTATCATCCCTATTAGCCCTTCTTCTAGATCGATATTTTTGTAATTAGCCATGGTGAGTATTCCGGGTTTGCATTAATTGAAAGGGCAGGTTCCATTGATTTAGATATTTTGTAATTTCTCAGCTGCCCAACTGTATTAACATTTGACTGATAACAAGCCCCGGTTGGGCAATATCTTTTCGTTGCTCAACATTTTGGCAGCCAATGATGCCGACGGCGGGCAAAACTAAAATGCGTCGCTACATTATTGAGCAGGTTATATCCCTTAAGTTTTACTGCGCGCACCATAAGCCACTGTCAATAAAAAGCATTTTTAGAATAAAACCTATAAATTCAGTATACAATGGCATCGTTCACTAATCGTTCACTAATTATTCATGCCCCCACTCTCCCTCCAATGCCGTTAAGTTAAGGAAAGCCCTCGGCATTTGGAGTGCAGGCTCCGCCTGCCAACGCAAGCAGAGCTTGCACTCCAGCGATCACTATTTCTCACGTAAAATAAAAATCGCTTAACTTAGGAACGCGCATGAAATAAAATCACCAATGAAACATTTTGTGTAATGTGTAGGGGCGGATTTATCCGCCCCTACAGATGCTCAAATTATTTCATGCGCGTTCCTTAACGGCATTGGCTCTCCCTCCACAAGGTTTAGTCCTGTAGGGTACGCTGCGCGTACCTTACCACTGAACAACTGGCCGTACCTTATGGGTTTGCGCAACGTGCCCAGGGCTAGCATTAGTCACCACAGCGCGAATAAAACAGTATGGTGGATGGGTTGCGAAAAAATGCAACCCGCCTACTTGGCTAACTTGGCTAGCCTCAAAGAACTCTCAAATTCCACCAATGGCACCGGCCTACCCAACAGGTAACCTTGGCAATCAGGACAACCGTGCAGTTCCAAAAATGCGCGTTGTTGTTCCGTCTCTACCCCTTCGGCAATCACTTCTAACCCTAAGCTGTCGGCCATGGCGATGATGGTTTGTACAATGATGGCATCGGTGGGTAAGACACCGATGTTATGCACGAAGGACTGGTCGATTTTCAGTTGATCGAGTGGCAGTTGCGTCAGATAGGCCAACGATGAAAAGCCGGTGCCGAAGTCATCCATAGAGAAACGTACCCCGATTTTCTTAAGCGTCTGCATCTTAGATATTGTCTCGTCGATATTATCGAGCACCAGGCTCTCAGTGAGTTCAAGTTTGAGCCGCTCGGGTTTGATGGCGGTTTTCTCCAGTACGCTACACACTTGTTCGACGAAATCGGTTTGATGAAACTGACGCGCGCTGACATTAACGGCAAGCTGTAAATGCTGGGTTTGTGCTGCACCCTCCCAGATTTTGAGCTGAGTGCAGGCGACTTCCAGCACCCATAGGCCGATGGGTACTATCAGTCCGGTTTCTTCAGTTAGCGAAATGAACTCCAACGGCTCGACTAAACCCCGTTCCGGATGTTGCCAGCGCAATAACACTTCGGCGCCGATGATCTGTCCATGGCGTGTTTGCATTTGAAAGTAAAGCCTGAATTGATTTTGCGCCAGCGCACTGTGCAAATCCGCTTCCAGTTTGGCGTGCGCTGTAACCACTGCCTGCATGGCGGGGTCAAAAAAGCACATGGCATTGCGCCCCGATCTTTTAGCTTGATACATGGCAATATCCGCCCGTTTCAACAGTTCTTCTTCAGAACTCAGGTGGTCGATAAACAGCGTGATGCCAATACTCGGGGTGCTATGGTAATCGTAACTGGCGAGTTGGTAGGCGTGATTGAGGGTGGTGAGGATTTTTTCACCGATAATCTCGGTCAGGATGGCAGCTTCCCCGGAACTGTCACCCAGGCTTTCCAACAACACGATAAACTCGTCGCCCCCTTCGCGAGCCACGGTGTCGCCCTCGCGCACGCAACCAACCAGGCGTCGGGCGACCTGTTGCAGTAACACGTCGCCCATGTCGTGCCCCAGAGTATCATTAAGGGTTTTGAAGTTATCCAGGTCGATGAACAGCAGTGCGCCATACTTTCCGCTACGGGCGCTGGCGGCGAGCGCTTGGCTTAGCCGGTCATTCAGCAGGCGGCGGTTGGGAAGCTGGGTAAGCGGGTCGTAATAGGCCAAGCGGTGAATCTCGGCTTCAGCCTCTTTGTGTTGGGTGATTTCGGAAAAGGAACCGAGATAATGGGCGGTGTCCCCGTTGCTATCGGGGACGGCTGAAATGGTCAACCATTCAGCATAGATCGTGCCGTCTTTGCGTCGATTCCACACCTCCCCCTGCCAGTATCGCTGCTCCAGCAGATTCCCCCACATGTTCTGGTAAAACGCTTGATCCTGCCGCCCGGAACTGAGCAAATGCGGTGTCTTACCTACCGCCTCTTCCGCACTGTAGCCGGTTAGACGGGTGAATGCCTGGTTGACGCGCAGGATGGTGCCGTCGGTGTCTGTCAGTACCATTCCCTGTTGCGTATCAAAAGCGGTGGCGGCGATGCGCAGCTCTTCTTCGACCTGCTTGCGTGCAGTGATGTCCAGGGCAAAACCTGTGGTACCCAGTATATTGCCATGCTCGTCGATGATCGGCGTTTTGAAGGTTTCTACCCAATGTATCTTCTCGCCGTCGAATGCTTGTTCCTCGATATGCTTTTGCCGGCGTGTGGACATTATCTCCACATCATCAGCGCGATATTTTTCTGCCAGATCCTTTGGAAAAAAATCGAGGTCGGTTTTGCCAACGACCTGTTGGATGTCTTTCAGCCCGATATAATCGGCAAACGCCTTGTTTACCGTGATGTAACAGTCATTGGGATCTTTTAGCCAGACTATAAACGGCGAGTTATCCAGGATGGCACGCAGAGCCGCTGCGCTATTGCGCAATTCTGCGGCCACCTTTTTTCGATAGCTATCGGCTAAAAAAAGTTTTCGTAGGCTGATATAACTTAGTAAAAACAAGATGACGATATTCAGGACGACAGAAAATGCCAGCGCAAATTGCATGTCGTAAAGGCCTGCATGGTAGCCTGCTAGGCTGATCCAGCCGAATATGAACGGAACCAGCACTGTTGCAGGCAACAAGATGGCTGCAATCAGGCAGAGGGAACCATTGTTGGTAAGCGCGCACATGAATCCTTTATTAGGATGGACAAGCAGCGTGGCTGAGCCAAGAAAAAAGAAAGCGACTGCGGCATTAATCGCCATCGGAGAAAAGAGGCTGATGGCGTAGAAAGATCGGATGTCATACGCATAACCGATAATTGCCAACAGCGCGGAAAGGATAGCAGCCACTGAAAGTAGTTGGGCCGTGAGGATCGATAAATTCGATAGCCTACGCTGAAATAGCATGCCCCCGCCGAGCATAATGAAACAAAGGGCCGCATTGGGCGCTATTCTGCTTGGCTGTTCCAGTCCTATAGCCAATTTCGTAGCAAAAAGATGCGCATCGATATGGAATGATGTGCCCAATAGGAGGTCGCTGAGTTTTAGGCCGCTGGCGATGATAACAGCCCCTATTGCCCATAGGCCAGCCCGATTTAGGTAGAAAATAGTAGTTCCGGCTTGCAAGCGGGTTGCTTCGAGGCCAAGAAGGATGAGTCCAACGGCAGTGGTTGGGTTCATGGGGACAGTTGACGCAATGCTCCGCTTTAGGATGTCAATATCCAAAGCCCAGCCAATGAGAGCCAGCAAACCCAAGATTATCGGTAGTGCTGACAGGATGAACCTGATTTTAGATACGGGCATCTTATTCATAAGCGCCTGCACAGATTTTAGGAGCGTGTTGCTGTTCATGTGCTGTCAGTGTTTGACGATAACTACAGCGCCGCGCTGCGGGCCGTGTATCGGGCTTTTTCGGGGGGGGGGGGGCTGTCTCAGGCGCGATTCACCGCCTAGCGCCCACTCACTTGGCTTCGTGTGCGCCATGCCGACCAGCATAGAAAACATCATGCCTTTCAAATCTCTGCTGTCTTTATTTTTTACCTCTATGCAACAAGTCATGATTGCTTCATCCTATTCTATGAGATTTGCATAGCTATGTCAGGCATAAACAGCATGCCCACAGAACTTTCATTTTTTTACCCAATTTTCAATATTTAGATCTGGAATTCTAATAAAATGCTTCTCGTTGTTGGTTACCAGCACAAGTTTATGAGACAACGCAATTGCAGCAATCATAATATCAGCATCCAAAATGATATTACCCTGCTGTTTTAAATCCGCTTTGATCAAGCCGAATAACTGTGCTGATTCAGCATTAAAATTAACTAATGCCAGTTTTTGATTAACGACCTGAATAGCTCGTAAGTTTTTATCTTTTTGCGCTGAGTTGTACGCACCGAAATAAAGCTCAGCATGAGAAATAACGGAATAGCCAAGATTTTTCAAACCAAAATTTAACGCGTTTTTCTCTATGTTTTTATCGCCTTTAAGCCAATAAATCAGCGTATCGGTATCCAACAGATAGTTCATAACGTAATATCTCTTGCTGGCGTTCTACTGCTTACAATGTCTTGCGCAATCTCGCCACCAGAGCGTGAATCTTGCCAAATACCACATAATCCTGATTGCTTGCTTGCATTATCGAGTACAGGACTATTGACACCTTCTTCTTGGGCAATGGCTTTAATCAGCCATTGCGCCAACCGTAGCTTGTCGTCATGGTTAAGTTGATTAATTAAAGGGATACATTCGCTATACGCTGCCATGGTTCTGTGCTCCGGTTTGTTCGTTAAAAATAACTGAAAATAACTGGGGTCAGAGTAGAATGGCGCTTACTTAAGCTTCTTCGGGAGTAAGCTTAAATTAAGTTTACTCTGACCCCTTTTGACCCCTTTTTTTGTATGCTGCTCGGCTGCCATTCCAGCAAGATGCCCAATCTGTTGAATAATCGTAGGCCTGCCCGGCTTCCAGCGTGTTGACCCGTGATTTAATTTCACGCACATCATCTTTCATGGAGGACATATCCGCTCTTATGACTCGTAGATGCTCAAGTACTAAGTTTTCGATTGTCGGTCATGTTGTTGCTCCTTTGGCGTTTACACCACTGATTTTCTCAACAGTTTACTTTCTTTTAATTGTAGCATCGAACGAAAATCATCGAGGTTTTTCGACCGCTCACCGCTCTATACTCAACGCCGTCATAGTTGCGCAAAGCCAGCGTTGGATTCCATACCGGAGTACAAGGCTCGCGTGTACGTGCTCCAAGCGGGACGGGGTTTGCAACCCCGTCCCTAACGTTTCTGCGATGTGTCACTATCGTTATTGTCATCACCATTATCATTATCAGACAATACGTCATTGGAATTATTTTCTTTTGCGCTCACTTTCATTATGAACACCATCCCGCCCACTACCGCTATCACCATCACTATCTCCATCACCATTCTCATCATTGTCATCACCACTGCTATGAAGTTAATGCAGACAGGAACGCCATTGTCCGCCGTCCTGTAGATTCTTTCTGCTGTCTTGTAGGCTTCATCCGCCAACCTGTCAACATCTTCCGCTCGTTCTCAAGTTCCAGAGACTGTGAACGTATTAAGAATTTGGAGTACAAACTCCAAGCGGGACGGGGTTGCAAACCCAATGCCGTTAGTTAAGGAAAGCCTTCGGCATTTGGAGTGCAGGCTCCGCCTGCTAATGCAAGCAGAGCTTGCACTCCAGCGATCACTATTTCTCATATGAAATAAAAAATCGCTTAACTTAACGGCATTGGGTTTGCAACCCCGTCCCTAGCGTTTCTGCGATGTCCGAGCTAAGCGGCTACGTTTAACGCAAAACGTTTCGAACAGTTCAACATACCCATCCGGCAGTTGCCACCCCTTAACTACCCATATGCACAAACATTTGGCTGATTAACAACGCTAACAAAAGCGCGAGAGAAGTACATTTCCAAAACAACAGGGGATTTTGTTCATACCAGGAACGTTTGCCCTGTTTAATCTGCCCGCCTTTGGCCAAACCGTTTTCCAAATCATAAACCAGTTCCATGATGTCGGCATAACGTTCCTTCGGGTCAATGGCTAGCGCATGACTTAAAACCCCATCCAGCCAGATGGGCAAGTCCGGTCGAACAACAGCGAGGCTTTTGGGCGGGTTGTGGTAACGGGGGGTGCTGAACGGTTCAATTTCACCGTAGGGATACCCACCCTGTGCGAACAAGCGATACAGCGATACACCAACGGCGAACACGTCAGTCGCTTCCGTGCCGGGAACGCCTTTGAACTGTTCGGGAGCCATGTAACTGGCGGTACCGGGGATTGCAGCATCGGGTAGTTCATCCCACGCCGGTAGACGTGCCACCCCCATATCCAGCAATTTCAAACCGCCATCATCCAGCAGCAGGATATTGTCAGGCTTGATGTCGCGGTGAATGATCCGCTGACGGTGTAAGGCATGTACGCCTTTACACAAGCGCAAGGCTATCTCCACTCCCGCATCAAGCGTGATTAACCCGGAGCGTTTAATGCGTTGCTCCAGTGTTTCTCCCGCGTAATAAGGCTGCACCGAGTAAAGGCGGCTCTGGCGGTCGGGCGGTAATTCTATGACTTCGGATACCCAAGGGCTGTGTACGCGCGCGCCTATCCAGGCTTCGCGCAGGAATGCGCTGTAGTAGGCCTGTTCGTCGGCGACGCGGGGATGGGGAAATTTCAACACCACCCGGCGTTGGTTGTGCAAATCTTCAGCCAGGAACAGGGAGCTGTAACGTCCGCTGGCGATATTTTTCTCCAGAGTGAAGTCGTCAATGGTCTGCCCGATAGCGGGCAAATCCAGTAACGGCAACACACCGATACTTGCTTCCAACGCCGGGCGGTTTGGCGTCGGCAGGCTAAGCACATCCACCACCAGCGCGGTGATGTTGTCCTGGCTACCTTGATCGAATGCCAGTTGCGTCAAGTCTTCTGCGCTGCTTTCGGGTGATCTGCGCTCTAACAGCAGGTTACGGATGTCGTTTTCGCGAAGATTTGCGTATAAGCCGTCGGAACACAGTAAAAACCGGTCATGCGCTTCCAGGGCGTGCATCGTGCAATCGGCGCAAACGGTTTGCTCGATGCCCACTGCCCGATACAGGACGTGATCCATGTCCGGGTTTTTAAAGGTATGGTCGTTGGTCAATCTTTCCAGTCGGTTACCGCGTAGACGATAAAGACGCGAATCGCCGACATGTATCAGACATGCCTGGCGATTATGCAAAATCAGCGCGGTAAAGGTCGTTGCCATGCCCGCCAGCGCCGGATCACGCTGGCCGATGGTGTGAATCCACCGATTGACGGCATTTAGACATCTTGACGCCAGTTGTTCGCTGCCAAGGGTTTCCGGCAGACTGTAAAAACCATCCATGAATAGGCGTACACAGGTTTCCGCTGCTACACGTCCACCCTTCATGCCACCCACGCCATCTGCCACCGCAACAACAAGACCGCGTAACGCTAAATCTTTGCCGCTAGGTAAAGTAAAGCCGCCAAAGTCCTGATTGTCACCGCGCCGACCTTGCAGGGATGCAAAACCGGTTTGAACGCTAAGTTGTTGCTCGCTCATTGGTATCTACGTAAGACAGTTGAAACACCTAAGTCACCTCAAAAAAACTGTAACTATTCAGCACATATAGAAATGGAACACTGATGGCACGGATTGGACGGATAAACACCGATTAAAAACCGCATAACAAATTTGGCTTCGGCTTTTAAAAATCCGTTTAAATCTGTCCAATCCGTGTCATCCGTGTTCTATTAATGACGCTGAATAGTTAAAAAAAGCTCTGCATAAAACCGAGCAGCACCAAAACCAACAGCATTAAGCCAATGGCGATCAGTGTCAGGCCAAGAATTCTGGAATAACGCGCCATTTTGACGGAAGGAGCGCCAACCAGATATTGTTCCAGCTTGCCTTCACTGACCAAGCGCGCATATTCCAGGGGGCGTTCATGCTGGAATTCAGCCAAGGTTTGACTGCCGGTAAACATGATCACATCCACAGGAAATTTCTCGGGCCGGAAATGGCAGTTGAAGAAATGCACGGTGAACAGGAATACCGCTGCCAGAAATGCCTCTTCGCCGTGGACGATGGTCGCGACGTTGAATACCCAGCCCGGCAGGAATTTGCCGAAAAACACCGGAAACCATAGTGTCAAACCGGATAAACCAATGATGAACATACCCCAGAACGGCGCCCAGTAATCGAACTTTTCCCAGTATGTCCAACGGTCAAATACGGGGCGCTGCCCTTTACCGAGGAACCAAAGCAGCATCGCAATAAAGTCGCGCCAATCTTTTTTGTTCGGCAGCAGGGAATGGGGGCCGAACCATTTGAAGCGGCCTTTGTCTGTCACCAAAATCTTGTACAACGCGACGCTAATATGACCAAAGAAGATCGCCCCAAAGGTGCTTGCGGCAACGCGGTGAATCACGGCAGCAACTTTTGGCCCGCCGAGCAGCTTCATCATCGTTGGCGCCCAAAAACTGTCTGCATATAACACTGTCGTGCCGGTCAAAACCAGGGTCATCACGGCCAATGCCAAGATCAGATGGGTGAGCCGCCATTGCCACGAAAAACGTTGGATGTGCGCCTGCTTAAGCACGGGTTCGCCGTTGTGGTCAATGTGCAGCATGGCTGCGCCTGTTTTGCGGTCAAGATATTCGCGCCGAAACCACAACGCCGAATGCGTCCAAAACAACAAAAACACACCGAACAGCAAAGCAATCATGAATTTGGAGGTAATCCACATCGCCGGGAAACGTTGGTAATCATGCGTATTGCCGTGCGGTTCGAAACTGACGAATCCGGCGGATGCCTGCTTGTGGCATTCGCTTGAACAGGTTTTAAGCCGCTGGCTTGAATGGGTAGGCGCTTGTGGGTTTTTGCTCGGCAGGATATTGTGCGAACCGTGACAATCAGCGCACTTGGCGGTGTGCGTATAACCCAGCCGGTTAATTTGTCCGTGGTAGGTGTTACGGTAGGTAAGCTGCTCTTTTTCATGACAACCGCCACAGTTTTCAGTAATGGCCAGCTTTACCGGGTCTTCCTTGATAGAGGCGACCTTGTGGGCGCTGTGGCAATCGCTGCACACAGCAGAATCGAGCTTGCCTTCACGCTTCACCTTGGCGCCGTGAGCGGAGTTGGTGTAATCCTTGAGCGCCTTTTCATGACAAGCGCCGCAGGTTTGCGGCGAACTGAGACGGTAGGTTTGCGCTTCCTTGCGGGTCACAGGGAAAACGTTGTGTTTGCCGTGACAATCCCAGCAAGCGGCATTAGGATGAGTCGGATTGTTTTTGTTGGGTTTGGCGTGGATGGAGTCGAGATAGTGTTCGCCTTCCTGTTGTATCTTGGACGGCGGTGGAATATCCGGCGGCAGCCCAGCCAACACCCTGGCCATGCTGTCTTCGGTATGCAGTTCGGTAAATTTTGCCGACTGTTTTTTGTGGCAACCGACGCAATCCACTTGCTGTTTTTGCGCGGTGATTTGGTGCGGAATCCGGTCAATAGTGGAGTGACAGGAAACGCAATGTTCATTGGCGTGGATGCTGTCGTGCAGAATATCTGCCTCCACGTACAAAGAACGTTTGCGGCCCTCGCCAAATTCTCCAATGGGCGCGGCGAAGCCTTTCACGCCATGGCATTCCAGACATTTGCTGTCGGGCGTCTCGGCATTAACCGGCTTTGCTTCCGTTTCCGTGGGAGCGGCTTTAGCCGCGCTTGTCGAGACTAAAGTCTCTCCCACAGCCGCCCCGCTTAAGGAAAGCAGGGCGACCAACAGCAAAGTAACGCTACGCATTTATTTAGCCTGTAGATAACGCTGCTTAAACTCTTCCATCTGTGATTTACGTTTGGCTTTTTCTTCCGCAGGCATTTTACCAATGAACCAGCGGTGATCCGGTGAGTTCAATATTTCATCCAGCATCGCCTGAAGTTTCATTGCGCCTTCGGTCTTGCCTTCTTTTTTTGCTTTTTCGATCAGTTCGCGCACTTCCGGCACCATTTCCGTGTACCAGCGGTGAGAAACCTCAAACATGCCGTGCCAATGGGTGTAATCCGGCCCCTGCATAGAGGCGCCATGACGTGCGCGGCGGCCTTCGTGATGCCAAAGCAGGTACCAAGTCCATTCCAGTTTTTCATCGAACGGCGTTTCGGTTAGCAGGTTTTCTTTTAAAGACAGCGATATAAGTTTCTGTCCGGGTATTGCAAACTTATCGTTGTACAAAGTCACCAGACCGTCGAATTGTTCGTAGAATCCCTCTATCATGTTATTGCCGTGACAGGCAGTACAAACATTCTTCATATCTTTACGCCGCTCCATCCAGGATTTGACCGATTTGCCTTCCTTGATAGCCTTGGCATCTATTTTTTCAGAAATAGGCGGGCGCAAAGTCCAACTGATACGGTCGCCCACATCGTGCGTAATGGGCTGTTCGCTGGTGGCTGACATATGGCAGGTCGCGCAGGTAGGCGCTACCGTGTAATCTTCACCCACAACCCATTTGGCGGAGGAAAGATTCATCCGATCCACGTTGGCGTAAAAACTGATGCCATGCTTGGATTCGTCGTAAATTTCTTTTTGCGGATGATCCGGCCCAAGATGGCATTTACCGCACGCTTCAGGGCGGCGCGCCTGGGTCATCGAAAATTCATGACGTTGGTGGCAAGCAGCGCAACTGCCGCGTGAGCCGTCAGGATTGATGCGGCCAATACCGCTATTAGGCCAGGTGGCTGAATCCAGGTCGCCGTTAGGCAGCACTTTTACCGGCGAACCGTGGCACTGCCAGCAACCGTTCACCGTTGAAGCGGATTCGCCATGAAACGCGGCATTACCTTCTACGACATCGGCCAGTACGTTGTCCAGAGAACCCAAAATTTCCGCCGCCTTGGCGTGATGGCTTTTGCTGAACTGTTCCACTTCGGTGTTGTGGCACTGTCCGCAATCTTTAGGAGATACGATTACCGAAATGGTAAATTCCTTGTGGTTGATCGCATCCGGGTCGCCTTTCTCGGCTTTGTGGCACTCATAGCAACCGACATTAGCCCCGAAGTGTTTGGAAGTCCCCCATTGCTGAAAGATGCTTGGCGTCTTTTCTTTGTGACAGGAAGCGCAGGTCGCGCTTTCCTTGCTCAGGTGGCTGAACGGCTTGAGCATCTTTGCCTTGGTTTCAGCGGCAGTTTCCGGTTTGTCAGGCGTTGTTTTGGCAGCTTCAACTTTTGCTGCCGGTTGGTTGCCCTGTTCTACGCCAGCGCCCCAGACAGGAAGCGCGATAAACAACATCCATCCCAGCATAGCGGATAACAGTTTTAGGGGAATTAGTCTCATGATGTACTCTCTCTATATTTATTATTATTTTTGGTAGTTATACGCGAGCCGTCGTCAGCGCTGCGGCCCCCCAGGTTGTGCGCCAGCGGCTGCGAACGCGACGGACACCGAGCAGGCATAGCAGCGCCAGTCCCGCAAACACCAAAAAGCCGACCTGAAAATCGGCAGTGAGTGTTTTGGATTTACCCAGCAATTCAGCCAATAGAAAGCCCCCCATGCCGCCCGCCGCGCCAATCATGCCGATGGTCGTCCCGACATCTTTACGGAAACGCAGGGGAACCAGCTGGAACACCGCGCCGGAAGCCATGCCCAACGCCGCCATGCCCAACATTAGCAGCAACATCGCAATAAACTGGGCAGGCGGGGAAAAACTAACGAGAAAAGTGCTGACCGCCACCACGGCAAATTGTAGTTGCAGACTACGAATACCGCCTAAGCGGTCGGCTAACCAGCCGCCAACGGGACGCAACGCAGAACCGGCGAGGATGCAGGCAGCGGCAAAATAACCCGCCGTTGCAGGCGCCAAATGATATTGTTGGTGGAAATACAGCACCAGCACACTCGCTAATGCCACCACGCCGCCAAAGGCGACGGCATAAAACAGCATAAACCACCAGACATCGGCATCTGCCAGTACTTGGCGGAATCTGGTTGACCCTGCATCAGATGTCGAACGTGCTATCGGTTTAATCGGGGCATCTTTGGCCGTGAACAGGTACAACAGGAAAGTAAATAATAAAGGAATCAGCGCCAAGCCCAACACCGTGCGCCAACCATAGCTTTCCGCCAGACTGGGCGCGAACAGCGCGGCAAATACCGTGCCGCTGCTGGCTGCGCCTGCCACGCCTAACGCCAAGCCCTGATACTGATCGGGATACCAGCGGCTGGCCAGCGGCAATGCTACCACCATGCTGGTTCCGGCAATGCCGAGAAAGCCGCCTAAGCCATAAAGCCCTGCCAATGACTGGACGCCCCCGTTGTAAGCGGTGAACAGCGCCAGCATAACGGCTAACTGACATAACAGCCCGGTACGCAGGGGGCCGAAACGGTCTACCGCCAGACCTAAGGGAATACGGAGCAACGCACCGGCCAATAAAGGAATCGCCGCCAGCGTGTATTGTTGATCTGCGGTCAATTGCAAGTCTCGGCCAATATGCACAGCCAGCGGCCCAAGCAGCACCCAGGCCATGAAACTCATGTCGGAATAGACGAAAGTGCTAACCAGCGTAGGCTTATGACCGCTCTTTAGGAAATCACCTAAAACCATGCTATCCCCTTTTAGTTATGAAGAATCCATCTTGATGCGCCAATGTTATAGGTATCGCGCATCAAGATGGTGCGGCAGTGTTTGCAGCAGAAGGACAAACATCAACTATAGTGCATGCTAATGTCTGTTAATCACCCTGTTGCTGTTGGCGCTTGAATTGCCCTTGGAAACTCAAGCAGATAATATGCCACACAACCACTAAAGGATATTGGTATTATTACACATTGATTTTATTTGAATAATTATTTTTCCATGCAAAAAGTAAATAATTTTCTTTATCTTTGGTTCGCACCACAATTGCCCATAAACACCTAAATTCGCCCCGCAATAGTGCATCAAGTTAGGTTGCGCTATGAACGGTATAGTTTTCGGGTTTTTAAGTTTCTTGAATTCAAGGGCCAATAAATCTATAGAGCGCAGACTGAAACCGCCTTACAAAGACTTAAACTCTCAACAAAGCTTTAGCCATTTTTTCAGATAGTTGTTCTTCGACAAATTGCGGTTCATTAGGCGGATAAAGTTCCACTTCATCCAGTTCAAAATTATATTCTTTGCCCAATGCGATCAGTTCCCTGATTTTTTGTACTGCTAACAGCTTTTCTTTTAATTCAGGATTGATTTTGGCGTGTTCAGAGAAGGCTTTTATTTGTGCGATTGACATGGTGTTTACTCCTATTGTTTAAAAAATGAGCTTTGTTTTACAAAGCAATTAATGAAAAATCCTACACGCTGTAAGGCGTGTTAATCCAGTCTTTAAGTACCGCGACATCTCGTTCGGGTAAATAAGAAAAATCTCCGCTAATATCCTTAAAAACCGCTAGGCCAGTGTTCGGAGAAGCCAGCTTGCCTTTAACCATATAAAAGAACCAGGCAAACGGATAACCTGCTTGGCGATCGAAACGGGTCAACAGGTTATGCAACGAGGTGCCTTTTTTGCCGCTAATATCTTCCAGTTGCTGCAGGTTCTTTTGCTGGGTATTGATGATTTCGACGTTGATTATTTGTTCGCCGAAGCGTCCGGTATGCCTGAAAGGCCGGACAATCCAGTCTTCGGAAAGCACGGCTTTTTGCAGGGCGCTGCTTCGGTTCCAGTCATCCATGAAACGTTGTACCGGATGCTCTGCGATATGGTATTTATTGATTTCATCCATGAAAATCGACACGTCAGTTTTACGTCGATAAGAATAACGTGACGACTGCATGGATGCAGGAGGTAGAGCCATGCCGGGAGCAATTGCCGAGGTTCCAATGCAGAATGTTTCTACGCATTCCGGCTCCAGTGGATCAATAAATTCTTCTAAATCTTCCGGCGGATTGTGCTCATTGACCAGCAACCGGTCTGATGACTCATGGGTTTTATCAATGTCGATCTGGATAAATTGTTCCGCTTTACTGCCCGTTTGAACAACAAAATGTAGGGTGTTGCCGGTTTGCCGCGTGGCAATCAGCTTTTGTTCCCGTGCATGATCGATCAAGGTTTGCAGATTCTTGCCGCATTCGATATAGGTTCTTTCAGTCCATTCAATCAAATTATTGGCGATACGGTTGCCGTCCATATCAACAATGCCGCCCAGGCGATACCATTCATCCCCGGTTTTGGCTAATCGGATCGGATAACCGGAGTTTAGCGCTTGGAGTTTGGAGAGTAATAATTCGTCATCCAGGTCGGGCAAGGTGTGTTTGCAGATTTTTGCAAGCTGTTGCCCATCGAGTTGAAATAGTTGGTCATTCATACACTGTCCCCGGTTCCTCGTCCCCATGTGTTCCCGGGGAATAGTTTGTTAATCGATCCCGCACCGCCGCACTGACATCAGGCTCGGGGTCATCAAGCAGACAGGCCAATGCTTCGGGGGCAACGCGCTGGGCGGCGGTATAGCGCACCACCCAGTCTGAATCATGCAGCATGATAACGGCGTCATCCGGGGTCATGCGTTCAGCGATGATGCGTCTGACTTCAGGCGCATCGTCATGAGCCATTAGACCTAAGCTGACTTTGGGCAGACGTTCGGCCACGATTTTTCGCACTTGCAGGTCTTCATCGCGAATAAACCGGAACAGGCGTCCTTTCGGCAGTCTTTTGGCTATGGTTAATCTGACGATATAGTCTTTATCGTCAGCCATTTTTTCCAAGTCCTCGGAAGCCATGCGATCCGCGACGGTCATGCGTACTTCCCTATCCGTATCGTCGATTAACAGATGCAACTGTGACTGTGGTATGCGATAGGCGACTGCTCGCCTGACTACTTCATCTTCATCATAAATCAGCTTAGCGAGTGCTTTCTGAGGTGCATAACGGACGGCAATGGCGCGTCTTTCCCAAAAACTGTCGTGCAGATATTGCCCGGCATAGGCAGGGTTAACGCGAAAAAAGCGGTCGATCTGTCGGCCGCTTTCAACGGATACGCAGGTATCGCCAGGCATGCAGCGGCCCATCAGCAGGGTTTTGCCGCGAAAAGGGCATAGGCTGCAATCGGCAAAGGGGACGCTGACAGGGCTTTCATGATCGGACATGCAGCGTTCCGTTTAGTCCGTGATGATTTCTGCAACGACAATACCTGTTGCAACATCGTAATCGTTGGTCAGGCACAGGCAATGTTCACGGCCATCAATCAAATAAAGGTTGAAGCCTTTACGCTCAATGAGCGGCGTATTATTGGGCAGGTCGTCATCCATGCAGTAAGTGAAATGGATGGGTTGATAGTGCTGCCTTAGTTCAGAAACGGTGGCTTCGTTTACACCCATTGTTTCGATTCTTGCCGCTATGGCATTGACTTGGTCGGTAGTAATCATCCTGTCGCTTCCCTTTCAAAATGGAACCGGTCATTTGCTTCAACACCCATGACTTTGGCCAGCCAAGGGGGCGGAGTTCCGGCAATAACGCTTTGTAATTGATCGACCACAACAGCAATAGGATCAATAGCTGAGAGTTTTATCGGGTGTATGCCCAGCTTGACGATTTTTGCCGCCGCCGGGCCGCCTACCGAGGCGATATAAAGCACTTGGCAATCCTGGATCAGTTCCGCCCTGAACAGGTTTTTATCCTCCACTTCCAGGCCATCGGGTATGTCAGTATTGCGGATGTCGATTAACCGGGCTTCATCGGCGGAGACCTGATAAACCATGAATTGACTGCAAGAACCGAAATGGCCGTCAACGTTAATGCCGTCATTGCTGGCACAGGCAATGCGGACGGAGCTAGGCATATCGCCATCGCTATAAGTTTGTTGTTCGGGGACATTAAGGCCGGATTTAAGAATGCTTAAAGCATGCGCCAGCAAAGGTTCGTCAACATCGGCAAACTCGCCCGCTTTTGCGGTCTTGAGCGTATCAAGGTTGAGGCCGATAAGTTTTTGTTCGGTGATCGGAAGGCCGATGCAGTCAGTCAGCACTGACAGCAGGCGCTTGGCGTCGGTATCGGGCAAAGCGCGAGCCGCCAGCCCGATACGTAAAGCCAGTTCTCGTGAGATAGCCTGGCTGTTCATCTGTTTACGCCTCTAAAGGCAAAATGCAGTTATCGACGGGGCAAACTTTGACGCATTGCGGGATGTCAAAATCGCCCTCGCACTCGGTGCAGGTTTTTTTGTCGATTTTAAAGACAACTTTACCTTCGGTGATTGAGTTGGTCGGGCACACCGGTTCGCAGTCGCCGCATGAAATACAATCCGCTTCAACAATATATAAGGCCATGATTATTCTCCTGAATCTAAACGTAAGGCGCGCAAGGTAATGGGGAAATCCGGTTGCGTATCCAGCGGTTCAAAATAATATTTTGAGCCGTCGCTGAGCAGGACTTCGCCGCCCCATTTATCGGGGCTATCGAATTCAACGGATTCCGCCACTTCTTCCAAATCTTTTTTAGGTACGTAGAAGACTAATTTGCCCTCTGCATTTTTTTTCAACATGACACTAGGCATTGAGTTCTCCGTTTACACGCATTTAATAAATGGGTTTAACCAAACGTAGGGGCAAACCCTTGTGGTTGCCCCTTTTGAAATATCCGTATTTGAAGGGTATCCACAAGGGAGGGTATCCACAAGGGATACCCCTACAAATTAACGAACCAAGTCGTAGTTATAGTCAGTTGTACCCATGCCTCTGGTTTCTTTATCCAACTGCTCCAGTACGGTATTAACCAAGGTTGTTAGCATATAAATAGCGCCTTCATAACCCAGGGTTGTCATTCTGTGCAGATGGTGTCTGTCAAAGATCGGGAAACCGATGCGGATCAACGGCACTTCAAACTCTTCGCCCTTATAGAGCGTATCGCGTTGGATGAACTTGCCGTAAGAATTGCCGATCATGAAGTCCGGTTTGTTGGTGAACACCAATGAACGGAAATGCCATAAATCTTTGCCGGTATGGACGACAGTTTTTTGTCCGTACGGCGAATCTTTGAGCATTTTATCCATCGCCTTCGCCCAACGTTTATTGGCATGGTTGCACAATACATCAGTCGGTTCAGCACCTAATTCCAGCAGGAATTTGGTCATGCCCATCACGAAATCCGCATCGCCGTACAAGGCAAACTTTTTGCCGTGCATCCAGGCGTGCGAGTCGGTCATCATGTCTACCAAGCGGCCGCGCTCAAGTTCCAGGGAAGCTGGGATCGGTTTGCCGGTCAGTTCGGAGATTTTCATCAGGAATTCATCAGTCCATTCCAGGCCCATCGGAATATTGATGGCTGTAGCGGGCTGATGCATGATGTTTTGCACATACTTTTTTGTTTTTTCCAGCTGCCAGGGTTGCAGCAACAAGGTATCGATTGCATTAGGTGCATCTTTAACTTCAGCCTGGGTAGTGCCGCCGGCATACATGCGGAAGGTGCCGTCTGCCGGTGTATCCAATACTTCGGAGGGATCGCTCATTAAGGTGTAATCAACGCCCATTTCTTTCATCATACGGTGCATGACGCGAAAGTTGCCCAGATAGGTTTCAAAGCCCGGAACCAGATTGATCTTGCCGTTTGAGCCGACTTTTTTGTCGTCCATATGGTTCAGGGTGAAATACTTCAACATGCCTTCGAACATGTTATCCCAGCCGGTGGTATGGCTACCGACAAAGCTTGGGGTATGGGCATAAGGCGTTGGAAAATCCTGTTCGATATGTCCGGCATTTTTAGCGTTATTGATGAAGGCATTTAAGTCGTCACCGATAACTTCCGCCATACAGGTGGTCGAGACGGCAATGATCTCCGGTTTGTACAAGGCTTTGGCGTTCTCCAAACCGGCCATCATGTTTTTCTGACCGCCGAAAACCGCCGCATCTTCTGTCATGGAGTCGGAAACGCAGGCAACAGGCTCTTTGAAATGACGGTTGAAATAGGTACGGAAATAAGCGACGCAGCCTTGCGAGCCGTGGACATAAGGCATGGTTTTTTCAAAACCCAACGCACACAGTACAGCGCCTAAGGGCTGACAGGCTTTAGCAGGGTTGACGGTTAACGCTTCGCGGTTGAAATTGAGTTCCTGGTATTCTTTAGTGGTCGTCCACTGAAAGACTTCGTCAATTTTTTCCTTAGAGTGAGCTTCTTCATAAGCTTCACGTTTATTAGCCAGACTTTCCTTGTATTCATCGTTACGGAATAAAGGATAGCTGGGTTGTATGTTTTCGACTTCTTGACTCATGATAATCTCCTACGCGCCACTAATCTGTGGACGACGGTTGAAGGAATAAAAGTTCGCATCGTAGGGTGGGCAGGCTTTTTTGCCCACCATAAATATGACGACCAAAATGGTGGGCATAACAGCATTGCCCACCCTACAAATTAAGCGCTTGCAGCGACCGCTACGTTTGAACTCTCGGCTGTTTTCCAAGGCGCTTTCACCTGTTTCCAGCAAGGGTTATTTAACGTCATGTCCATATCGCGGGCAAAGATGGCAAAGCCGTCATAACCGTGATAAGGGCCGGAATAATCCCAGGAGTGCATTTGGCGGAACGGAATGCCCATTTTTTGGAAAATGTACTTTTCCTTGATACCGGAACCGATCAAGTCAGGTTGAACTCTTTTAACGAACTCTTCAAACTCATAGCCGGTTACGTCGTCATAAATCAACGTCGCATTGCCCATTTCTTTGATGGTGCGGTCATAGTCATCGTTGTGGCCGAATTCATAACCGGTACCGACCACTTCCATGCCCAAATCTTCATAGGCACCGATAACATGACGTGGGCGCAAGCCGCCGACATACAGCATCACGCGTTTGCCTTGCAGACGCGGTTTGTATTTGGCGATAACCGCATCGTATTCAGCCTGATATTTGGCGATAACTTTTTCAGCGCCCGCCTGGATAGTTTCATCAAACAATGCTGCAATTTTGCGTAATGATTCGGCAATTTTGGTGGGGCCGAAGAAGTTGTACTCGATCCAGGGGATTTTGTATTTTTCTTCCATGTGCCGTGCAATGTAGTTCATTGAACGATAGCAATGGATCAAATTCAGTTTCACCTTGGGGGTTTTTTCCATTTCCGCAATCGTACCGTCACCCGACCACTGAGCGACCACGCGTAAACCCATTTCTTCCAGTAGAGTACGTGAAGCCCAGGCATCACCACCGATGTTATAGTCACCGATGACAGCGACATCATAAGGTGTGGTGGGGAAGCTTTCATCGCCGTCACGGTTTTCCAATACCCAGTCCCGGATCGCATCATTAGCAATGTGATGGCCCAGCGATTGGGAAACACCGCGAAACCCTTCGCAACGAACCGGCACGACAGGTTTACCGATTTCCTTGTTGGCTTTTTTGGCGACCGCTTCAATATCATCCCCAATCAAACCGATCGGACATTCCGATTGGATACTGATGCCTTTGTTTAATGGAAACAATTCTTCAATTTCATTCATTATTTTCGCGAGCTTTTTATCACCGCCGAAAACAATATCTTTTTCCTGAAAATCGGAAGTAAAGTTCATTGTGCCGAAAGTATTGATGCCTGTGGTACCGACATAATAGTTACGACGACCGGCGCGCGAATACTGTCCACAGCCGACCGGGCCGTGCGAGATATGAATCATATCTTTAATCGGGCCCCACACCACGCCCTTGGAGCCGGCGTAAGCACAACCGCGAACGGTCATAACGCCGGGCAGGGATTTACGGTTTGAAGTCATGCATTTGTTTGATTTTTCCAGGGATTGATCGTTAACCGCCAAATGCTTGGCGCGATCTTTCCTTGCTTGTTCCGGATAGACTTCCAGCACTTCTTGAATAAGCGCTTCGGTCTCTTCTTTTGTTAAAGCTGCCATGATTGTCTCCAACTTATGCTGTGGGTAATCCCCCAACAGACAGGTTTTAGGACGGAATGTCTGTGGGGGCGACTTTAGTCGCCTTTGACTTATAGTCAGTTAATGGGCGACTAAAGTTGCCCCCACAATACGGATTTAAGCGGTTGCTTCAGCGGCCGCAGTTACACCGATAATAGATTCGTCTTCTTGATCGATAATGCCGAATTCCATCATCAACTCTTCCAGCTCATCCATCGTGATTGGAGTAGGAATGATGAAATTCGTGTTATCACGAATTTTTGTGGCTAAATCACGATACTCTTGCGCCTGTTTATGGCCCGGTTCGTATTCGATAACCGTCATACGACGAATTTCAGCGCGTTGCACGACGTTGTCACGCGGTACAAAGTGAATCATGGTGGTGCCGATTTTTGCAGCCAAAGCCGAGATCAATTCGTCTTCACGCGCAGTTTCACGCGAGTTACAAATCAAGCCGGCCAAACGCACACTGCCTGAGTTGGCGTATTTCACAATACCCTTGGCAATGTTGTTGGCTGCATACATCGCCATCATTTCGCCCGAGCAGACGATGTAAATTTCTTGCGCCTTGTTTTCACGGATTGGCATGGCAAAACCACCACACACAACATCCCCAAGTACATCATAAAAAACGAAGTCAAGTTCATCGTCATAAGCACCTTCTTCTTCAAGGAAGTTAATCGCCGTGATGACACCGCGGCCCGCACAACCTACACCGGGTTCAGGGCCGCCTGATTCGACGCATTTGATGTCACGGTAACCGACTTTCAATACATCTTCTAATTCCAAATCTTCGACGCTGCCTGCTTCGGCTGCCAAACTCATAATGGTAGTTTGGGCTTTCGCATGAAGGATTAAACGGGTAGAGTCGGCTTTTGGATCGCAACCGACGATCATTACTTTGTTGCCCAATTCTGCCAACGCAGAAACCAGGTTTTGAGTTGTAGTGGATTTACCGATTCCACCTTTACCGTATATTGCACATTGACGTAATCTTGCCATGATGTTCTCCTCTTATTAGGACGTTGTTGTTGATGACATTAGGGATAAAGCAAGGGGTGTGCCACAATCAAAATATGGCATTATCTGATTGATTAATAACTATTAAATTTGTTTTGATGAGGGATAAACAACGTTGTGTTTCAAACATTTTGTAATGCTCTGTAGGCTTAGCAACAGTGCGGTTATTTATCGTTTTATCGTTCCCGCGTACCGCGTCACTGCCATTAAGTTAATGACTGCGTATATCCAGCGACTGGAGTGCAAGGCTGGCCTTGCAGTATGGAGCGGTTAGTACAAGGCTAGCCTTGTACTCCATTCGTGCCAGCCTATAGAGAGGTAACTGCGTGTAGATAGCTCAAACAACAGAAGGATTGTTATAAACAGGACAAAACACTCATGACATTTGCCAACAATAAAAACAACTAAGATTAATTAAATCAATTTGTTATATTGATTTTAAAATACCGCTAAAAACTGGATTGAATATTGCTTAAGTAAAAAGATATACCTACTTAATAATGGAGTTTGCAATGTCTTCTACGGTCTTTTCTGAAATATTAAGCGGTTTGTACGAAAACAAAGTCGTGCCTTATATTGGCCCTGGCGCGCTTTTCGATGCAACCAATAAGCTAACCGGAGCGCCCATGCCTGCCGACAGTCTGAGCCTGATTTTGGCTATGAATAACGGCAACCCGATGGCTCCCAAGCTGATGTATGAGTTTCCCCGAGCGGCGATGAATCAGGAACTCAAAAGGGGCAGAAATTTTTTGGGACAGTTCCTGACCAAGTTATATGGCGAAACCGAATATACGCGTGCGGCGGTACACGATTGGCTGGCAGAATGGCGGCCTTCCTATGTCATCGATATAAATCGCGATACCCAATTGCAAGACAGCTATGCCGATGAAGAACATACGCTGATTGTAGGCGTCGCAAGAATCACCGCCAGCCATTTCCGCTTTAAAATCTATCACTACGACGGCAGCGATTATTTTGAAATCCCCCAGGAAGAGATCCACCCCAGCTTCCCCATTTTGTTTAAGCCACTGGGTACGCCTAAGCCGGAAGCCAATTACATCGCTTCGGATGCCGATTATGTCGATTACATCACCGAGTTAATGGGCGGCTTTGCGATCCCCAATTTCCTAAAAGAGTACCGTAAGGGCAAGCAATACCTGTTTATAGGCATGCCGTTAAACAGGGATTCGGAGCGCATGGTAATGAGCGACATCGTTTATGGCGCGGCCGAGAAAAAAGGCTGGGTTTTGAATAAGAACCCGACCGACAAGGAAATACGCTATTGTAAAAAGATAGGTTTGGAAATACTGGATGTGGGCGTCGAAGAGCTACTGGACGTCGTGCTTAACTAATGAGCCTGTCCAATTCATTAGCCAATCATCGCCTGTTGCTTTATTACAAAGGCGATATCAGCGCCTTGACGCTGTTTGCCCAGCACGGCAACGGCAGCATTTGCTTTCCCGAGCCGCTGCCTGCGTTGTCCAGCGCACTGGAACCGGAAGAGTTCGTAACCGGCAAAGTCAGTATTCATCCGGCCATGTTGGTCAATAACATCAACTGGCTTTTGCAATTGGACAATGATCTGCTGCGTGCCGAACCGGAATTTAGCGAACAAATCGACACGCCCGGCGGCATTATCACCGTGCACATGGCGCGCTTTATGTTGCTCGACCCGCCGCACAAACTGATGCAAAGCCGGGATTGCCGGATGAGAACCTTACCGGAGCTGCGCGGCCGACCGCCTGCGGAAATGGAGTTGTTGCGCCGCGCTTATGTCAAGGTGATGGAGTCCTGAGATGTTCGACTTCATGGACATGGGCTTCGATGAACCCGGCGAGCCAATAACGTCGGGGCCGTATATCCCGGAAGCAAGCGAATGCCTGCGCTGCGGCATGTGCATCAGCAGTTGCCCGACCTTTCGCTTGTTTCAGATCGATGAAGAAACTCCGCGCCGACGCATCCGCACCATCAGCAAAATTCTGGTTGAAAACCTGCCGATCAGCGCCGATGAACGCAAGCATCTGGATAACTGCCTGCAATGTCGGGCCTGCGAAACCGTTTGCCCAAGCCGAATGGCTTACGGGCAGTTATTCGATCAAGCTCGGGTACAGTTAAAAGCTAATCCGGGTTGGTTGGTAAAACAGGCTTTCAGGCTGATTGAAAACAAGCGCTGGCGGACGCGGTTAATGCCGTTGCTGTCCGTTTACCTGAAATCGGGTTTGCAAAAACCGTTACGAAGTATCGGGTTGCTGAAAAAACTGCATTTGGCTGAAGCCGAAGCCTTGCTGGCTAAACCGGCATTGCAGGCATTGGCCGTTTGTTATCCCGCCAGTGCTAAAAAATGCGGCAAAGTCGCGCTGTTCACCGGCTGTATCGCCGAACATTTCGACCGCGAAACCTTGCTGGCGGCAATCAAGCTGCTCAACGCGATAGGCTACGAAGTGCTGGTACCGCCGCAACAAAGCTGCTGCGGGGCGATACATCAGCACAACGGCCAGCCTGCCGCCTGCTTGATCGACAACAACATCAAGGTATTCAATGCGCTGGACGTCGATGCCGTGCTGCACACCGCTACCGGTTGCGGGGCAATGTTAAGCGAATATCAAAGCGACGATAATGAGGCAGCAGAGCTGTTCCGGCAACGCCTGTACGACATCAACGATTTTGTGCTGAAACACTGGCTGGACGGCCTACAACTGACAGCATCCGATCTGAAAGTCGTAGTACACGAGCCATGCAGCCAGCGTAACGTTCTCAAAAACCAGCAAGCCGTTTATGCGCTGCTGCAAAAAATCCCCGGCCTAAGCATTGCCGCGCTGGCCGACAATCACATCTGCTGCGGCGCAGGCGGGAGTTACATGCTGACTCATCCTGACAACGCCGGGCAGTTACGGGCTTTAAAACAGCAAGTCATCGCTGATTCGTCGGCGGATGTGGTGGTTAGCGGCAATTTCGGTTGTGCGGCTTATCTCAACGCCGATGGGGGCAGGGTGGCGCATCCTTTATTGCTGCTGGCTCGGCAGTTGCTGTAGATGTAGGGTACGCATCGCGTAGCATTTCCAAAGCATTCTGCTCAATCAAGCTCCCAAAAGGTACGCTATGCGTACCCTACTTGTCTAAGCGGTTTTCCCATAGTTTGGCAAGCGGCGCGTTCGAAATCGCAACCTTGCCGATAAACGGGCGATTAACAGCGATGATGGAAAACATCATCGATCCGATCATCACCCCGAACAGTGTGGCCATAATACGGGCGGCAGCCCGATCATGCTCGTGAGCTAATGCCGAGAAGCACAGCACCACCAGTGCCGTCATCACTAAGGTCAACCACACTTCGCCGGGAATGTTATCGGTCGCGGCCATCAGCCGGTTTTGCCGGGCGACTTCGATTTCCTTCAGGGTGGCGATCAGCGTTTTGCGAATTTCGTTCGGCAGGCCGGGTAAACCGGTCAGCACAGTCCGGTGCAAGTTATCGAGGATTTGTCGGGCGCTGGTACTTTCGACCCCATCCGACATGGTTTGCCACTCTTGCTGCGTCACTGCCTTGGCATAGGCGGCAATCGACAAGTCCAATTCAGGATAACGTTGTGCATCAACCATCCTGTCCGCGAAGCTGAGTGAGTGCGCTTCCTGGTGCACGGCCTGATGAGCGAATTCCTTTTCGCGCCAGATGGTGTTGGCGAGCAAGGCGGAAAAGATCACGTAACCGGCCATCATGGCACCGCCCAAGGTGGGCAGCATGTTGCGAAAGGACGGTTTGAGTTTCGCCAAGGGAAAGCGGTGAACCATTTCAACAAACGACCAAGCCAAGACAACCGTTGTTCCGATTATTAACAACGCCATTGCCACAATTGGCAATTCAAGCAAGAAAAGTATCATTTATTACATCTCCAAATTAATGGGGCCTAGGAAAGGATGTGGATAATTTATTTCATCGGCGTAGCTTAAGTATAGCCATTAGCCACAGACATAACAAAACCTGAGGAACGGAGTTACAATCGCCGTCCCGTTTGGAAAATAACCGGAAGTAGTGCGATAGGCTGAGGTACGAAGCCTATCAATTATAGGCAACGAAAGATGGGTCGCACAATGTTTGGCTCTGCTGGAGGATACGTGATCCGGCAATCAAGCCATCATGCGATGGCAGTTAAGAAAAATCGGATTTATGTGGATTGGCTGCTCAAAGAAAAGCAACAAAGAGGTGCATATTTTCATGCATAAATGGCGCGCCCGAGACGATTCGAACGTCCGACCACAGCCTTCGGAGGGCTGTACTCTATCCAGCTGAGCTACGGGCGCGTGGCGTGTATTCTAACCGATCAGTCCGGCAATTACGACAACATTGTTTTCAAGTGCGCCAGACTCGCCTTGCCGCGCTCTTTGATGACTTCCGGGGCCAGCTGTTTTTTGTTGACCCATTCCAGGTCGTCTTCGGGCAGTTCGCCTAAAAACCGGCTGGGCTCGCATTCGGCGACTTCGCCGTAACGTTTGCGATGGGTGCAGTAGCTGAACGTGCAGGTGCGCTGGGCTCTGGTGATGCCGACGTAGGCCAGGCGGCGCTCTTCTTCAATGTTATCGGTTTCGATGCTGTTTTGGTGAGGCAGGATGTTTTCTTCGATGCCGATCAAAAACACATGCGGAAATTCCAGCCCCTTTGCGGCATGCAGGGTCATCAGGCTGACCTGGTCGCTGGCCTCGTCTTCCTGGCTGCGTTCCAGGATGTCCATCAGCATGATTTTGGCGACGATTTCCGCCAGCGGTTTTTGGCCGTCGGTTTCCTTGTCGGCAACTGCTCCATGCGTTGCTCTACCTCCGGCATCCCTGCCGTCGTCGGCGATGCGTTTTAGCCATTCGATCAGCTCGTAGACATTTTTCAGTTTGCGGTCGGCGGATTCCTTGGTTTTACTTTCTTCCTGCAAATGCTGCGGATAGCCGATTTGGTCGATGAACTGTTCGATGACCGCAAAGGTATCGCCCCGCTCGATGCGGTCTGCTGTATCGAGCACCCAGTCGCGGAATTTTCCCAGCCGGTGCATGGCTTTTTCGGACAGTATTTGGCTCAAACCGAACTCGGCGCTGGCCGCGAACAGGCTGATATGCCGCTCGTTGGCATAGGCTCCGAGCTTTTCCACGGTGCTCGGGCCGATTTCGCGTTTCGGGGTGTTGATCACGCGCAAAAACGCCGCATCATCATCCTGATTAACAAACAAGCGCAGGTAGCCGAGAATGTCCTTGATCTCCGAATAGGCGAAAAACGAGTTGCTGCCGCTGATGAAATACGGGATGTTGTTTTCTCGAAGGCCTTTCTCGAACAAGCGGGACTGGTGGTTGCCGCGATATAAAATCGCGTAATCCTGGTAATTGCTGCCGGTCTTAAATTTATGATGGATGATTTCAGAGACAACCTGCTGGGCTTCAACCAGCTCGTCTTTATGGCTTAAAACCCGCAACGGATCGCCGTAGCCCAACTTACTCCACAGGCGTTTTTCAAAGGCATGGGGATTGTTGGCGATCAGCTGGTTGGCGACCTTGAGGATGCGTCCGGTGGAGCGGTAATTTTGCTCCAGCTTGATGACTTGCAGGCGGGCGTAATCTTTTTGCAATTGCGCCAGGTTTTCCGGCTGCGCGCCGCGCCAGGCATAAATAGATTGGTCGTCGTCGCCGACTACGGTAAACCGCCCCAGGTTACCGGCGATCAGGCGCACCAGCTGGTATTGGGTGATATTGGTGTCCTGGTATTCATCGACCAGCAGATAGCGGATCTTGTTTTGCCACTTTTCCAGAATGGCCGGATGTTGCTGAAACAGCAGCACCGGCAACAGAATCAGGTCATCAAAATCGACCGCATTGTAGGCTTTTAAACTGCGGGTGTAGTCGATGTACAGATTGGCCGCCGGGTATTCGGTGGCTGTCGCAATCGCGATGGATTGCTCTGGCGTGACGAAGGCGTTTTTCCATTGGCCGATTTGCCGGGCATATTGATCGACGTTATCGATGTCGCAATCCTTCGCGCCGTGGCTGATCAAGTTGCGCAGCAGCGTGTGTTTGTCCTGCTCGTCGAACAGGGTGAGACCTGATTTATAGCCCAGCGTTTTGGTTTCGGCCCGCAATATATCCAGTCCCAATGAATGGAATGTCGAGACCCGCAGGCCACGTTGTTGCTTGTCATCCAGCAGTTTGGACACCCGGCTTTTCATTTCCCGAGCGGCTTTGTTGGTGAAGGTCACTGCCGCAATATGCCGCGCAGGCAGGCCTTGCTTGACTAGGTAAGCGATTTTTTCGGTAATCACCCGCGTCTTGCCGCTGCCCGCTCCGGCCAGCACCAGTAAGGGATGATCAATCGCTTTAACAGCGGCTTGTTGTTGGGGGTTTAATTTGGACATTAATACTTTAACGACTCAGCAGTTAGTAAAACAACGATGTATATCGATTTCTTAAAGCGGGTTAAAACGCAAAAAGGGCGACCGGCGGGGCGCCCTTTTTGCTTTGCAGGACTTTTAAAGCGGAATTTAGCGGGTAATAACTTCGTCACCTTTACCAATTAACACCACATCCGCAGCACGCATCGCAAAAATACCGACGGTGACTACGCCGACAATATTGTTGATGATTTGTTCCAGTTTGGTCGGCTCGATAATATCCAGATTATGCACATCGAGAATCTCGTTGTGGTTATCGGTAATATAGTTTTCCCGCCACACCGGTTGGCCGCCCAGTTTAACCAACTCCCTGGCGACATAGCTTCTGGCCATAGGAATAACTTCAACCGGCAGCGGAAACGCGCCCAATACATCGACGCATTTGCTTTCATCGACAATACAGACGAATTTCCTGCTGGCTGCGGCGATAATTTTTTCGCGGGTTAACGCGCCGCCGCCGCCTTTAACCATGTGCTTATGCGGATTGACTTCGTCCGCGCCGTCCACGTAAACGTCCAGCGTACCGACTGCGTTTAAATCCAGCACCGGAATGCCGATTTTTTTTAAGCGCTCGGTGCTCACGATCGAACTGGAAACCGCTCCCTCAATATCGGCCCTAAAGTCGGCCAAATAATCGATAAAGTGGTTAACGGTAGAACCCGTGCCGACTCCGATAATGGCGACATCTTTAATGTAGGGTAAAGCGGCTTGAGCTACTTTTTGTTTTAATTCGTCTTGCGTCATAGGGCTATCCTGATTTTAGTTATTGGTAAGTAAAGGGTGTGTGATAATACCGCAGATGTAAAGATTACTCAGCTGATTTTGTAACTATTCAGCATAATAGAACACGGATGACACCGATTTGACTGATCGACACGGATAAAAGTTCAAAAGTCCGGTAGGGTACGCTATGCGTACCTTTTCGGTGGTCGAAGGTAGCCGCGGCGTACCTCACTTGGTCGTTCCCGGCATAAGGGCATCCGCTGTAGGGCGCGCCGTGCGCGCCATAGCTCGCACGGCGCGGTACTTCCTACGCATGCGGAACAGTTAAAAAAATGCTTACGATAAATTAAAGCCCTCATGTTCATTCTGCATAGCTCCAATAAAACCGAAAACCTGGTCGCTCACCTGAGCGCGGTCATCGAAAACGCGCCGCTGGAATCACTTTTTGCCAAGGAAGTTTTTTTGATTCAAAGCCAAGGCATGGAACGCTGGTTATCGCAGCAGTTAGCCGATCAATTTAAGGTTTGGGGCAATTACGAGTTTTTATTTCCCGGCAAGTTTTTCAGCTCGCTGGCGCAGAATATCGACAGCCGCTTAAGCGATGCGGCTTTTGAGCGTAATTTGATGCATTGGCGGATTGAGGCATTGCTGCGCAGATTGGACGGTGAGGCGTTTTTGCCGTTAACGCAATATTTGTCGGGAGAAAATATCGCATTAAAACGCTATCAATTAGCCCGGCAGTTGGCGCAGATTTTCGACCAATACCAGATGATGCGGCCGGATATGTTGGAGGCCTGGCAACAAGGCCAATTGTTGTATCAAACACCGGCCGAGCGCTGGCAACAAGCGCTGTGGCTGCAAATAATCGCGCAAACCGGCAACAAGCATCGGGGCTCGTTATGGCTGGAAGTAATCGCCAAGTTGAATGCCGCAGAAGAAGGCGCTTTTAGTCATCAATTACCGGAGCGGATTTCGGTGTTCGGACTTAATACCATGCCGCCGTTATTTCTGAGTTATTTGGCCGGACTGTCGAAACATTGCCAGCTGCATCTTTTTTTGCTCAATCCGGCGCAAGAGTTTTGGGCCGATTTGGCGAGCAAACGGCAACGGACGAATGACGAGGATTTTAGCGGGCATCCGCTGTTATCAACATTAGGCCAGCAGGGACGCGAGTTTCAGGAGATGTTGCTGGAGCAGGCTCAGTTCGATTTCGAGCCGGAAAGTTTTGAGCCGAACGAGGCGCTAAATAATCTGCAACGCTTACAAAACGATATTTTAACTAACCGGCCGGGACAGGCTCTGCAACGAGATAATTCGATCAGCATTCATGCCTGCCATTCCCGAATGCGCGAGGTGGAGGTGTTAAAAAACCAGCTGCTGCAAGCGCTGGAAAGCGACCCTACGCTGGAGCTGCGCGATATTGTGGTGATGGCGCCGGATATTCAGGTGTACGAGCCGTTTATTGCCGCCGTGTTTAACGATATTCAGCATGCTATCGCCGATCGCAGTTTGCGCCTGAGTAATCATGCGTTGGATGCGTTCATCCGTTTTTTAGATTTAAGCCAAAGCCGTTTCGGTTGGCAGACGGTACTGGACTTACTGGAGCAGCCGGTGGTGTATCCGGGTTTCGGTTTGTCCGAGACCGACCTGGACTTGATTAAACACTGGGTGCAGGACACCCATGTCCGTTGGGGCAAGTCGGCGCAACACAAACAGGAACTCGGCTTACCGGAGCTTAGCGAAAATACCTGGCAGGCGGCGCTGGACAGGTTGCTGATGGGTTATGCCGTGGGTTGCGACCAGGAGTTTGCCGTCGATGTGCTGCCTTACCGGGATATTGAAGGGTCGTCGGCGTTGGCCTTGGGCGGTTTATGCGACTTTATGCAGCTGTTATTTAAAGCCAGTAAAGAACTCAAGCAGGCCAAACCGCTCTTAAGCTGGAGTGCGCAGCTTTATTATTATGCCGACCAGTTATTGGCGGCGGAACCGCTCGAACGCCAACAGCTTAACGAGCTGTTGGCGGAATTATCCGCCGAGTTGGCCGCAGTGCATCATGACGATGTGGAACTGCAAGTGATCATCAGTTGGCTGGAAGGCATGGTAGCCGAACGCAAGTCATCCACCGGCTTTTTGCGCGGTCAGCTGACTTTTTGTTCGATGTTGCCGATGCGCTCTATTCCGTTCAAGGTGATTGCCTTGTTGGGCATGAATGACGGCGAGTTTCCCAAAATCGACCGGCATCCGACTTTTGATTTGCTGGCCCACCATTTCCGTAAAGGCGACCGCTCGCACCGCGCCGATGACCGCTACCAGTTTCTGGAAATTCTGTTGTCGGCCAGACAGCAGCTGATTATGACCTATATCGGCCAGTCGATCAGCCACAACGACGCCATTCCTCCGTCAGTGGTGATCAGCGAAATGCTGGAGGCTTTGCAATGCGGCGACGATTTAATTACCCGGCATCCTTTGCAAGCGTTCAGTCGGCGTTATTTTGACGGCACTGCGGGTTTGTTCAGTTTTTCCGAGGCCGATTGCGAAACCGCGAAGGCATTGGCCGCTAGAGGGGACCGGTCGGCTACCGCTGCGGATTTGTGGTGGCAAGGAAGCATGCCCAAAGATAGCGAAGATGCCGAAGTGATCGAGTTGAATGAATTGTTCGGTTTTTTCCGTTATCCGCAACGCTATTTTCTGCAACGGCAAATGGATTTGCGCTTTAACGGCATCGAAGCCGATGCCGAAGAGCGCGAGCCGTTTAGCGTTGCCAAGTTGGAGGGTTACGCTATTTATCATGAATGGATATACGAAGCCTTAAACGGCAAGCCGCTGCCGGTAAAAAAACTGCAAGCCCAGGGCCGGTGGCTGGCGGGCGTACCCGGCGAATTGGAGTTCGAGCGCCAACAACAGGTGATTAATGAGTTTGTCGAACGCATAAAAGCCAAAAACTTGGGCGCATCTTTGGACGATTTGCCGGTAGATATGACCGTCAACGGTCAGCGCTTGGTTGGTAAGCTCGGCAACCTTTATCAGCACTGCAGCCTGTTTTATCGCTACGCCGACCTTAAGGGCAAGGATTTTGTCTGCGCGCTGTTGCATCATCTCTTTATTAATCGGATTCAGCCGCAGTCGACGTTTTTGCTCAGCACCGATGAAGACCTGATGTTCGTGCCGGAACATTGTCAGCCGGAGCAACTGAACGCATTGATAGACATTTACCTATCAGGCCGAAAACAGCCCGATGCCTTTTTTGTCGAACCGGCTTTGGCCTACATCAAACAGGCCCACAAGCTGAAAACCGGCAGCCGGGCGTCAAAGTCGGCGCTGGATGCGGCGATAGAGCAATTGTCCAGAGCCGTTCAGCAACCTTACGAGCCGGAACTCAGGCGGCTTTACGGTAATGTGGCGGATATGGGGCTGGTGTTGGGCGAGTCGTTTGAGCGGCAATGCCAGAGTTTATTGCAGCCGGTTTGGGATGCAACGCATTAACCTGATCTCAGTTGAGCATTGCAGAATCCCATTCGCTCTGAGCCTGTCGAAGAGTGGAGCGGATTTTGGAATACCCACCAAATGGGTGGGGGCATCTGTATACAATGCTTGGCGGAACCAGAGAAGATAATCGCATTCGCGAAGTCTAGGGTTTAAGTTTATCGTCTTTATCTGTTACCGGCATTTCGCTTTGCCGACTACGAGCGGAGGCTAAGGAGTCTCCGTCTTCTGACGTTTTAATGAACGGTATCCTACACCGAAGCCCTCTAACAAAAAACGAAGAGCGGGCTGTTGTCCATTCCAGAACAATAGGATTCATAGCGCCGGACAACTTTGGCGAAATAGGTATTGTTCCTCTGTCGCCAAATTGCTGCATTATCGCCGATGTGGAAGGTGGCGAAATTTCGTCCGACAATGCGATCGCAATCAATCATATTGCAATCGACAAGTCATCTATGTACTACTTCTCAAGAGACCTGGCAAAGTGCGGAATACGATGTTACGAATCATCAACCTGATCGGCAAGCCTGATCAGGTTATTAACCCGCTCCGATAATTGCTGCTGATTTTCCGCGCGTATTGTGGCGTGGGCTACTTTTCGGCCTTTGCGCGGGGATTTATCGTAAAGATGCAAATGCGCATGGGGAATTGCCAATAGTTCTTCAGTCTTGGGCAAGCCGCCGATGAAATTAACCATTGCCGCGTTGCCTACCGGAGCTGTCGAGCCTAACGGCAAATCCAGAATCGCCCGCAAATGATTTTCAAACTGGCTGGTTTCCGCGCCTTCAATCGTCCAGTGGCCGGAGTTATGCACCCGTGGCGCAAACTCGTTGGCAACCAGCTGTCCGTCGACTTCAAATAGTTCCAAGGCCAGTACGCCGACATAATCCAGCGCTTCCAACAAGCGGGAAATGTAAGATTCGGCTTGTTGCTGCATAGCGTCGTCGGCACGGCATTCGGAAACGCGCAGGATGCCGCCGCGGTGTAAATTCTCCGATAACGGGTAGAAAACAACAGCGCCTGAAGCGCTGCGCACCGCGATGATGGACACTTCCCGGTTAAAAGGGACGAAAGCTTCGACGATAGCCGGTACGCCTTGCAACAGTGCCCAAGCTTGCGTTAAGTCATCCGCCGATTTAAGCAGGGACTGGCCTTTGCCGTCGTAACCTTGAGTGCGGCTTTTTAAAATAGCGGGATAACCGAGGGTGTTCATGGCCTGTTCCAGGCTTTCAAGGCCGTCCACCGCCGCATAAGCGGGCGTAGGAATGCCGAGTCCAAAGAAAAAACTTTTTTCGATTAAACGATCCTGGGCAACGGCCAGGGCTTTCGGGGAGGGATGCACTTGAGTATGAGAGGCCAGGAACTCAGCGACCTCAGCCGGAACATTCTCAAATTCGTAAGTCACCACATCGGCCCGTTGCGCCAGCTGCGCCAGCAATTCGGGATCGTTGTAATCGCCATGCAGATGCTCGCCCAGTCTGTTGGCGCAGGCATCGGCGGAGGGATCGAGAAAGATGAATTCCAATCCTAACGGTACGCCCGCCAACGCTATCATTCTGGCCAGCTGCCCTGCGCCCAATACCCCAACTATCATAAATCGTCCTCTGCTCGCGGATCTGAGTGCGCAAGTACCGATTCGGTTTGCTCGCGCCTGAAATGTTGTAATGCGTCCTTATAGTGGACGTGTTTGTTGCTGATGATCGCCGCTGCCAATAAAGCCGCGTTGATTGCGCCCGCTTTGCCTATCGCCAGCGTACCGACCGGAATACCGGCCGGCATTTGTACGATGGACAGCAGGGAGTCCATGCCGTTCAGGGCCTTGGACTGCACCGGTACGCCCAACACCGGCACGGTGGTTTTTGCGGCGGTCATGCCCGGTAAATGCGCCGCTCCGCCAGCACCGGCGATGATCACTTCGAGGCCTTTGGTCTCGGCCGTTTCGGCATAAGCGAACAGTTTATCCGGGGTACGGTGCGCCGAAACGACTTCAACTTCATGCGGAATGCCGAGCCGTTCCAGCGTTTCCGCTGCAAAGCGCATGGTTTCCCAGTCAGAGGTCGAACCCATGATGATGCCAACCAGTGCGGTCATGTGTAACTCCATATTAAGCAGGTAATCATAAATTTTTAATAGTTAGTGCCTGAATAAAAAACGATTGTTTGGTATGAATTCCATTGCATATTAGCGTGTTTGTCAAAGACTGTTGACCGGCTTGCTCTGAGCGGGTTCGGTTCCTAATGCCGACTGTGGGTAAAAAGGCTATATTTTATACCCTTGGCCGAACAGCTTTAAAATTAAAGTGCAGGTCAATGGCGTAGATAGCGCATGCGTGATTTCATTAGCTTGCTGTTAATTTTTTAGCTGCCTTAAAAAGTATGATAGATTTATCGGCCTATCGATTTTACTTCCGGCACAAGGGTGTTATATAAACGAGTGGATTTAAGCGCATCGGGTGAGATTTTAAAATGTCGGGGGTGAAAGCTTATACCAATAATCTAAAGCGTCAAGGCGTTATTGGCTTCAGTTCTTTCATGAGTTCCCGCAAACACTGCACGATAAATAAGCTCAGGGTGTCGAAATAAAGGTAATTTCCCCGCATTTTTATCGACACCCCGCGATAGATCAACACATGACGAATAACCTACTAATATAGTAAACTATCTCAACCTCACATTACGGTTAGCACGATGACAGCAACAAACAATGTACACCCGCACGAAATCCATAAATTCGGCTCGATGGCGGAACGCTGGTGGGATACTCAGGGCGAGTTCAAAACCCTGCATGATATTAACCCCCTGCGTATCCAGTTTATCCGCCGTTATGCGGATATTGCAGGTAAGCGCATCGTTGATGTCGGCTGCGGCGGCGGCATTTTAACCGAAGGTTTGGCTAAGCAGGGCGCCGATGTATTGGGTATTGACCTGAGCGAAGACCTGATCGATATTGCCGATTTGCACGGGCTTGAATCCGGCGTTAGTGCGCATTATCAAAAGATCAGCGCCGAAGATTTGGCCGAGCAGCAACCGGAAAGCTTCGATCATGTGACTTGCATGGAAATGCTCGAGCATGTGCCGGATCCCGGTTCGATAATCTCCGCTTGCGCCGGAATGGTTAAACCCGGCGGCATGGTGTTCTTTTCGACGCTGAACCGCAAACCCAAAGCCTACTTACTGGCTATCCTTGCCGCGGAATACGTCCTGCAAATGCTGCCTAAAGGCACCCATGATTTTAAAACCTTTATCAAGCCGTCGGAGCTGTGCCGTTCGGCCCGCGCCGCAGGTCTTGAATTACAAGGCATGGTCGGCATTGAATACAACCCGTTCAGCAAACATTTCAGTCTTGGCAAAGACATCGATGTCAATTACATCGCTGCTTTTAAGCGTTCCGCCTGAACATGGCCGCCGATTTCAAATTATCCTGCGTATTATTCGACCTTGACGGCACCCTGGTCGATACTGCGCCGGATTTGATTTCATGCTTGAATCGGGCGCTAAACAGCCACGGTTTTGACGCTGTTGCCACGGAAATCATCAAGCCGTTTATTTCGTACGGCGCTGCGGCCATGATTAACGCAAGCCGGCCTTCAATTAACGATCAGTTAAAGGCCGATATTCTGGAAACCATGCTCACTCACTACCAGAACAATATTGCCGAATACACGGTTTTTTTCAGCGGCATGGTGGAAACGCTGGCGGCGATTGAAGCGCAAGGGCTGAAATGGGGCGTGGTCACCAATAAACGCGAACGCTTCACCAATCCGCTG
>CAMAUL010000002.1 GCA_945861405.1 Candidatus Methylobacter oryzae | reverse complement strand
ACCTACGCTAATCAAATTTTCAAACTCATCCAACGGCATCGGATTGCCGAACAAATAACCTTGATAGGCGGAACAACCAAGCTGCTTTAAACAAGAAAATTGTTGCTCGGTTTCCACGCCGCCTGCAACCACATCGACGCCCAGTTTATGGGTCATGTCGATGATGGTTTTTACGATCATCGCGTCGCTGCTGTCGATGGCGATGTCGCGCATCAAAAATTGGTCGATCTTTAACTGGTCGATAGGCAGTTTCTTTAGATGGCTCAACGACGAATAACCCGTGCCGAAATTATCCATTGAAAACCGGATGCCGAGCTGTTTTAGCTGCTCCATTTTTTCGATGGTGTTGGCGATGTCGTGCAACATCAGGCTTTCGGTCAATTCCAGTTTAAGCAGCGCGGCGTTGATGCCGGTTTTTTCCAGCACTTGGCGCAGCTGGTCTACGAAGTTCGGCTGGTTAAATTGTCGTGGGCTGATGTTGACGGCGAGCGATAAATTCTTTTTAAGCGGGTCGCTCTGCCATAGCTTGAGCTGTTTACAGGCGATTTTTAGCACCCATGCGCCTATCGGCAGAATCAGGTTGGTTTGCTCCGCCAGGGAGATGAATTGATCCGCGAATATCAGCCCGTGTTGAGGATGTTCCCAGCGCAGCAGGGCTTCGGCACCGAGTACTTGGCGGTCTGCGTCTACTTGGATTTGGTAGTGAAGCTTGAGCTGATGTTTTTCTAAGGCGAAGTGTAATCCTTGCTCCAACGACAGCAGGCCATGTTCTTGTTGGTGGCCTATTTCTCCAGGTGCCGGGATTGCCTTGCCGTACCAATCCAGATCGTGCAGTTTAAAAAGTCGCTTGGTCAGCTTGTTGGTGATCAGTTTGCGTCCTTCTCTGTCCTTGAGCAGAATGGTGTCTGGAATCGCATTGATCAGCTGGGTAAGTTGGGTGTTAAAAATATGTAGCTTATCCGTATTTTTGTGCAATATTTGCAGCGTCTTGCTGTGCTTTTTAGTTAAGGTATTTTGGTTTTTCCTGACGTGCGAGACGGTTTTTTTTAGTTTTTTTGTCATAACTCTTTCGTGTGGAATAAGGTTGTTATCGGTAGTTTGATCGGCATATAAAGTATTCATGATTAAAACTCCTCCCAATCGCCATTAGCAACAGCCAGCAGTTGCGGTTGGTCTGATGCTGCGTTGCCATGATTATGCAAGGCATTGCTGTTGTTAATTCTTCGGCTGTCCCAGATGACATGTTCTTTATGTACCCGATGATGATGCGACGGGTGAAATTCCGGCAGCGCTATGACGGAGTTTTCAAGTGTACCGAGACTAGCCGGTTTATCGTCTATTTTAAATCCGCTTACCGTGACGGCAAGATTTTGCGCTTGTTCTTCCAACGATTCGGCGGCAGCGGCGGCTTGTTCCACTAGCGCTGCATTTTGCTGGGTCACATCGTCCATCTGACTGATGGCTTGATTGACCTGCCCGATACCGGCGCTTTGTTCGACTGAGGCGGCGGTTATTTCCGACATCATACCGGTGACGCCATGGATGGCGGCGAGGATTTCTTTCATGGTGATGCCTGCCTGAGCGGCCAGTTGACTGCCGTCATCGATCTTTGCTACCGAATCTTCAATCAGGCTTTTGATTTCCTCGGCGGATGCGGCAGCGCGTTGCGCAAGATTGCGCACTTCACTGGCGACGACCGCAAAACCTTGCCCGTGTATGCCGGCATGAGCAGCTTGTATGGAGGCATTGAAGGCTAGGATATTGGTCTGGAAAGCGATGTCGTCGATCACCGTAATGATCTCCTCGATTTTATGCGAAGATGCTTTTATTGCATTCATGGTGGTGACGACTTGACCGACCACGACTCCGCCTTGGCTGGCTATTTCGGCAGCGCCAATAGCAAGCTGGTTGGCCTGTTTGGCGTTTTCGGTATTATGCTGCACGGTAGAGGTAAGCTCTTCCATGCTGGCGGCAGTTTCTTCCAAACTGGCGGCTTGCTCTTCGGTGCGGTACGACAAATCATTGTTGCCGGAAGCGATTTCTTTGGCTCCGGTGTTGATACAGTCGGTCGCATCTTTGATTTGATGGATGATGTTTTTGAGTTTTTCCACCGTGGTATTGGAGCTGTCTTTGAGTAAACCGAAAGTGCCTTGATAATCATTGGTGATGGTCTCGGTCAGGTCGCCCCGGGCGAGGGCACCGAGGACGCGCACCACGTCATTGAGGCTGGTTTCGCTGGTGCTTAACATTTGGTTTAGACCTTCGCCCAGTTCGCGCAAGAATCCCTCTTTGCCTTGTAACGCGAAGCGTTTGCTAAAGTCGCCGATAATCGCGGCAGCCACAATGGTGGACACCTCTTTTTCCACGGCGACTTCGGCGGTGCGATCCTGCCATTCGGCTACCGAACCCAAACGCTGCCCTAGTTCATTGATGACCGGGCTGGCCGTTACCACCATGGAACGACCGCCTAGTTCCATGCTGGCGGTATAGGTACCAGCTAGGGATGCGAGTAATTTTGTCTGATGCGCGGGGTCTTTATGAAAGCCGTCAATCTTGCTGCCGACCAGTTTGTCGGCGGAAAAATTCGGCAAATCTTTACGGATGCCTTTTTCGGCTTTGCCTAGTATGTCGCTGACCGATTTGTTGACATAAATAATCTTGCCGTCGTTGTCCGCAATCATGACGCCGGTGCTGACGTTATCCAGCGCAATCTTGACGCGCAGGCTCTCATCGGAGACGCGTTTGGTTTCAGCGACGTCAAAGCCCAGTTTGGTCTGCATCGACTTGATGGCTTCCATGACTTTGCCGACTTCATTGTGGCGTTCTATTTCGATGACATTATGGTAATTGCCTTGGGCAATTTGGCCGAAGTGGGCGATGGATGCTTCCAGCGGACGGATGATGATGCGAATCAGCGTAAAGCCAAGCCACAGAACCAATGTAATGCCTGCCGCGATCAAGCCAATGGAAACGGCGCGGATGGTTTCATGCCGTGCTTGGGTGACACCATACTCCTGCTTGGCGACATCCAGCTGCAATTGCATCAACTGCTGGATATTCTCGCCGACCGGCTGGTAAAGGCGGTTGACTTTATCTGCTGCAATACCGGCCTGTATCAGGTCATTAGCCTTTAATGCCGCGATAGCCGGTTTTAATCCATCCGTTACGAAATATTTACGGTTCTCGGCAAATTGCTCGGCCAGCACTTTTTCCACATCGGTTAATTGCGTGGACATATAGTCTTCCCAAAGCCGGGTGATTTTGCCGATGTTCTGTTCCACGTCGGCGGTATTTTTCTGGATCACGTCAGGCGTGGGGTTGTTGAGGCTGGCAGTAATAGCCAGCCGATTGGTCAGCAGCAGTTTTTGAATCGAGGCGATTTGGCTGATCGGCAGGGTGCGGTCTTCATAGACGGTACGCAGGCCTTCTTTGGCCTTGCTCATGCCGAGCAATCCTATGCCGCCGATAACCAATAACAATACCGAGAGTAGGCCGATAATTGCAATCAGGCGGGATTTGATGTTGAAATCCTTGAGTAATCTGAATGACCCAAACAGGGTGGATTTAACGACTTTGCCGTCTTGTATTTTTAGGTTGCCGGCCTTGCCGGTGCGGAATAATTGGTAAGCCGCATCTGCGGCTTTGATTTGTTCGCGCTCAGGTTTACTGCGGACAGACATGTAACCGACCAGCTTATCGTTTTCATGGATAGGCGTGGCATTGGCCAACACCCAGTAATAATCGCCGTTCTTGCAGCGGTTCTTGACGATGCCTGTCCACGGACGACCCGCTTTCATCGAGCGCCACAAATCCGCAAAGGCTTCGGGCGGCATGTCGGGGTGGCGCACTATATTGTGCGATACGCCGATCAGTTCTTCCCTGGAATATCCGCTGATACGAATAAAAGCATCGTTGACGTAAGTGATCACGCCTTTTAGATTGGTGTTGGAAACGATGGAGTCACTGTCGGTAAGAAGGTGTTCCACATCGGTTACTTGCTTATTCATTTTCATGGGTTGTTTACCGGTTGAATTGCTGGTTAATTGGTAACTATTCAGTAGTTAGAAAAATGGAACGCAGATGCCAAAAGTAGGCGCCTCTAGGCGACGCAGATGAATATGATGAACACAGATAATTCAAGAAAAATCTTATTTGATCTTAATTATCAGCGTCATCTGCGTTCTATTATGTTTGATGGCTGAATAGTTACGATTTTTTTAGTTTCATGATTAAAATTCATCCCAATTCCAATCGCCGTTAGCAACAGCAAATGCCATCTGTTGAGGCTTCGATTGGGCCGTTGCAGCATTTTCAAGGCTGTACAGGGCATCGCTGCTGGTGTCCCAGATGATGTGTTCTTTGTGTTCCCGGTGATCGCGCAATCGTTGGAGTTCCGGCGCTGCGGCGGTCGCGTCTTCAATTGTATAAACAGGGGTCGGTTTGTCATCTAGGATAAAACCGCTTATTGTCTGGGCTACGGCAGCGCTTTTATCTATCTTAAAACCGCTTACCGTAACGACCAGATTTTGCGCTTGCTGTTCCAGTGACTCTGCCGTGGCAGCGGCTTGTTCTACTAAGGCGGCGTTCTGTTGGGTCATATCATCCATTTGGCTGATGGCTAGATTGACCTGCCCGATGCCGGCGCTTTGTTCTACCGAGGCGGCGGTTATTTCCGCCATCATGCCGGTGACGCCATGGATGGCGTTGAGGATTTCTTCCATGGTCTTACCCGCCTGGGCGGCCAGTTTGCTGCCATCGTCGATTTTTTCTACCGAGTCTTCAATCAGGGTTTTGATTTCTTCGGCCGATGCTGCGGCGCGTTGCGCAAGGTTCCGCACTTCGCCAGCTACGACTGCGAAGCCTTGTCCCAGCACTCCGGCGTGAGCAGCTTCTATGGAGGCGTTGAAGGCGAGGATGTTGGTTTGGAAGGCGATGTCGTCGATCACTGTAACGATCTCCTCGATTTTTTGCGAAGATGCTTTTATCGCATTCATGGTGCTGACGACTTGACCGACCACCACGCCGCCTTGGCTGGCAATATCGGCAGCGTCTATGCTGAGCTGGTTGGCCCGTTTGGCGTTCTCGGTATTGGCTTGTACGGTGGAGGTCAGCTGATGGATGCTGGCGGCGGTTTCCTCCAGGCTTGCTGCCTGCAATTCGGTACGGCGCGACAAATCATGGTTGCCGGAGGAGATTTCTTTTGCACCGTTGTTGATGCAGTCGGTGGCGTCCTTGATTTGGTGGATGATATTTTCTAGTTTTGCCACCGTGGTGTTGGCGTTCTCCTTAAGTTGCCCGAACGTGCCTTCATAATAATTGGTAATGGTTTCGGTCAGGTCGCCACGGGATAGCGAACCAAGTACGCGAACCACATCATTAATGCCTGTTTCGCTGGTGTAGAGCATCTGGTTCAGGCCTTCGCCCAGTTCACGCAGAAAGCCGGTTTTGTCGTGTATGTCAAAGCGTTTGGAAAAGTCGCCCATACTGGCCGCAACCACGATAGTGGACACTTCTTTTTCCACGGCGACTTCGGCGGTGCGGTCATGCCATTCGGTGACGGTGCCGATACGCTGATCTTGCTGATTGATAACCGGGTTGGCAACGATCGTCATGGTGCGGCCGCCCAGCGGCAGGTCTTCACTGTGTGTACCAGTCAAGTCGGCAAGCAATTCCGCTCTTTGTTCGGGATTCTGGTAAAAGTCGTCCATATTGCTGCCGACCAGGGCTGTAGTCGAGAAAGAGGGGATTTGCTTGCGGATTTCTGTCTCTATTTTCCCGAATGCGTTCACCACCGATTTGTTGACGTAGATGATGTTGCGGTCGTTGTCCGCAATCATGATGCCGATGCTGGTGTTGTCCAGGGCCATTTTTATGCGCAGGATTTCTTCCGCCGCTTTATGTTCCGCCGTCCTGCGGGCCAGCAGTTTTTGTTGCATGTTTTTTATCGCATGCAGCAGGCTGTCTTTGTCGCCCTCATCCAGTTGGATAGACCGGGACAAATCGCCTGCGGCAATTTCCTTGGCGATGCCTTTGGCATAGAGGGGATCGATGCCGATTTGTTTGCTCAGATGGCGGGTTAAAAAGAAAGCGATGCCCAATGCCAGGGTGATAATTGCCAGCGACATCGTCCACAACACGGCTGATACCTGATGCGTGGTTTCGGTAATGCTGTTGACGTGAAATTTGGCGGCGTTGACCTCGGCATTCCTGAGCTTGATCATTTGCGAGGACAGCTTGTATGACTCGTGATCGAAGTCCTGCATGATTGCATTGCCGGCTTCCAGGCCTTCGTCGGTATAGGCTAAGGCCATGCGCTTGCCGTCCTGGTAAAACCGGTCGAAGTTTGCCTCAAGTATGTCTACTTCCTTGATCTTTGCGGTATTGCCGACGATATGCTCTCGGAACTGCGATAAACCCTGTTTAAAGTCTTGAACGGATTTTTCTGCATCGCCATATCCGGCAGCAGAATGGGAGGCCGAGACGTCGGATAAAAACTGATGCACCAGCACAATATCGCGCGCCATTTGTCCCATCAGCAGGGCATTGGGCAACAGGGTATTGTTGATTTCGGTCAGGTCGCGGTCGGTGTTGGATAAGTTAATTAAACTCGATGCGGAAATGACCATCATCAAGCTAATGATGGAAAGAAAACCGAGCAGTATGCGGGCTTTAAAGCTGATAGTTTTAAGCATGATGAACCTCTTTAGGTGGGGTTTAATTTAAAGTTACGCTTAATTAACAGCATGCAGTTTGGCAGCTGGACTTCGTACTGCGGATTGAAATGTTTCTGAGTTTTTTGCGCTCATACGTTGGTTAATAAACAGGCTGTTGCCGCTGATTTTTTTAGCCATTTTTTTCGCCTCGGAGGCTAAATCGGCTATATCGACATGAGACTGGCATAGATTGGTTGATTCCGAATCCACTAGGCCGATGGACAGGCTGACCAAAGGAAAAAAGCATTTTTCTCCCGTCCTGTTTTCAGTATGAATGCCGCCGGCTTTAATATCCTTGTCGCTGTAATAGGCCGGGACGGTATTTTTAAAGGTTTCCAGTATATTCTCGCAGCGGATTAACCAGTCGTCGCAGGTAAAAATCACGATAAAATCATCGCCGCCGATATGGCCTACCACGCCGCTCTCTGCGGGGATGTGATTGCTCAGCGTATTGGCAACGGCCTTGATGATGTCGTCGCCCGCATCGTAGCTGTAAACATCGTTAAAGGGCTTGAAGTTGTCCAGATCGAAGTAGCCGAAACTGAACGGTATCTTGTTGGCCAGCAGTTGGTTGACTTGGTTATTGATCGGAACGCTGCCCGGCAATAAGGTAAGGGGATTGGCGTGTTTGGCGCTGTCAATTTGCTGGCGGGTGAATTCGGCGAGCAAGTCCAGCAAGGTGCCTACGCCCATATATTCGCCGTTACTGGTGATGATGAAAGCCGGGTCATTGGTCATCAGTGAGGTCAGCTGTTTACTGACCAAATCGATAGGCATGTTCTTATCGATGCATAACGGGGTATTTTCGATAAAGGTTTTGATCGGGTTTTTCCCGTGCAGGTCGATGCCGTACCGGCTGGAGAACAGCTTGGTAAGGAACTTGTCGCGAAAAATAATGCCGGAAGCCATATTGTCGTCAACCAGCGGCAGCATGGTGAGTTCGCCGTTATGATGGAACAGGTTCATTACGTCGCTGATGATGGTTTTTGCGGAAATAGGCGTGATGTCTCTGATAATATCGATAGCCGTGGTGGCGTTATTAAACGGGACGGTTTTGCTATCGTTCGCGTAGTTGATAGTAAACAGCGAGCTATCTATTTTTTCTAAGGGAATAGCCGTTGGCCGGGCAAAATAATAGCCTTGGGCATGGGCAATGCCGAGTTTTTCGATGGCTTTAAATTCTTCTTCGGTTTCGATGCCTTCGGCAATGACGTTGCAATTAAGAGAGACCGCCATACTTTGGATCGAGCGGACAAAATTAAGCTTGACCGGGTCGTCATGGAGAGCGTGGATAAAGTGCTTGTCTATTTTTACGTATTCAGGCAGCAGTTCCGCCCATAGCCTTAACCCGGAATAACCTGCGCCCAAATCGTCGAGGGCGATTTCAAAGCCCATGCTTCGGTAATGTTTGGCCGAAGCGCGCATGATTTCGTAGTTATCGGCGGGCTTGTGCTCGGTTAATTCAATGATTACAGAACGGGGATTAACGCCGTATTGGTCTAGCAATCTGAGTGTTTCGCCCTTTTTAAATTCCGGTTGCAGCAGCACCAAAGGGCTGGCATTAATAAACAGCTTTTCTTTAATGCCCAGATCGGCGTAGCGTTGTATGGTTATCTCCCGGCAGAGGAATTCAAGGCGGGTGCTTAAATTAAATTGCTCGGCCGTGGTGAATAAATTAAACGGGCTATGCAGCGCACTATCGGATGGGCCACGGATCAGCGCTTCGTAGCCCAGGATTCTTTTCTGGGTCAATGAAACAATGGGCTGAAAATGTGGCGTTAATAGCTTGCCGTCAAGGATATTGATTATTTCTTTGCGTAGATCCGACATCTGAGTCCACCTGAGAATTTTGAGGTTGACGTTAGAATAGGCGGCTTTTATGACGTGGATATTTCTTCATGATGACATGAATATTTCTGCACATGATAAAAAAAAGAGGTGAATGATGCAGTTTGTTGAAATGTATATAAATTAGGTTTTTTTGCGGAATTTTATTTGTTGTAAGTTACCTCTATGTCTTTTGGGCAGGCCTTGGGCAAGGTCAGAATTAGGGACACCTTCGCTCAATTCAATTTCTGGTAACCACAGTTAATTTATTTTGTCGTATCACTATCGCTTAAAGCCTTAAATTGAAATTCTATGGCTCGTTTCATCCATTCATCGCATGATAATTTAAGACAAAAATTTTCCTGTTCTAACGTGGAAATATATTCATGTGAATGTTTTAATTTGGCGTTTACTTGTTGAAGCAGACTTCTAATGCCTTCCATGGTTTTAGTGTTATTTCTCAGTGTGTTCCGCAACAAACATTGGGATTCTAAGATTTCGGTTAACTCCAATGTTTTTTGGTTTAATTCCCGTTCAAGTTGTTCAGTCTTTGTCATTTAAAATTCCTCCCATTCGTCACTATTCGACTGTGATGTTAAAGCTACGGTTTTCTTTTGGGCAAGATTGTTTGGGCTATTTCTTGTATTCAGGGTTGCCTGCTCAGATTGTCTTCGCTGAACTGGGAGGTGAGTAACGCCGGTATTTATTTGGGAACCATCTCTATTTACAAAGGCATCAAGAATACTGTTTGACCGATCATCCACTTTAAAGCTACTTACCGTGACTGATAAGTTTTGAGTTTGATCTTCCAGTGACATTGCTGACGCGGCTGCTTGTTCCACCAAGGCCGCATTCTGCTGGGTTACATCATCCATTTGGCCAATAGCCTGATTGACCTGTTCAATGCCAGACGTTTGTTCCATTGAAGCGGCGCTAATTTCTGACATGATGGTAGTCACGCCCCGAATGGAGTTAACGATTTCTTCCATGGTTTTTCCTGCTTGATTGACTAGTTTAGTGCCGTCCTCAACCTTTTCCACCGAGTCACCAATCAGCTTTTTAATTTCTCCGGCAGCCGATGCCGCACGTTGCGCCAGGTTGCGGACTTCTACTGCGACAACAGCAAAACCTTTGCCTTGATCCCCTGCACGAGCCGCTTCTACTGCGGCGTTGAGAGCAAGAATGTTGGTCTGAAAAGCAATATCATCGATCACTGAGATAATTTCGACAATTTTACGTGAGGCTTCATTGATGTCTTCCATGGTTGTAACGACTTGGCCGACTACTGTGACACCTTTGCCTGCTATATTGGATGCATCAACAGCAAGCTGGTTAGCGTGCTTGGCATTTTGACTATTGGCCTGCACTGTAGAAGTTAATTCTTCCATGCTGGCGGCAGTTTGCTCCAAACTTGCGGCTTGCTCCTCCGTGCGATGGGACAAATCATTGTTGCCTGCGGCAATTTCTTTAGACGCTGTGTTAATGCTGTCTGTAGCCTCCTTGATTTGGCTAATAATGTCTTTGAGGTTTTCTACCGTGGTATTGGAGTCATTCTTGAGCTGCCCAAAGATGCCGGAATAATCATTGGTTATAGTTTCAGTCAGATCGCCGCGGGATAAAGCGCCCAGTACGCGCACTACTTCATTGAGACCGGTTTCACTGGCTTGTAAAAGCTGGTTGAGGCTTTCGCCCAGCTCGCGCAAAAAGCCTGTTTTACCCTGTAAATCGAAACGTTTGGAAAAATTGCCCATAATTGCGGCAATCACAAAATCGGACACCTCTTTTTCCATAACGACTTCAGCAGTTCGATCCAGCCATTCGGCGACCGTACCCAGTCGTTGGCCTTGCGCATCAAACATCGGACTGGCTGTCACCACCATGGTGCGATCACCCAGCATCAAGCTGGCTTTATAGGTTTCCGTCAAAGATGACAGTAACTGGGCCTGATGCGCTGGTTTATTGTGAAAATCATCAATATTAGTGCCTACGAAATTGGCAACTGAAAATCCAGGTGCCAGTACACGTATATCAGCTTCACTCTTGTCAAGAATATCGATTGCCGGTTTATTGGAATAAACGACGTTACGGTCATTGTCGACAATCATTACTCCGGTGCAGATACTGTCCAATGCAATTTTGACGCGCAAATTCTCATCAGAGAAACGTTTGATTTCATCAACATCAAAACCGAGCTTTGTCTGCATCGCTTTAAGCGAGTCCATTACTTTGCCAATTTCATCCTGACGTTCAATTTCAATGGTGTTGCAATAATTACCTTGAGCCAGTTGACCGAAATGTTCAACTGCCGTTCTAAGAGGGTACACAATTGAGCGGATTAAAACGATGCCTATCCACAGGATCATCGTAATACCAACTACTATTAAGCTAATAGCGGTGTACTGAATGTTGTTATAACGTAGTCCTGATGCCTCATATTCCTGCTTGGCGATTTTAGCCTGCATTTGCATGAGGTTTTGAACTCCCTCGTCCACTGATTCATAGAGAGGTCGAATCTTATCCGTAATAATGTTATTTACCAGTGGGAAGTCACTAGCACGCAAAGCTGTGATAGCCGGCTTTAGGCCTTCCAGAACGAGGTGTCTCCTATTTTCGGCAAATTTGTCAGCCAGGTTTTTTTCTTCCGGGCTGAGTGCGCTAGCTGTATATGCATCCCATATTTTGGTGATTTCAGCGATGTTTTGTTCCACTTCGGCTGTGTTTTTCTGAATAACATCAGGAGTTGGCGTCATCAGGCTGGCGGTGATGCGCAGCCGGTTCGTCAGGAGCAGTTTTTGGATAGCTGAAATTTGCATTATGGGAAGAGTGCGATTCTCATACACTGTTCGCAATCCGTCATGGGTCTTGCTCATGCCAAAAAGCCCTATGCCGCCAACGACCAATAACAAAATCGATGCGATTGCAATAACTGTTGTTAAACGGGATTGGACGTTAAGATTCTTAAACAGGTCAAGTTTTGTTAATAACGTTGATTTAACGACTTTTCCATCCTGTATTTTTAAATTGTCGGCCTTGCCTTCGCGGAATAATTTGTAAGCTGAGATTGACGCGGTGACTTGTTCATAACTGGGTTTGCTACGGACAGACATATAGCCGACAAGTTGATTGTTTTCGTAGATAGGCGCGGCATTGGCCAACACCCAATAATAATCGCCATTTTTGCAGCGGTTTTTGACCACCCCTGTCCATGGGCGGCCTGCTTTCAATGCTTTCCACAAGTCATCGAAAGCTTCTGGCGGCATATCAGGATGGCGTACTATGCTATGCGGTGCGCCAAGCAGTTCCTCTTCGCTAAATCCGCTGATCCGAATAAAGTCTTCATTGATGAAGGTGATTATTCCTTTTAAATCGGTCTTTGAAACAATGGAATCACTTTCCAGAACGGTGCATTCCACGTTGGTTACCGGCATATTAATTTGCATGAGTTATTTTTCCAGTTAATTATCGATTGTAAATAGAAATTGAATATAGGGGGCTTTAATTAATAATAATAATTAATTAATTAAATATACGTAAACCTAAATACTTCTTATACACGCTGTCTTTGATTTCGTGGATGGCGTTGCTAGAGCATAATAATTTACATAAAGGGGTTCCGTAACGCACACATCCGTCACATAACTTAGTGTCAATTACATACACATCATCAGTCTGAAAAATAGCTTCATTTGGACACTCGGGTTCACAAGAGCCGCATCGGGTACATTTATTTTCATTAATATTCAGTTTCATAATGTAATTAAAATGGTTGCATAATCATTAAATATTAGTAACTATTCAGCGTATGCTAAAAATGATTAATGGAACTCGGCAATTGCTCCTGCATTGCTCTACCTCCTGCATCCATGCAGTCGACGGATGACACTGATTAAACGGATAATCACTGATTAAAAGCCCAGAATATATTAAAAAATCCGTGTAAATCTGTCCTATCCGTGTTCTATTTCTTTTTACGGTGAATAGTTACAAATATTAGTGAATAAGATTGGAAATGAAGCAAAGCAAATCATGACTAAACATATAATTATTCCTCTTGTAATTTCATGAATAATTGGTGAATAATAAAATTCATACCTCTTGACGAGTAATCTCAATATCCAAGGTTTTTTTTATATCAGATGGAATATAATTAATTTCTTGTTCCCGTAACAGCTCAACAAATGCTTCCGCAGGTACGGCCGGACTTTTAATGTAACCTTGATAGCTATCACACTTTTTTTCTTGCAAAAACGTCAGTTGTTCTGGCGTTTCAACGCCTTCCGCCAGAACTTTAAAACCCAGAATATGCCCCATGGAAATAATAGTGGCGGCAATTTCCATATCTTCTTTTAAATAGGGAATATCATCGATAAAACTTTTGTCGATTTTTAGCACGTCCAGCGGAAAGTGCTTGAGATAAGCCAACGATGAAAAGCCTGTGCCGAAATCGTCAATAGCAAGACGGACGCCATGAGAGCGTAATTCGTTCAGGAGCGCTAAAACATCATCCTTTTTTTCCATCAATCCGCTTTCAGTCATTTCTAATTCCAGGTATTCGGCTGGGAATCCTGTTTCACTTAAGCAAGTGGCAACCAAATTACTAAGATCGCCGCGACAAAATTGCTGAGGGGAAACGTTGACTGCCAAGGTGATTGGCTGCAACCCCTCATCTAGCCATTGCCTGCCTTGCCTACAGGTTTCTCGTAACACCCATTCGCCAACTTGCAAAATCAGCCCTGTTTCTTCAGCGATGGGAATAAATCGTAGCGGCTGAATCAACCCTTCTACAGGGTCTTGCCAGCGCACCAAAGCCTCTGCTCCGACTATGAAGCCACTGGCAATATCCACCTGCGGTTGGTAGAAAACACGTAATTCCCTATGCTCTATCGCTCTACGCAAACGCGCTTCCAATGCAATGCGCTCACGGGCTACGAGCGTCAATTCTTCGGAAAAATAGGAATAACAGCCGCGCCCTTGATCCTTTGCTTGATACAACGCAGCATCAGCGGCACTCATGAGCGCTCCATAGTTGTCACCGTGTTCTGGATACAAGCTGATACCGATGCTGACACCAATATTTACATCAGTACCCGATGCTAAGTAAAAAGGTTTACTTAAGACGGAAATGATTTCATTAGCCACCCGTGCAGCATCTTCTGGACGTACAATGTCTTCTAAGACTACAACAAATTCATCCCCACCAAGGCGTGCCACCAGATCTACGTCACGTATTCTCGCCAACATGCGAACACCAACCTGATGCAGTAACTCGTCCCCTGTCAAATGTCCAAAATTATCATTGACCTGTTTAAAACGATCCAAATCAAGCATCAATAATGCCAGTTTCTTGCCATCGCGCCGTTCAATTTCGATACTGTGTTTCAATTGCTCCTGCAACAGTCGGCGATTAGGGAGTTGAGTAAGCGGATCATAAAAAGCCAGTTGTTTAATTTCCTCCTCTGCCGCTTTTCGTGAAGAAATATCGGAAAACGATGCAACATAATTGTTGACCTGTCGGCTTATGTCATAAGGTTCCTTCACCGCCGTGATAATAAGCCATTGAGGATACACTTCACCGTTTTTACGTCGGTTCCATATTTCACCCTGCCATGCATCCGTACTATTAATGCTCTCCCACATTGCCGCATAAAAATCTCTATCATGCCGTCCTGAACTGAGTATTTGAGGGGTTTTACCAATCGCTTCTTTGGCACTGTAACCAGTGATTTTGGTGAATGCCTGATTGACGTTGAGGATGACCCTGTTGGCATCGGTAACTAACATAGCATCCTGTAATTCAAAGGCGGTGGCGGCAATGCGAAGGTTTGCCTCATCCTGCTTTTGCTGGGTGATGTCAGTAATGAAACCATGCCAAAGCACGGAGTCATCTGCCTGCTGCTGAGGCAATGCATTTCCAAATAACCAGCATATTGGGGCGTCATCGAACTTCAAGCGAAATTCCTGACACCATGGCGTTAAGTCTTGCGCAGATGTCCTAAAGGAAGCTCTAATTCTTTCCTGATCCTCTGGATGTAAGGCTGAAAACATCTTGGCCGCATTTTTGCTGACTTCATCCGGGGTTATCCGATAGATAGTGCGAATGGCTTCATTAACGTAAGGAAGGCAAGAACTACCATCTGGAAATAGTTGGAACTGAAAGACCATCCCAGGTACCTGGCTGGCAATTTTTTGAAGGCGATCCAGAGCAGCCTGACTTTCTTGTTCGGCTTTTGCCAGCTGTAAGGTGCGTGAAGAAAGTGCGTTGTGCATGGAAAGCATACTTTCAATAATTATTTTTGTCGCGCCGCTCATTTCATTGTCGGCTTGTAGCTTAGCTTGCTCTAATGGACTACCTGATTGCAGGGCCAACACAACTTTAGCCATGCGCATATCGGTATCCAGAATGTGAAAGGCCAGCCATTGGGTCAAAAAATTGATAACTTCATCAATCATCTGATCCGAAGGATTGGTATTTTCTTCGCCCATTAATGTGCTTACTCTATCCAGAAATCTACTGTGATCACCCTGATGATTTATTTCCCAGGCATCTTCAGGGAAGTACTTATGCCAAATATCTTCCTCTGTCGAAAAATGGTAAACGGTATATTGAACCAACTCATTGAACACGTGGCTCAAAGTTGGCATATCGGATTGATAAGCCAAGTGACCGGCCAATGCATTTAACAGTTCCACCAGTCGTTTGTGCTGTTCATCAATCAAAGGAACACCAACTTCGAAATTTTTATTCCATGGAAAAACTTCAATTGAATACATAATGTTTAATACAGCCCGTTAGATTGATTGGCGAGTTATCCAAGCATGTTAATTTTGTGGGTTTATTAAAACATTCTATTGTTGCAACAAAATGACATCTATAATTTTTAATCAATAAAATCAGTATGTTATGTAATGAAATAATAGGTGTTATATGGGTATAAAAAATACCCATTATGTGAAAACTGCCTAGTTCTACTTTGTCAGATTACACACAAGATCGTCATCCCCGCCGGGAGCGGGGATCCAGTGCCAGGGACGGTAAGCTAAAATCCATCCATGGAGCCTGGATTCCGGCAATCCCTGCCGGAATGACGAGTCTGAATTGTGCGTTCATTGAATCTGACAAAGTAGAACTAGACTAGGGGGATTGTCTGCTGTCATTGCGAAACAGGAGTCGAGTAGTCCCCAGAAGCGATAGAGCATGTGTTTTCACAAAGCGTCTTTTTGCGTAGTGAAAATGCAAGCTTTCCGAAGTCGCGTCGAGTCATTGCGAGAATGAAGTTGGATACCCCTTGTTGGGTATCCAACGAATGAAGCAGGGACGGCTGGGGCAGCCGCAGGCATTGGCGGTTATGTGTTTTTTGCCGCTTGTTGGGCAGGGATGCTCATAAAAGCTTTCGCAAAAATAGCGACTCCCCGAGTTGTGTTAATCAGTCAATGACATCAAATAACTGTAAAGGTTGGTTGTTCCGTCTAAGTTGAGTTTTTTGCGGATATGCTTTCGGTGAGTGCTAACGGTACTCGATGCGATGTTCAAAGTCCTCCCGATTGTTTTTGTGGATTGCCCTTGTTTGATCATCGATGCCACCTGTATCTCAACGGGGGTTAATCGCAGGTAGGCGGAAGATAGCGTGTTTGCACGCCCGTAAGTCTTAATCAGATGCTCCAGATTGGCTTCAAGTATGTTGAGCAAGTCGGCTTGATGCCTATTGGCACTCAGATGTTGCAACTTTTTCAGGAAAGGAAAGACAGTCATATTTGTCATGTCTGAGATCGCGCATTGGAACTCTTGCTTATCCGTTTGCTGGTTTTTAAGCAGAACATTGAACGCAATATTGAGCTCTTTAGATTCTTTCTTGCATTCTGCCAGTTGCAACGGCAAGGCTATCGCCTCATGTTTAGCTTGCTCTAACGGTTTACCTAATTTTACATCCAACGCGACTTTGGCCATGCGCATATCGACATCCAGAATGTGAAAGGTCAGCCATTGAGTCAAAAACTTGATAATTTCACTAATCATCTGATCCGAAGGATTGGTATTTTCTTCACTCATTAATGTGCTTACTTTATCCAGAAATCTACTGTGATCAGCCTGATGATTTATTTCCCAGTCATCCTCAGGAAAGAACTCATGCCAAATACCTTCCTCAACCGAAAAATGGTAACCGGTATATTGAACCCATTCATTGAACATCTGGCTAAAAGTTGGCATATCAGCTTGATAATCCAAATGACCGGCCAATGCATTTAACAACTCCACCAGTCGCTTGTGTTGTTCATCAATCAAAGGAACGCCACTTTCGAAATTTTTATTCCATGGAAAAGCTTCAATTGAATACATAATGTTCATTATCCTCGTTAGATTGATTGACAAACTATCCAAGTAATGTTGGCTATTAAAGCATTCTATTGTTGCAATAAATACCGATGAAGGTTCAAAAATGGATGAGCCATGAACCCACAAATGGCTTATCTAACATATAAGCCTGCTTATCCCAGTTAGATTGATTGGCAAGTTATCCAAGTAATGTTAGTTTTAAGTGGCCTATTGAAACAATCTATTGTTGCAACCGAGCAGTATTACTCATTTTAATCAAAAAAATCATTAATTTATATGGGTATATAAGGGTGTTTTATAGGTATAAAAAATACCCATTATGTGGATTCTGTCAGGATTGTTAATAATTTCAAGACGTTAAACTTCGAGGTTATTCTTTAATTTTTTTAAACGGATGCTTTCACAGTCTCTTTCGTATGGGAATGAGAAGAAATGGGGGGGGCGGCTGGTGAGGGTTAATTAACGGCGTGTAGCTTTGCGGCTGACTTATGCACAAAGGGTTGAGGGTTTTCCTGGTTTTTTGATGCAACTCGACGGTTAATAAAGGGTGATTTAGATGTTTCTTGGTGATCTTGTTTCGTGCATATTCCTTAGTGTTTTTGGAGAGCCTTGGGTGAAATTCCAAAATGTTTTATGAATGCAGCGCTGAAATTACTGGCATGGCTGTAGCCGACCAAATCTGCGGCAATACTCACTTGACACTGCGTCGATTCCAGCAACTGATAGGCGTTATTCATTCTGATTTCCAGCAATAACCCATAAGGCGTGTTGGTGAAAAAATGGTGGAATAACTGCTTTAATTTGAATTGGTTGGTTCCCACCCGTTTTGACAGATCTTCAACTGACGGTGGATTCCTAAATTCGCGCAACAAAATATCCCGTGCCGACTTTGCTATGGCGGCGTCTTTTTGATCCAATCTTGTCAAATTGCGGCGTTTGTCGTCAGAAAGAGGGATTAATTCAACAGCCAGCAGCGACATGGCTTGACCATGCATGAATATCCGGCTTGTTTCTGTTGATGCGCTGCAATTCAGTAGCTGATGCGCGGCGCACATTGCCTGTGGAGAGATGGGCTGACAGTTTAATAGTTGAGTGTCGCTTTTGCCAAGCAACTGCGCCGCCTTGCTTTCGCCAAAATACCGGTTCAGCCAATTTTTGCTCAGTGCGAACCGGAGCTGCATCGTGGGTTTATGGGCTTGGTATTGGCGCTCGCCTATGCTGGATTGGATGGTTGTGATAGCCGTATAGCCTTCGCGGAAAACAAGCTCATCGCCGTGATTGCCGGTAAAGCGGGATTGTCCTTTTAAACCCAGCGTAACCATCAGGCGCGGCTCCTGATAGTCTATCCGGCTCAAGACAGCCAAGTCTTTCGATGTCGTGTAGCGGGTTTCTATATAGCTCAAATCCTGATCGAGCTGAAATATGGCAGAGTGTCCCACCCCCAAATCTTCCGGCAAGGACTGATGCAGGCAGTCATTCTTCCGGTGCACTTGCAGCTCGTCGCTGGTGATGCTCCACCGTCTTGTTGTCGTTGGTTTTGTTTCCATGATTGCAGCCTCTTAGAACTATCCTATTTATAAAGCACGAATCAGGCCTTGAGCTGTTATCGATATATTTTCATGGATTTAATGATTGTTTTCGGCGTTCAATGCAAGGCCTCTCTTAGCAAAAGTGCGGCATATCACACACTAAAACAGAAAAACTATGGCATATCACACAATCCTACTTTTGGCATAAGAAATACTCTGTTTGCCATACGAATGCGCAAGGAAACCACTGCTGTTATTGGGTAGTATCTGCCCACTGTATTCGAGCCGAGTCCAAATATTGATTGGGCATCGAATAGACAAATTCTCAGCCAATACTGAGGCGTGTTTCCCTACTACGTTGGAATTATCATGAAATTCATACGCTCCAATCGATCTGCCAGACTTTTACAGTTAAGCAGCCCCCTGTTTATTTCCTTTTTACTATCCAGCACCGTCGTGATGGCGCAAGACCAGCCGAAGACTGCCGCTGAATCTGCAAAGGCGGCGGGTAAAAAAACCAAATCCAAACCCGCTAAAGCCGCCGAAGCCGAAAAACCTTTCGTACTTAAAACGATGGAGGTGACCGAAAAAAGCGATCAGAAACTTGCCGCAGCAAGTGCAGAAGTTGCTCTTTCGCCAGGAGGCGTCAGCTTGGTCGATATAAATGGACTGCATGATCGTAACGTATCCAGCGTAGCGGATTTTTTCCGCTATGTGCCCGGCGTTTGGGCGACTAGCCAAAGCGGTAATGACGAAGTGTTTATTTCCAGTCGCGGTTCGAATCTGGATGCCAATAATTTTGCTGGGAGTGGAGTTAAATATCTGCAAGATGGTATGCCGGTCACTGCCGCTGACGGTAACAACCACAACCGCATGATCGATCCGCTGGCCTCCAGTTTTGCGACCGTTGCGCGAGGTGGCAATGCGTTTAAGTATGGAGCAAGTTCAATGGGAGGTGCTGTCGATTTTACATCGCCCACTGCTCATGACAGTCCTACCGCAAGGCTCTCGCTCAGCGGCGGCAGTTTCGGTCAATTTCTCGGTCGCGGAACGGTCAGCAAGGTTTTCAATGACAGCTTTGACGGCTTGTTGACGCTAGAAGGAAAAGAATGGGACGGCTATCGTGACCATAACAAGCAGGATCGCTTTGGCCTTTACAGCAACTTCGGCTGGCAAATCACCAACTCCATCGTTAACCGTACGTTTGTGAGCTACGTTAAAAATGACCAACAGTTGCCGGGGCAGTTGACTCGGACGCAATTCGACGCCAACCCCTATCAGGCCAGCACCCAGGCTATCGGCGGTAATTACCAGCTTAATACCGAGACCGAGCGTGTCGCCAACAAAACAACCTGGACTATTGATGACAAAAGCTCTCTCGATGTCGGTTTTTCTTTTGAAAACCAGCACCTTTATCATCCGATAGTGGATACGGTGCATTTTTTCCCTGGCGATACGGCGGACAGATTTAGTCTGCTGGTCGATTCTGTCCAGCAGGACTGGGGTACGTCCGCGCGCTACAACCTGCGTTTGGACAGCCACGAATTATTGCTGGGCGTAAATTACGGCACCAATTCGGATAAAGGCGGCAACTACACGAATGTCGGCGGCAATCGCGGGCCTATGACCAATCAAATCACCAAGGAAGCCGATAATGTCGAAATTTTTGCCCAGGATCATTGGCATCTTACTGATAAATGGACGTTGACACCCGCCTTGCAAGGCGTGTTTGCACACCGTGAAGTCAATAATGCAAGATTAGCTATTCCCCAGGACGCCAACTTCAATGTTTATGCTCGAGGCGGCAACCCCAGCAATGACTATTCCGGCATTAATCCGAGTTTAGGCTTGATGTATAACCTGACCAAGAATTCCAGCCTGTATGGCAACGTCAGCCGGTTATACGCGCCACCGACTAACTATAATATATCGGATAACATTACCGCTGGCTCAAGCACCACCAATCTAAAGGCAATGGAAGGCACAGCTGTCGAAATAGGTACGCGCGGCAATCAAAAAGTCGGCAATTTAAACGCTGTGAACTGGGATTTATCGCTGTATTATTCATGGCTTAATAACGAAATTCTATCCACTACCCCGGCAGGCGGATCTGCTATTGCATCGAACTTTAACAATACCATTCACGCGGGTGTTGAAGGTTTGGTTGGAGGCAGCTTTGCCCTGGATGGCAAGGGTACGCATACCATCAAACCTGTGCTGACCTACACTATCAATCATTTCAACTTTGATAATGACCGCACTTACGCTAACAATGCTTTACCGGCAGCGCCCAAATATTTCTTAAAAGGCGAGGCTCTCTATCACCATGCGAACGGTTTCTTTATGGGGCCTACTTTCGATGTGGTGGGTAAGCGTTGGGGGGATTACGCGAATACCTATAAGATTGATTCTTACGGCCTGCTGGGCATGCGTACCGGCTGGTCTGATAAGCATTACAAGGTGTTTCTCGAAGGCCGGAACTTGCTGGATACCAAATACGTTGCTAATACCAATATTATGAACACCGCAACAGCAACAAGTGCGATGTTAAATGCCGGGGCGCCGTTGTCTTTCTATGGCGGTATAGAAATCACTTATTAATTTGTTGGGAATGTCGTCATCCCGGCAGGGATTGCCGGTATCCAGTGCCATGCCTGTCCTGAGTGCAGTCGAAGGGGACGGTAACTTTGCTTCATTCCCACGCGCTGCGCCGCGAACGCTGAGTTGCTGACAATGCGCCAAGCATCAGCCTTTTCAAATCTATCCAAAGCCAGCTTTGGACTCCTTTAACGCTGGAGTTCAAAGCTGGCTTTGAACATTCCTAACACCTTTATTGATTGAATAGCGCACGCTCGGTTTAAAAGGACATGAAATGCCAAATCGCGTGATAATGAAAATACATTCCCCAATCGAACTCGTATTGTTTTTAGCCTTAACAGCCTTTTCTTTATTCCCGGTTATCGCCCAAGCAACGGAGCAAACTTCCGTTCTTATTCATGCCGCGCGCTTATTTGACGGCAATGCCATCAGAACGGATACTTCGGTATTAGTGAGAGGCGGAGTTGTCGCCCAAATTGACACCCGCGAAGCATTCAAATCCACTGACGCGAAAGTCATCGATTTGGGCGATGCAACCTTGTTGCCCGGTTTTATCGAACTGCATGCCCATCTGGGCTTTCATCATATTCCGGCTGATACTGTTTTAAGGCATGGCATCACCACGCTACGGGATGTGGGCGGGCCTTTGCTCCAGCCTTACGGCGGCGACGGCAACTTGCGCGTATTGACTTCCGGGCCGATTATTACTGCGCCCGGCGGTTATCCGATTCCAGAATTGGGAGCTGAAAATATCGCCATAGCCGTTGCCACGGAACAGCAAGCGCGGGAAATCGTGCGCAGCCTTGTTAGCGGCGGTTCGGTCATAATTAAGGTCGCGCTGGAACCTGGCGGCGAACCGGGCGCGCCTTGGGCCGGGCATCATCACCCCGGTGTAAAGCATCACGGGGCTTCCCCGTCGAAAAAAGCATGGCCGCTATTGCCGGAAAATATCGTCAAGGCGATAGTCGATGAAGCGCATAAACAGGGCCGCAAAGTAACGGCGCATATAGGGGAGGCAAACGGCGCAAAGCTTGCGATTGATGCGGGCGTTGATGAATGGGCGCATATGCCATGCGACATTATTCCAGCTGCCTTGCTAAAAAAAGCGGTGGCGCAAAAGGTAACAATAGTCACCACGTTGGATACCTTATCGAAGTGTCCGGCTGTTGCCCATAATGCCGGTGTCTTTGCGGCGTTGGGCGGGGAATTGTTGTACGGAGCTGAAATAGCGCACCCGGACATTCCCTGGGGCATCGATGCGCAGGAGCTTATCGCCATGATGCATGCAGCAAACATGCAGCCGCTTGAGGTGTTGCGTAGCGCGACATCGAAGTCAGGCCGGTATTTGAATATCCCGCTGCTGGGCACCCTGCAACCCGGAGCACCGGCTGATATGATTGCCGTCAAAGGCGACCCTACCCATGATCTAAAAACACTGGAATACCCCGATCTTGTGCTGTCGGGCGGAAAAATTATCCTCAACAATTTCTAAAGGAGTGTAACAATGCCTTAACTTACACAGCAGCTGGAATACGCTATACTAACGTCAACCGTAATGCCCAAACGTCTTCTTTGACTGCGGGTGATACGGTGCTGTAAAACCGACTCATCATTTAAGGAAATTCTCATGAAATTAAAATATATTGTCGTATTAATGGCTACTCTCGCTCTTGGCTTAAGCGCTCAAGCTAATGCCACCGAGCATCATACAGCGCAAGCGCTGGAGCATTCGGCTATGGCTACGGCCCATGGACAGGACGGGCATGCCGACCAGCTACTTAAACATGCGGAAGAAGGTTTAAAGCATGCTGAAGAAGCTGAAAAAGAACATGCCGAAGCGCATGTGCACATGACAGATGCGGTTAAACATTTAAAAGAAGCCATAGATCACGCTAAAAAAGGCCATGCAGCTGAGGGTACCAAGCATACCGAAGAAGCAATGACCCATATGCGTCAATCTATCGGTCAATAAAAAAGCCGGTATTGTTAAGCGGTGGCTGAGGACTTTCTTGGTCACCGCTTTTTTATTTAAAACTAGGCCTTCTGTTTAATCCGGCAAGCCGCCTTTAACACATCAACCCGCTGCCGTAATTCTTTGCCCGGTTTGAAATGGATAAAATATTTGGCAGGCAATTTTAATTCCGCTCCCGACCTAGGATTTCGACCAATATAAGGCGGGCGGTAATGCAGGGAGAAACTGCCAAAGCCCCGGATTTCTATTCTATCGTTAGTCGTCAGCGCCTTGCTCATCTGTTCAAGCATACAGGCTACCGCCAATTCCACATCTTTTCGTTCCAAATGGGGCTGTTTTTTCGCCAATGCGTCAATGAGTTCAGATTTAATCATGCTATCTCCCGTGTTAGATTAAAAGCCATTCAAGCAGCCAAGCAGGACTGTGTGTCATATGCCTTATTCTGCTATGTGAAATGCCTAGGTAGTTCATACAATGATTTGTTTAAGCCCAGACACTATGCGGCTTTGAAGCATTTTCACGGCGCAAACTTAAATATAAAGCAGATACTGTGCCATTTTGCGCGGCTAATTGTCGCGCGGCAATCGGTCACATTTTCAAGGCTGATTTTAGCCATTAAACTATGTCCAACTCTTGAGATCGCTCCTTTACCTAAAAGGATTAGAGTTTAGCTATCCTTCCTCTCTATGTGCGGTCAGCAGCCCTGGCCGCATCTTTTTAGTTTAGCCTGCGGGTGAAATCATGAAACGGAATTACCAAACTGATGCATCCTACTCCATTACAGATCAAGATTTGATCAAACAAATCGCTTTCCATGAGGCCGGTCATGCTGCCGCCATTTATCTTTACAACAAACAAAAACAACTGCCGCCGGTATACTTTCAAATCACCATCAAGGCCTTGGATCGCCAAATAAACAGCCCTTTAAATACCTGCTCATTAGCCCATGATCACTATGCCGCAGTCGTAGAAGGGGGACGCCTGATCCATAGCCTGCCGGTTGCATTGATTGAGAGCGCTCATTATTTCTCATCCACAGAACAAGACGCCTATCAGACCGCTTTTGAAGCAGATATGATCAATTTACTGGTAGGGCCTCTGGCGGAAGCAAAACATGTAGCCCTTCGTGATGACGAGCAGTTTAATGCCAAACTGGTTAATATTAATGCCCTGCATAATTACGGCGGCACATCCGACCTTAACAAGGTTTATGAATATCTGAATATTTTTATTGCGGATCGAAGCAGGCACAAAGGAAAAGTAGCTGAGCTGTTTGACAAAGCCTTTCAGTTCATCAGTTCACCGACTCATTGGAAGGCCATTGAACGTCTGTCCGACTATATTCTAAAAAACAAGGAAAATATAATCAGCTGTGAGGAAGCGATTGCCGTACTGGATGAAAGCAAGACACCATAAATTAAGTGTTAGTCGAGTAAGGTTGGCAAGCGTCTTTTTGCTTGCCAACTGATTATGCCAATTCTTTGAGTACCTCAAGCCTTGCCTAAAATAGAATAACAAACCGGCGTTAATATCAGGCTGGCAGCCATGCCCAGTAATAGGCCTGCCGATAGGGACAAGGTCATCGGGATCAGAAATTGCGCTTGCGGGCTGGTTTCCAACAGCGCCGGTAAAAATCCGGCAAAATTGGTCAGAAAGGCCAAAAAGATCGGTCGAAACCGTGAGGCGCAGGCTTCGCAAATCAGTTCCGTAACCGGCTTTTGCAGGTCTGCGTGTTCTTTCATATAATCCAGCAGCACCAGACTGTCGTTGACGACCACGCCGCTGGCTGCGATCATCCCGACCAACGATTCCATCGACAACGGCAAACCTGCCAGCCCGTGCGCGATGACCGCCCCGCACCAGGCGACTGGCGCCGCCAGCAGGAAAATCAGCGGTTTTAGATAGGAGCGGAACGGCACCGCAATCAGTACGTAGATTACCATCAGCGAGATCAGGGTGTATTGCCCCAAGGCTTCAGTCATGGCCTGCTGTTCCTGGCGTTCTTGACCGATGGTGATGCTCAAGCCGGGATAATTTAAGCGCAGGTTTTTCAATTCCCCGGTTTCCAGCCCGGCATAAATGGCGTTGACATCGGCTTTTTGCGGATCAACCCGCGCCTGTACTTTCAGCACCCGGCGACGATCCTGCCGGATCAGTTTGGCGACGCCGGGGGTTAAGGTCACTTTAGCCAGTGTGCCCAGCGGCACGTGTTGGCCGTCCGGCAGTTGCACCGGCAATGCAGCCAAGCTGTCCAGCGACTGGCGTTCCTCGCGCGGATAACGCACCATCACTTTGACTTCATTGCGCCCGCGCTGCAAGCGCTGCACTTCATCGCCGTAGTAGCCGTGGCGGACTTGCTCAGACAAGTCTTCAAGACGCAGCCCTAAGCGTTCGGCTTCCGGCTTTAAGGTCAGGCGGATTTCCGGTTTACCCGGTTCGCTGGAATCGACCACATCGTAAACGCCCGGATAGCCTTCCAGCGTGCGCCCCAGTTCAGCCGCAGCTTTGGGCAGCAGTTCGGAGTCGGCGGCGCCAAGATCGAACTCGATGTCGTAAGGCACATCGCCTTCCTTGTACAGAAAATCGATCTTGGTGCGGCCCAAGTTGCCGACTCGTTTGCGCCACTCATTGATAAAATCTTCGACGACGATCCGTTGCCGCCCTTCCGCTGAAAACTCGGTCCAGAAACCGGCGCCATGCTCCCAGATCATGGTTTCCAGTCCGACCACGATACTGGGTTTATTGGGATCGTGGTTTGCGTTGCCTACGCCGTCCAGTTCGTTGCGTAGCGCAAAAAACGCCTGTTCCACCTGCTGCGCCCGGTCGCGCACTTCGCTGTAAGGCGCATCCTGCGGCGAGGCAAGGGAAACCCAGAAACTGTCCTTGATGACATCCGCTTGCAGGGACATGCGCAGTCGCCCGCTGTCCAGCCATGCGCCGCACAGCAGTAGCAATACGATAAAACCGGTGACGGTCAGGTAACGCCAGTCCAGGGCGCGTTGCAAAAAAGGGCGGTAGTAGCGGTCGACAAATCGCTCCAGGCCACGGTTAAGCGTTGTCCGTAAGCGTTCCAATGTGTAGGGTGGGCAGCGCTTTTCTGCCCACGCATCTTTTGAGTGCAAGGTGGGCAGAAAAGCGCTGCCCACCCTACGCTTATAAGGCGCGGCCAAATGTGAGGGCAGAATCAGCAGCGCCTCAATCAGCGAAAACACCAGGGTCAAAATCATCACCAGACAGATCGGCTTCATCATCTGCCCCGCCCATCCGGGCAGGAACAACCCCGGCAAGAACGCCACCAGAGCCACCAGCACCGATAAAATCACCGGCAAGGCCACCGCCTGTACGCCGTTAATCGCCCCGGCAAGACTGGCCTCGGCATCTTGCCCGTCTTGCTGATGCGAATACACGCTTTCGCCGATAATAATCGCGTCATCCACCAAAATGCCCATCGCCAAAAGAAAGCCGAACAACGACAGCATGTTGAGGGAGACATCCAGCACCGGCATCAGCCACAACGCGCCGAGCACGGAGGTGAATATGCCCACACCGGCCCAGACTGCCACGCGCAACCGCAAAAACAGGGTCAACACCAGACACACCAGCATAAAGCCGCCGAGGCCGTCTTCCACCAGCGTCTGCACCCGTTCGTCGTAAGCCTGCGAATCATCCCACCAGGTGGTCATCGCCAAGCCTTCCGGCAGTTGCGGCTGCATTTTAGCGACATAGTCTTTCACGCGACGCGCCACTTCGACAGAGCTGTATTTGGTATGGATTTCCCAGCCTTGGGCGGTCTCGCCGTTATGATGCCATTCCGACAGCCGCTCTTCCAGGCCATCGCGGATCACGGCGACTTCACCGAGGAGCAGTCGCGTACCATCGGCATGGGTACGCAGCACCAGATCGCCGATACTGAGCGCGTCCTGAGCTTTGCCCTTGACTCTAAGCTGCAATTCGCCCGAAGGTGTTTTTACCAGTCCACCCGACTGATCCAGCGAGGCCCGACGCACGGCTTCGGTGACATCGTGCAAGGATAAGTGATATTGATTCAGTTTGGCGGAAGCAACCTCGATAACAATTTCATAAGGAATTTCACCGTAATTGCGCACCCGAAGCACGCCGGGAATCTGTTCAAGGTCTGTGCGAATGTGTTCGCCGAAATGTTGCAAAGTAAGCGGATCGGTGGGGCCGTGCAAGGCCACCCAGATAACGCCGTCATCGACATCGCGAATGGCCGGTTGTACGTCTATTTTTTCCAGGTTTTTCGGCAGCCGGGGAATGTTTTGAATGCGTCCGCGCAGGGAATTGATAATCTGATCCTGATCGTAATCTGGTAATACCGACACCTTGACGGTGCATATGCCTTCCTGAATTGCGCTGTTCAGCCGCTTGACCCCCGGCATATCGCTGATTGCCTCTTCGATGCGTACGCACACCGATTCCTCAATTTCCAGGGGCCCGGCTCCCGGATAGGCCGCCGTAACATCGATCTGCTGCGGGTTAAAGCGTGGAAACACCTCTTTGTCCATCACCTTAAAACCGACGATGCCCCCGATAATGATCAGTATCATCAACAGATTGGCAGCCACCGGATTGGAGGCAAACCAAGCCAGCAGGCCGGTGGGGCGATATTGTGATGAATTCATCGGAACTTACTCAGCTGTTAGGAAAATAGAATACAAAGGTTCAAGGCGAAAGGCAGTCATGTTGAATAGCGTGGGACGGAGTTTACGCACAACGGAGTAAATACCTTGTCCTGGAGTGCAAGCTTTGCTTGCCAGGCAGGCGAAGCCTGCACTCCAACTTTCGTGGACTGAGCCTTGTAACAGCTATTCAACCCTGACTTTCATGCCTTCCACCGGCACTTGAATACCCGAAGTCACAATCCGGTCTCCAGCGCTCAGACCACCTTTCACCAGAATACGATCCGGCTCGTTGCGCAACACTTCAAGATGGCGAATACGCAGCTGCAGGTCGGCATCGACCACCAACGCCTGCTGGGAGGCATTGATTGCATTTTGGGGTAGCACAAACAAGTTTTGCAGCTCTTTGCCCTGTACCAGTGCCTGCACAAACAGTCCGGCCAGCAGTGGCGGATGACCGTCTTTTTGCGTGTAGGGGTTGATTACTTCGGCGACGGCATAAAGGACGCCGGTGGTGTCATCCAGTTTTCCTTCGCTACGCACGATGCGGCCTTCCCAGGTTTGCAAGGCTCCTGCGAAGTCGGCAGTGAGTGTGACTTTGGGACAGGGTAGAGATGCCGCACCACACTGCGCTCCTCCCGCTCCCAGCGGCAAATCGAGATAGGCCAGCTGGTCGGTCGGTAACGGCAATCTGATTTCGGCAAGATCGGTGGAATAGATATGTGCGAGCTTTTCGCCGGATTGGATGGTTTGACCCAAGCCCACAAGCTTGGTTTGAAATCGTCCGGTAAAAGGCGCACGCAATTCGCAGCGACTGCGTTTGATTTGAGCTTGCAGCAGACTAGCTTCGGCGGCTTTGAGTTTGGCGCGGGCTTCAGCCAGTTGCGGCTCACGCATCGCCAGCGACGTGGCGGTGCCTTCGCCCAAGGCTTGCCATTCATTGTGCGCCTGGCCGGCCTGGGCTTCTTCCATCGCCAGTTGACGTTTGGCTTCGGCGATTTGTGCCTGGGCTTGGGCGATTGCGTAGTCATAATCGCGCGGATCGATGGACACCAACAAGTCGTTGCGTGCAAAAAAACCACCTACGACAAAATCAGGATGAAGCTGGGTGATTTTGCCTGAGACTTCCGGTATCAAATCGATTTCATTACGCGGCGTGACGATGCCTTGAGAATGAACATTCAGCCGGAGCGTTTGCGGCTCGACCTGGATCACGGTAACCAGCGGCACTTCGGCGTTCGGCGTTTGCTGCACCATTTGCGGACGCGTGGCAATAACCACCCAGGCGCAGGCAATGCCGGTCAGCAACAGTGCAACGGGCAAGAAAATTTTCAATCGGTTTTTTTCAAGCATCAAACCCCGCCCCCCAAGGCCAGATAAAGATCAATCCGATTACTGAGCAACTGCCGTTGCACGGAAAGATGTGCGCTTTGGGCATTCAGGGTGCTGCGGTAGCTGTCCAGCAGAGTGAGAATTTCGATCAGGCCCTGACGATATGAATATACCGCGAGCTTGCGGCTGGCTTGAGTTTGCTCCACGGCTTCCTTGAGCGCCTGCTCTTGTTCCCTAAGCCATTGTTCGGCTGCCAGCGTTTGTTCCACTTCGCGAAAGGCGTTAAGCGCAATGCTTTGATATTGATTGAAAGCTTCTTCGGTGCGCGCCTCATTCAAGCGTATTCCGGCTTTCAGGCGGCCGCCGGTAAAAATGGGTTGTACCAGCCCCATGGCTAAATTCCAGGCGACGGCTCTGGGATCGATCAGTTCTGTTAATGCCGGGCTGCTTGTGCCGCCGACGGCAGTCAGGGTAATCCGGGGCAACAGGGTTTTTCTAGCGCTTTCCACGCGGGAATCCGAGGCTTGCAGTCGCGACAAGGCGGCGATCAGGTCGGGCCGCCGCGCCAGCAGTTCCGAGGGTAATCCGGCAGCTAAAACGTTCGGCGGTGTCGGCAAGACTGCATGCTTTTTTAAATTATTGCCCGGATAGCGGCCCAGTAAAACTTCCAGCCTACGTGTGACAATTTGCACCCGATTACGTGCGTCGGCAAGTTGCGCTTCGGCATTTGCCAGATCGGTGAGCACCAGACGCAAATCCAGGCCGCGAGTCAGGCCACGGGCAAACCGGCCGCGTACCAGTTCGACTATAGTCCGGCGATCCTTGATCGATTGTTCGGCGACCTCGGCCTGAAGATTGGCCTCGATCAACTCAAAATAGCTTTGCGCAGTGCGCGCCGCCAAGGACAATCTGGCGCCGTAATAATCGGCAGCTACGGCTTCCGCTTCCTGCCCGGCCGCTTGTTGGGTAGCCCTGATACGTCCCCAGACATCGATTTCCCAGCTCATTGTAAACAGCGCTTCAAACGCGCCTGTCTCGCCAGCCATTACGGAGGCGCGCCGGTATCCCGGTGCAAAAGACAGCTGCGGCCAACGCGGAGCGCCATCGATACGCGCTTGCTCCCGCGCCGAATCGACCCGTGCGGCGGCGGCTTTCAGATCATAGTTATTGTTCAGTGCATCCTGTACCAATGCGCTTAGCTCCGGGTCGACAAAAGAACTTAGCCATTGTGTCGTGATCGGGTTGTTGGAAGGATGATCTGTTGTCCACTGAAGGGGCGACTTCGTCATACTGATCGCATCACGCTCCGGTGCTGTCGCGCAGCTTGCGGTGACCAATACGGCGGTGCAGCTTAGGGTGCGTAAGGTCGCTGCCGTTATAACGCATATGTATCTACACAAGTCATACCGATGACATTTCGCCGTCATTCCGGCAGGGATTGCCGGAATCCAGAGCACAGGGATGTGAGAGTACGCATAGAAGAACCACTCAACAAAGAGTCTAGTTCGACTAAAAACGGTTAGTTGAACTACGCTAACCCTTGTGGCCCAATTTGCCATTTGCCATCCATGGCTTCTGGATCCCGGCAATCCCTGCCGGGATGACGAGTTGCGTATAATCCGACCTGACAAATTACTGCTCAACAGTCACAAAGGCTATCTTGGCAATCCCTGCGTGTTGCACTGTCGCCATCACTTCGGCAACCTTGGCGTAAACAACGTCCTGATCGGCATATAAATGCAGGCCGATTTCGGGATTTCGCAAAAGCTCATCCTTCAAGCTCGTTTCCAGCGCAGCCAGATCGTCCATGGGACGTTTGTTCAACGTTATAACCCCTTGCGCATCGATACCAAGTTGCAACGGTTGTTCCTTAATATCAGCCGTGGTCGTAGCGGTTTTTGGCAAGGTCACATGCACCGATTGGGTGAGCAGCGGTGCGGTTACTAATAAGATAATCACCAGTACCAACATCACATCGACCAGCGGCGTGACGTTAATTTCGCTCATTGCTTCATCGCTTTCCGATTGCGGTTTAAAAGCCATGTTTATACCTTGTCCGTACTTAAGGCGATATGCAAAAAGCTGGCGACAAAGTTTTCCAAACCGGCACGTTGCTGTTTGACTAGGCGTAGGAAAAAGTTATATGCCAACACGGCGGGTACGGCGACGGCGATACCGATAGCGGTGGCAACCAGCGCATCGCCGATGGGGCCTGCGACCACATCCAGACTGGTCGAGCCGCTGGCAGTAATCTCATGCATCGCATGCATAATGCCCAATACCGTACCAAACAGGCCAACGAACGGCGAAGTGCTGCCGATACTAGCGAGCATGGTCAGGCCGCTTTCCATCAGGTGTTGCTCCTTTTGCATTTGCACCAGCAGCGAGTGTTCCAGCAATTCAGCCGGAGTGCCGATATATTTAAGGTGCCTGCCGTCAGAGTTTTGGCTTTCATTCTGCCAGGCAAAACCCTGTTGTGCGATTCGAGCCTGCGGCCCTATTGCGGTGTCTGCGGGCAATGATTCTGCTTGGGCCAGATCGGCTGCATCCCAGAACGCAGCGTTAAAATTCCGGTTACGATAACTGTTATTTGCGAACTCCCAGATTTTGAAAAAAATCACCGTCCAGGTGGCTACCGAGAAAATCAGCAGGGCGTATAAGGTACCGTCGATAATGGTTCTCGGTTCAATATGGTAGGGCATTAAAGTCTCCTTTTTAGTTATTCAAAACAAAATTAATAGGTACGATCACCGAACTGGACACCGGCGTGTCACCCCGTTTGGCGGGAATGAATTTCCATTTCTCGACTGCTTCGATAGCCGCTTCGTCGAGCACGTCATAGCCGCTGCTGCGTTGTACGGTGACTTCCTCGCTATAGCCGTCAATAGACACTCTCACCAGCAGTCGAACAGTGCCTTCCCAACCTCGGCTGGTGGCAATGCCGGGGTACTTCGGTTTGGGGTTGGAACCGTAATTGGCGTTAAAATTCGCTTCGGTAAAAGATGCGGTATCCGCTGTCGTTTTGCTTGCGACCTTTGCGGCAGCGCTAGCCGCTACCGGAGTAGGGACGGATTCGGCTTTTGATGGCGCAGGCAACAGTTCATCGGCCATAGCCAGTGGTTTTGGCAGCTCTATTTGTTTGTGGGTAACCGGCTTCTTCTTGACCGGTTTTTTTAGAGGCTCTTTTTTCGGCTCCACCGGTTTAGGTTGTATAACCGGCGCAGCTGCCGCTTGTTGGCTCGGAGCAGCAACCAGCGACACTTCCATGATCATCGGTTCTGCTTTGGTAAAGGCTTCGGCAGGTTGCTGCATCCAGATAACCGCCCATAGATGCAATGACAGCGCTAAAGTCAATAACAAACCGCGCATTGAGTACGGCTTTTCTTGACCGGTTAAGGCTTTATATAATGAGCGCATTTTTTGCGCAGTCGGCATTGCTGCGCCAGCCAAAGGCGTTAACGCCTGAACAATCAGGCCGCCTTTGGAGTTTTTGAATAAATACATAGGGAATATCGTCTTCCTAGTTAAAGCGCATGTTCGGGCAGACGGCTTAACAGCGCCATCATACGTTCAAGTTTGTCATCGACTTTAGCCACGTAATCTTTAAGTTGAGCCAGTTCGCCCTGAAGGTCATGGATGTTTTCATGGACATGCTGAAAGTGCACCTGAAAATAGCGGGGTAACGGAAATAAATCGATTAAATCGTCATTGTCTTTAATACTGCGATCTTTAGACAGCTTTGCCGGGATCTTTTCAGTCTTAGATTTTTGTACCAGTTTTAATGCTTTCATATCTCCGTCCTTATTTCGTTAGTTTATTTTGCATCAGTCTTTACTCTGGTGATAAAGACAAAATAAGCAGCATAAGTCCTCACCTGGACTCTTCCATACATAAACAAAGTCTTCAATCATCATGATCACGTTAAAAAAACCATCCCTGGAATAAGGTCGTCATACCTGACAAGTTAGTAATGAGGAAGACAAGGGAAGCTCAGAACTTGCAGTGTTTAACTTAACAACCAATTTCTAGGGAAAAACAACAAATTGCGAGCTTCTACTATAAGACGTTTCAGATGCAAGAAATCCTCACCTAAAAAATAAAAAAATTATAAATAAGTCGAGGAGGTAGTCGTTGGGTTAAATGTTGGGTTGAAAACAGCATCAATCTAAAACGCTTGGCAAAGCAACAAGTCTTGTCCGTCATTGAACGGGAGGTTTTGCCGCGCGAGGCGGCTTGATACGACACTTCCGCCATCCCTGGCGGCCATAAATGTTGGGTCGCCTAAAGCGTCTACTTTGGGTACAAAAATAGCAACCCGGTTCAGTCTACGCTGTTTATTGCAGTTTATTTTAACTTACTGGTGGTGATTTTTGTTGTGATATACTTTGCTTATGTTTTTTGCGAGTCGGGAGAAATGAAATGGCGACGATTACGTTTGATACGTTGAAATTCGTTGAAAAACTGGAAAAAGCCGGTGTGAGTCGTGAGCAAGCCTCGGCAATGGCGGAAGCCTTTAAAGACGCGAGTGGCGAGGCAGAGTTAGTTACAAAAAACGATTTAGATAAACTTGAACTTCGATTAACAGGTGAACTTAATCTAGTGAAGTGGATGTTGGGCGCTATCTTAGCGTTAGCAATTACAAATTTTGTAAAACAATTTTTGTAATCAATAGGGGATGCCGTTCGTAGAATGAGTCGGGTGCTATAAGACGTTTCAGCGGCAAGAAATCCTCAACTAAAAGATAAAAAATTATAAATTAAGTCGGGAGGGGGTAGTCGTAGGTTGGGTTGCATCTTTTCGCAACCCAACACATTGGCGAGGTAAATGTTGGGTTGGAAACAGCATCAACCCAACCTACGGCGCTTCGTTCATGGTGGTTCGCTAAAGCGGAACCACCCTACATTTCATCCGTCGTACAGTCGTACAATTCATCCGCCGTACGGTCGTAAAGCGGAACCACCCTACATTTCTACATTTCATCCGTCGTACAGTCGTACAATTCATCCGCCGTACGGTCGTCACGAATGTGTTGGCTTGCGAAAAGATGCAACCTACGTTACTCCGCTTGAAAAAGTCCGATCAAAAATCAAATTAGATCATTCCGATCATGGCGGATTGCTGGCGCGAATCCGCCTTACAGCTTTGGAATAAGGTCGTCATACCTGACAAGTTAGTAATGAGGAAGACAAGAGAAGCTCAGAACTTGCAGTGTTTAACTTAACAACCAATTTTGAGGGAAAAACAACAAATTGCGAGCTTCTACTATAAGACGTTTCAGATGCAAGAAATCCTCACCTAAAAGATAAAAAAATTTTAAATAATCCGATTTGCCTTGCTTGATGTTTAACGCATCGCGTTATATCATTATTATTATGATTCGAACGTTCCGCTGTAAACATACCGAAGCCCTGTACGAAGGCGGCAGCCCCCGCCAGTTTCGGGCTTTTCTAGCGCAAGCCCAACGTAAGCTGGAAATGCTTGACGCGGCTCGCGTCTTTGAAGATTTGCGCGATCCACCCGGTAACAGGCTGGAGAAGTTGACTGGCGACCGCGAAGGACAGTGGAGCATTCGAGTAAACGGGCAATGGCGTGTGTGCTTTGAATGGCACGATAGTCATGCCTGGAATGTTGAAATTATCGATTATCACTGAGGAGTTTTCATTATGACGACTAACAACATGCGACCCATTCATCCAGGAGAAATTCTGCGCGAAGAATTTTTGCAACCGTTTAACATGACTGCAAACGCGCTGGCGATGGCACTCAAGGTTCCCGCACCGCGCATCAATGACATTGTGTGCGAGAAACGTGCTATTACGCCCGACACGGCGCTACGCTTGGCACGTTATTTCGGCGCGTCTGCCGAGTTTTGGCTTAACCTGCAAACGGCTTATGACTTGCGTTTAGCAAAGCAACAAGTCTTGTCTGTCATTGAGCGGGAGGTTTTGCCGCGTGAGGCTGCTTGATGCTTGACAGGGGGAAGTGGGTTGGGCTGCATCTTTTCGCAACCCAACACATTGGCATTGGCGAGGTAAATGTTGGGTTGAAAACAGCATCAACCCAACCTACGATGCTATAAGACGTTTCAGATACAAGAAATCCTCACCTAAAAGATAAAAAAAATTAAATAAGTTAGTAGCTGGGTGAGTGGTTGGTTGTTGGGTTACCCAAAAAGACGGCAACCCAACTCTGCTACGTAGCTAAAACTCTAACTTAACTGAACCCATGAACATCCGTGGCGCAGCAACGCCAATCATAGAGCCCGTATTGGTTCCTGAGTAATAGGTTTTATCGAGCAGATTGTTGGCGTTAAGCTGCAAGGTCACCTTTGACCCGGCGACTTTGATACCGTAACTGGCCATCAGATTGAGTGTTGCATAACCAGGCAATTGGAAGTTGTTCGCGTTTGTGCCTTGGCTTTGACTGGCAGCAATCACCCCGCCGCCTACTTTCAAGCCACGTAAACTGGCATTTTGGAATTCATAGGTATTCCATAAGCTGCCATAATTGCGCGGTGTGTTATACATCCGGTTCCCAGTATTGCCGCCAGTTCCAGCGTCAACAATCTTGGCAAAATCCAAAAGAGTATAAGCAGCAACCGTTCTCCAGCCCGGCAAAATTTCACCCGCCACTTCAAATTCATAACCACGACTTTCCTGCTTGCCGGAGACCAGTTGCAGATTAGGATTGGTCGGATCAGGAACCGGCATATTGGTTTTGGATAAATCAAAATAGGCAAAGGATGAGGTTAAGCGCCCATTGAAGAACTCGGTTTTAGCACCCAATTCCCACTGATTTGCCAGCTGCGGCGGCAATACTTGTTGATTAGGACTGTTAAAGAGGTTGTTGGAAACCCCGAAGTTTTCACTGTAATTACCGAACACGGATAACCAATTTACTGGTTTCCACAGCAAGCCGCCGCGAGGACTGACGTGGTGATCATTGGTGGTGACACCGGAATCTACATATTGAGTACTGGTGGCATTGTCATAACGCACGCCTACGTTGCCATAGACGTTGAACGGAAACTTGATCTGGTCTTGAAAATACAAACCATACCACTCTTGATTGAACTTGGGATTGGTTGTGAAAGCCGAAGCGCCAGGATTTACTGAAGTCTGATAAGTAGGATTGAAGATATTAAAGTTAGCATCCATAGGATATGCTGCACAACAAGCGCCTGCCCCCTGGTTATCAATCACAAAATAGTCAAATCCCCAAAGCGTAGAATGCTCCAGCACTGAGGTATTAAACTTGCCGTTTAAATTAAGCGTGGTGTAATAGTTTTGTTGATGCGTTATAGAGTTGTTGAATCCACGATTACCATTGCTAAAATCAGCATTAACGTTAACCAGATTTCCCGCTGCATTTGGTTGCCCGAAAAAGAAGGTAAAATCCGTCCTCTTGTCCAAAAATTCCGCCCCGAAACGATGGGTAAGTTTCCATTTGTCATTGAAAGCATGTGACCAATTAGCACCGACATATGTTCTATCACCGACGTTTTTGTTATTTAAGGGGTCACCGATTTGCCGATTAATGGGAACGGGCGCAGGACGAGTACCCATCGGCGGGATACCCGAGTCAAGGGTGTTATTAAAATGTTGATACTCAATGTCCAGGTTGGCTTGGGTTTTATCGGAAACATTCCAGGTGAGACTGGGCGCAATGAAAAAACTATCCGTTGATACAAAATCACGGAAAGAATCGGCATTTTCATACGACAAATTGACCCGATAAAGTAATTTATCATCTTTAGTTATTTTACCTGTTGAATCCGCAGTAGTACGGTAGAAACCGTAAGAACCGAATTGTTGTTGCAGAGAATTATACGAGGTTGCCTGCGGTCTTTTAGTGACCAGATTGATAACGCCGCCCGGTTCGCTGCGTCCATATAACATAGAGCCTGCGCCTTTTAGTACTTCTATCTGCTCAAGATTAGCGACTTCTCTCTTTGACGTGCCACCTCCCAATGACGAAGGTTGAAGAAAACCATCCCGATAGGTATTCATGTTTTGAAAACCTCGCAGCATAAACACATCTATTGATCCGCCATTTGTCCAGCTGGGCAACACCCCGGCCACACTGGTGACAGCATCCTCAATTCGAATCACCTGCTTGTCTTTTAATACCTGTTGCGGCACCACTGTTACCGAATAAGGTGTCTCCATGATCGGCGTATCGGTTTTGGTGGCGGTGGAAGCGTTGGTACGGTTGTAATCGGGGTTGTAAGGATCATTTGGATCATAATCCCTTTTGCCTTTTACCGTCATCGGTTTCAAAGTAGTCGGATCCAATTTCGACGAAGGCGGCAGCTTTTCAATCACAACGGTATTATTGCCGGTCATCCGATAACTCAAGCCGCTGCTGCCCAGCAACTGTTGCAGTGCGGCTTCCGGGCTGTATTTGCCGCTCAGGCCTTTACTTTGCAAGTCTCCGGCAATTGCCGTGTCGTAAACCAGTTGCAGGCCGCCGGTTTCCGCCAGCTTGTTCAGCGTAGTTGCCAACGATCCGGCGGGAATGTTGTATTGCTGGTTATCGGCTAATGCGATGCCGGGTATGCAAACCGTACACACAGTGCCGAGTAGTGCCGCCGATGCGTGGTTGGCAAAGCTGCGCTTACCCAATGCTGTTGCTTTTCTCAATGTCATGAATGTCCCTCATACTGTTGTTTTGTGAATAACAGTTAATGTGACGCATGGACTGTGCAAAACAGGAGGTGAGGGGGAAAGTTTTTTTGCGGCGGTGTAAGACTGTTGTTCGGTGGGCAATGTCTGCTAAGCTAGCCAAAAAACAGAGGATTAACCATGCCAATCATTACATTCGACACGCACGAGTTTATCAAGGAGCTGAAAAGTGCCGGGTTTAGCGAAGAGCAGGCCGAAATCTTTACCAAGTTGCAAAAGGCAGCGGTAGCTTCGACACTTGAGCAGGCGCGGCATGATTATGATCTTGATAATCTGGTCACCAACCAATCGCTTGATAATCGGCTTAGAGAGACTGAATTAAAAAGCGAGGTCAAACTGGCCGAAACCAAAAGCGAACTCATTCGCTGGATTGTCAGTGTCGGCTTGTTGCAAACAGCACTGATTACGGCATTGCTGATCAAATTGAGCTCGATTATTTAAATCTGTAATCCACGCCAACCGTGCGGTCGAGTGATCTTCGTGTCTATTCCTAAATGTCTAACGATGCAGCAAAATCAAATAATCGTTGATTCTAGTGGAATGCACAGACAGGGAACTTTCCAGCGCACTGAGAGCGACCAGCGGCTGATCGGTACGGAACACGCCGTTGACGCGCCGTTGGGTGATGCTGTCATCGCTGATCAGCAAGTAGCCGCGATGGTAGCGGTTGAGTTCGGCCATCACCTCGCCTAACGGTTGATTTTCAAACACCAGCTTACCGCGCTGCCAAGCGGTCACAGTCTGGCTATCGATAGCTTTAATCTTTCCCATTCCCGCTTGCTGATCGTAAGCAAGCTGCTGGCCTTCGCTAACCACCTCATGCAGCGCTTGACCGGAATCCTGTTCAACATCGATTGAAACGCTGTGTTGGGTGACGCTGACTTCGGCTTGGCTATTGCGCAACCGGATATTAAATGCGGTACCTAGTGCGGTGACAGTGCCGTGTTCGGCATGTACTTGAAATGGACGGGACGAGTCGGGACTGACTTCGAACCAGGCCTCGCCCTGTAGCAGCGTCAGTTGCCGTTGGTTGCCGTCGATGCGCACCGCCAACGCGCTATTGCTGTTGAGATGAGCGACGGAACCGTCGCTCAAACGAATGTCGCGCATTTCTCCGTAACCGGTATGGAAATCGGCCCGCAACAACATTGGTAACGGGCTGAATAGCCACAACGCAAGGCAGCACATTGCTAAAGTTGGCGCAGCCCATAAGCTACGGATCCACGGCGTTTTTGGGGTAATGGTTTCAGGTTTAGCGACCCGATGTTTGACCGCATCCAACTCACCCCACAATGCACCAACAGCATCGAAAGCCTGCCGGTGTTGCGGATTGGCGGCTAGCCAGTGTGCAAACTCGTCACGCTCTTGGGCGCTGACCGTATCGCTATCCAGCCTGACCCACCAAGTATTGGCAACAGTTTTGATCGCGGCGTTATCGGTAGCGTTTGTTGTTGATTTCATCTGAGCGAGTTTAGGGTTTAAGCGCTTGCCATTATAGGACGCATGGCCCTGTAAAAACAGGAGTTTTTTCGGCTATAAATCATCAATTTGCTGCAATTTCTGTATGGCGTTACGCAAATGTTTTTCCACCATGTTGCGGGATATGTCCAGACGTGCGGCGATTTCGGCATGACTCAGATCCTCAAACTTACGCAGCATAAACACCGTCCGGCATTTAGGCGGCAGCAGGTTGACCGCCTCGACCAGCTTGTCCAGACGCTGACGGGCAGCAATAGTTTGTTCAGGATCAATGCCGTCGCTGGACCGTAGTTCCTCATTAATGAAATCGACATTATCGACATAGTGATTGCGGACTTTGTGGCGACGCTCATAGTCGGTTGCCAAATTGGCGGCGATACGGTGCATCAGGGCGCGGGGATTTTCCGCTTGTTGCCAAAGGTTACCAGCCATCATGCGTTGATAGGTTTCCTGAACTATGTCGGCAGCTGTTTCAATGCAGCCGCAACGCCTGTACATCACACGGCGCAATTCCTGATCATAGATTTTGATAAGTTGGGTGATGGCAGCAACATTGCTCATAGCATAAAAGAAGGCAGTTAGGCGTTTTGTAATCAAACATAACAGCAAGTTTGATGCCAGCAGCACTGAAGGCAGTTCTGTCAAGGCTTGAGACTAATTATCAAATTTATATAGAACTAGATAATTGTGTGATATGCCTTAGCCACTGCGGCATATCACACAGTTTTGGTGTCCGCGCTCCATGTCCGCGTGTAGGCAAAGCAAGCTTTGAACTCCGTATCTGCGATTTTTAGAGTCTTGTAGGGGCGACCGGCCGGTCGCCCGTCATAGCTGCGCGCCTTAATTTATATGGTGATGCAATTTAGCCCGGCGTTTTTGCAGCCAGCGAATCAGGCCGGTAATAAATAATATCGGACAAGCCAAGCCGGACAAAAACACTAAAATCCGCCCCGTCCAACCGAAAGCCTTGCCGCTATGTAACGGCCATTGCCATTCGATAAAGGTTTGTCCGGCGGTACTGCGGGTGCTGGGATCTCGTACCTTCAAAATCGTGCCATTGTATTGGTCGACAATAACTTGCCGCTCCGACCAAAACAGGCTAAGCCCCGGTACATCGCTGATGCCGATATGATAAACGCCGGTTTCGCCATCGGGAACGCCCAGCCCATTCACTCGACCTTCAGGATAATGGCTTTGAACAATATTTAACGCCTGCGTTAAATCAATCGGTTTTTTACCCACCGCCGGTAACGAATGCGGGTTATCCATAAAACCCTGAGTGCCGGGCGATAGCTGCTTGACCAGCGTCATAAACTGGTCGGGCAAATTCATGTAAACGCCTGAAAGCAGCACTGCGAATAAAATCGGGAATGTATAAAACCCCGAGGTCTGATGCAAATCATGATTAAAGCGCTCAACACTGGCGCGGGGTTTAATGCTCAAGACACGCCGCCAGTTTCCCGTTAACGGCCACCACACAATCAAGCCCGTGAACACCGAAAACAGTAGAATGACACCCATGATGCCGACGATAATTCCGCCTGTTTCGCCGGCCAGCAACGCAAAATGCAGTCGGAAAACAAACGGAATAAAGGCGCTGGGGAAGATATCCTCAGCCTTCTTGATCAAATGTTTACCCAGCACTTGCGCGGTATAGGGATTAACATGCACCTGCCATTCGTCTTTTTCATCCGCGACAGCAGCAGGAATAATAAAGCCAAATCGATATGAAGAGGTAGCATCGGCAGGATAATTGACAAATCTCAATTTTGCCTGTGGAGGCATGGTCGCGATAGCAATAGCCTGGATTTCTGCAAGAGCATGGAAAGCCGTCTCGCCTTGCGCCGGTGCTTGTACGATTCTTAAATCGGCATTCAAGACATTATCGATTTCTTCGTAAAATACCAAAATACTGCCGGTGAGCCCAAACACCGCCAGGAAAAATCCTAGCAACAAGCCCAGCCATAAATGCACGCTTAGCCAAAGTTTACGGCGTTTTTTTAAGTGTAACAGGCGCCGGTGTCCGGCATCTGCGTCAGTTAACGTCTCACCGCATGGTAAATCAATCGCAAATCGTTTCATGCTTTTCCCGTACATTAAATCAAGCCCCTGTCCGTTACAATAAACAAGCATTACTAATAAGACGTTTGAAGATGTAAAAATCCGCACCTTTAAGTTGAAATTAACCTGAGTTATGAACGTGTCTGTTAAAACTTGAGTCATTAAATAATTGCATATACAATTATCCGCATGAAAACGAAGCTTGCCTGGGACAAAACTAAACGACAATCCAATCTTAGTAAACACGGGTTAGATTTTGCTGATGCGGGTCAAGTGCTCAATTCACACTATCGACTGGATATTGCTATTGTTCGTAACAATGAAGCCAGAACGCAATCGTTTTCATACGTGATGAACCGCTTAGCAGTCTTGACAGTGGTACATCTTGATCGGCAAGGCGCGACGCGCATTATTAGCTTTCGTCCTGCTAGCCAACTGGAATCAGAGGCATATTATGACTGGCTTGCAAAAGAAGATGACTGATCGGGAAAAAATTTTAGAAGCAATGCAAACACCGCCCACCAGCGGATTTTTTGTTTGGGATGGTATTGACGAAGATGATCGTCCGGCGACTGCGGATGAATTGCGCAAAGGCATTGAGTTAACCCATACACGACGAGGCAGACCAAGCGGTTCTGAAAAAACACAAATCGCTTTGCGTGTTGATAAAGCTGTGCTTGAGGCGTTCCGCGCCCAAGGTAAAGGTTGGCAAACCCGCATGAATGAGGCTCTGAAGGAATGGCTTAAGGAACATGCGGCATAAAGGATAAACCATTTAGTTCCGTAGTTCCGTAGTTCCGTAGGTCGAGCATGCTGTTTATGCCCGACATTCACATGCATCAAAATGTCGGGCAACGAAAAGATATTGCCCGACCGAGGCTACATCAAAGCTGGGTTTCGCGTTGCTCTACCCAGCCTACGACCCTTACCGTTTGAGCCGGATGGGGCTTGTTGTTACGTCCGAAATGTTTTGCGTTGGTTAAATGTAACCGCTTTGTTGAGGCATCGAACAAACTCCGTCCCGCTTGAAGGCGTAGGCCGGAATAAGGCCATCCAATGCGCGTAGCGCGAGGTGGCGTTTCCGGCGAATCCGGGTGGTGTTTGCCGGAAACGCCAGTTCTTGCTGTCGCTCGAACCGGCTTATTCCGGCCTACATGACTGCTCCGTTAAATGCCTCACCGTATGGTAAATCACTCGTAAATTGTTTCATGTTTTTCCCGTAAATTGGATCAAGCTCCTACTCGTTGCTACGACAACGAACAAGCATCACTTAATAAGACGTTTGAAGATGTAGAAATCCGCACCTTTAAGTTGAAATTAACCTGAGCAGGATTGGTAACGCTAATCGAGAGTAAATTTTTCAGAATGTTGCGAACGATCTTTCTGAGCCGAACGGGGCATATTGCCTCGTCCGCAAGTTGCACGTTGATTAACGCAGCCGAGAGACATCGCGAAAACGTTAAGGACGGGGTTGCAAACCCCGTCCCGCTTGAATACCGTTAGAATTCCAGCTCGGACCGAGCCCATGACCGTTAAAGGCTCAGCCGGTAAAACCCGTTGCCGTAAAACGTTAAGCATCTACGGATTACACGTTACCCCGCCCCGATCAGATTTAGAAATCCAAACGAACAGAGCCGATAAAAGTAATAGGATTTCCAGGGAATGCCCCAGATCTATCCGACGATGAGGAGCCTCGAAAATAATCTTTATCCAACAGATTGTTAACATTGAACTGAGTAGTCAATTTCGAGCCAGCGACCCTCCAATTATAAGATACCATGGTATCCAAGCGGACAAAGCCGGGCAAAGCATAGGTATTGTTATTGTCACCTGCACGCTGGCCTTGGGCAAACATACCGGCACCGATCTTAAAACGCTCGTCCGGATGAAAAGTCAGCCATAAACTGCCGGAGTGTTCGGGGACGTTCGGTAAACGATTTCCTTGCTTAGATGGATTCCCCCGAAATTCATTGTCTTTAGTAAAAATAGCATCGGTATACGCATAGGTGCCGACCAAACTCAAATAGTCGGTGAGTTCTCCGGTAAGATCAACCTCTATTCCCTGGCTTCTCGCTTCACCTACGGGGGTTTTAAAGAGCGAGCCCGGTACACCAATCAACATATTTTCCTTAGTCAAATGATAGTAGGCGACATTCGAAGACAAACGGCCGTCAAAGAACTCTGTTTTAAATCCCGCCTCATATTGAACGCCAAGTTCCGGCTTATTGATCGTTTTAGTAGGTGTTAAGCCATTATTTGTACCGATGGATTCCACGTAATTGCCGAACAAAGATAGCCATTTCCAGGGTTGATAAACAATCCCAAAGCGAGGATTCAATCTGTTATCTTCTCTATCGTCGATACTAACCGGCGCGGAGCAACAGCCGGTGCCAAAGGTCAGTATGTCGTAACGTGCGCCGATCAACAGATGTAATTTATCCCACAGAGTGATTTGATCTTGAGCGTAAATACCATACCATTCATCTTTATCCTTCCACCAGAAATCGTTTGGCATGGCGTTGACAGTATTAATATTTAGCAAGTGGTTATTGGGATTAAAAATATCTAATGCGGGTATGACACCATAAGTAAAGCGGTTGTCATCTGATTCGGTTTTAAGATTGAAGTAATCGCCCCCTATCAACAATTTGTGTTGTACGCCAAACGTCTCAAACTCGCCCAAAATATCCAGATTGGTCGCATAGCTTTCCCTGTCTGTCGGCCCCGTCATCAAAGCCCGATTTATAGTTCGGTTGTTGGTATTTAAGTTGCCTGCTGGGAAAATCGAGTTAAATTCGTGAGTCCACTGGTGCCAATTAAATTTGTGTTCGATTTTCCATTGGTCATTGAAGCGGTGCGAAAGAATCGTGGCAACCTGATTGCTATCCATCGAGCTATTTCTAACTTGGTCGTCGCCGACATAAAACTCTTTGGGAACCGGAGCCGACCTGTTGCCAAGCGCAGGAATACCATAATCCATCACATAATCATCATGCTGGTGTTCAAGCTGCACGGTCATTTCGGTTTGATCCGAAAGTCGCCAGGTTAACGACGGTGCGACATAAATTCGCTCGTTTTCATTGTAATCGCGGAACGAATTGTTGCTCGAATATGCCAGATTTAAACGGTACAACAATGATTTTTCGTTGGTGATCGGACCCGTTGCATCAACCGTGGTGCGATATAAATCGTAAGAACCGAATTGTTGCTGAAGCGAATAGTGTGCTTGGTCGAGTGGTTTCTTGGTGACGTAATTGACCAGGCCACCCGGCTGAGTGCGGCCATACAGCATCGCCGCAGCGCCTTTTAATACCTCAACCCGCTCCATGCCGGCAGGTTCGAAATATCCGGTGTTTTGCCGGAGGCCGTCGCGATAGATATTGGGGCCCAAACTAAATCCACGGACGATAAATCCCTGGTATAAATCGCCGGAGCCGAAATTACGCTGAACACCGCTCACATTGCGAATAACCGCATCATCAAACAAAATGATTTGCTGATCATCCATCACTGCTTTGGGCACGACCTTAATCGACATTGGCGTTTGCATGATCGGTGTATCGGTCTTGGTGGCGGTGCTGGCATTGGTACGGTTGTAATCGTTGTTGTAAGGATCATTTGGATCAACATCCCTATTACCTTTTACCGTCATCGGTTTCAACGTGGTCGGATCAGCCTTATTGAGTTGTTCCGGCACAGGCTTGGACTCAATGATGGCGGTATTGTTATCGACAATACGATAAACCAGGCCGGAATTTTTCAATAGATTATTCAGCCCCTGGTCGACAGACAGCTTTTCATTCAGCGCCGGTGCTTTGATGCCTCTGGCTAAATCGGCATTGAACACCAGTTTGATATTGGACTGATCGGCAAATTCAGTCAGTGCTTCGTTCAATGTTCCAGCCGGTATTGCATAAGCATGGACGGCCTCTTGCAGGTTTTCTGCGGCGACGGCATGGCTTGCGAGGGCGAAAGCCAGCGCCGTTAAAGCATAGGGTATGGTTGTTTTTTTCACAAAAACTCCTGAGTGATGAATGACGATGCCGACTTTTGGCGTACACAACAGAAGACGTATCAGCCAAAAAATCAGGAACCCGGCGACCGGTTTTTTTATGCCCACCCATTTGGAATACTTAACTGCGATTTGTAGCATAAATAGCAAAATGCGGCATATCACGCATCTAAATAGGTTATATGACCTAGTTCTTTGGCTGTGCTTTTTTAGGTCATTGTTTTTTAGCGTATTTATTGTGGCATTAGAATTGCTCTATAAGCAGGAACGTTATTGGCTTTATGTCGTTTAACACCTGTTCCTGTCTCAAAACATTAATATGATTTCTACCATTGAAACATTCGGTCATTTCTTTTTGGAAACACGAGACGATTTGACCCGCTTTTTTTTGCGTCGGTTGAACTGTCCTGCTACCGCAGCCGACTTGGCCCAGGAGACTTATTTGCGTCTCCATGCCTCTGAGCAGCGCGCGCCGACCCAAAACCGCCGGGCGCTGGCGTTTTCTATTGCCGGGAATCTGGTGGTCGATCATGTCCGCAAGGAACGCGTCCGCGCCCACTATGCGCCCAGTCAGAGCGATGAGGTCGATTTTCTGGAGCTTGTTCCCTGTAATGATCCCGATTCTGAACAGAGGACGATGATTTGGCAGGATTTGGAATTGGTGCAGGCGGCGCTGGAGGAATTGCCGGAAGACTGCCGCGCCGCGTTGTATCTGAGCGCAGTCGAAGGCTTGACCTATGCCCAGATTGGCGAACGCTTGGGCGTGTCGGAACGGATGATCGGCAAGCGTATCGCAAAAACGCTGAAGCATTGCCGGGCTCGCCGCGATGAACGTTGAGTCAGGAAATGGTTTCTTTCCGCGCCGCCTTGGTTTATCTTTATTGCTCCTTCCCGCTAAAGAATCCTTGTTGATGAATACCGAACCCGAACATTCAGGTGAGACGCTTGCCGATGAGGCTATCGATTGGCTGGTGCTGTTGCGCTCAGGCTCGGTGAGCGCCGATACGCGGCGCGAATTCGATCACTGGCTTCAACAGGACAGCACCCACCAAACGGCATTTGCGGAAGCGGAAGCCTTGTGGGGCTCGGCAGCCAAGGTGCTTAAGGAAACGCAGACCGTCAACGTACCGCCGCAACGGCTAAGTGCTGTGCGAAAAAACAGGGCTGCCCGACGAAACGCATGGAACCAGGGATTGGCAATGGCCGCGTCCTTATTGTTAGGTGTTTGGATGACGTGGTCGTCACTGGCCGATTGGATGCTGAGCGATTATTCGACGATTGTCGGCGAACAAAAAGAGGTTGTGCTGTCCGACGGCAGTTCGGTGTTTTTGAATACCGATACGGCCATTTCGCTGGATCTGTCCAGAGGACTGAGGCGGGTTGTATTGCTAAAAGGCCAAGCTGAATTTACGGTTGCCAAAGATGCCGACCGTCCGTTCGAGGTGGTGGCGGGCAATACGGCCATCCGTGCGTTGGGGACTGTGTTTGAGGTGTTCGAACAGGCGTCCGGCGCGGTCGATGTAACAGTCAGCGAACATGCGGTAGGCGTGAGCTTGCCGGGCAAGTCAGGGGCCGAACCGATACGGGTTGAGGAAGGCGAGCGCCTACATTATGCAGGGCACGGCGAGTTAAACCGGGCCGAGCCGGTCAATCTTAACCAGCTCAACGCATGGCAGCGCGGCAAGCTTATTTTTCGGGATCAGCCGCTGGCCGAGGTCGTTGCCGAGCTAAACCGCTATTCCAAGGCGCGGATTGTGCTGAAAGGCGGCGATATTGAACAGTTGCGCGTTAGCGGTGTGTTTCCGATTGACGACACGGCGGTGTTGGACGCATTGCAGAAAGCATTTCCGATCCACTCCACGCAGTTAGGCCCTTGGTTGGTTATATTACATTCCTGATACTGTTTAGAGTCTCTCGTTTCCGCCACAAATAACTTGAAAAAACAGCACAACAACTTACCAGCGATTGGGGATATTTGGCCCGATAACAAACTGGCATCACCCGGCGGCAACATAAAGGAATCCGATAGCTCGCGGTCGAATCGGTTTTTTGCTGGCCTGTTTGCCAAGCAACGAACAGCCAACATGATGGCCTCCGTGTCAATTTTGGTGCTGTTGTTGCATGGGATCGGTTTGATATGGCTACGGCTCTCTGCTGAACAGATAACGCCTGCCCGTCCTATAGTAATGGAAGTGGCGATAATTCCTGTCTCGGCACCCAAGCCCAAGGTCGCACCTCCTCCTCCTCCAGCGCCTGCTAAAACCAAACTACACGCGAAAAAAACGCAACCCAAACCAACGCTTAAAAAAATGCCTGTGGTGCAGGAGCCGACCTATTTTGCGCCAACGAAGCAAGTTCTTGAAGCGCAACCCACCGTACAAGACGCGCAGGTTATGGCTACAGCGGCGAACGAAGAAACAACCGCTAAAATCGCACCGTTTATCGAGGCCGATATTAACGCCGACTATGCAGAAAACCCTAAACCCGACTATCCCTCTATAGCAAGAAGCATGGGCTGGCAAGGTAAGGTGATGCTAAGGGTGCAAGTATCCAACGAAGGATTAAGCGACGCGGTCGAAATTGAACGCAGCAGTGGATATGACATACTTGACGAATCGGCCATTGAGGCCATCAAACAATGGCGGTTCACACCGGCCAAACGCGCTGAAACGCCTATAGCCAGTTCGGTCATAGTGCCGATTATTTTTGTCTTGCAAGATCAAAATCAGTCGTGATTAAGCCCTAGATGGCATCCGGCATGTGCGTAGTGTTATGCTTTTTACAATCAGCATGACCGTGACATACATGAGGAAATGTGTATGGGGTTAGCATTACATGTTGCCCCATCCGAAACGTTTTTACGATGCATGAGCAAAGCAGTTGCATTTAAAAACGTTAGGGACGGAGTTGCAATCCCGTCCCGCTTGGCGGTGGTTAAATCTTAAATCTCTCACCCTCTGAGAAACCGGGAGTGTCGGACATAAAAAGCATGCCCGACCGCAGATCTAATTAAAACTCCACCTTAACCGAGCCCATGAACGTGCGCGGCGAACCGGGGTTTATGAAAGTGTTGCTGTTACTGGTGGACACGTAATACTGGTGATCCAACAAGTTCTCCACATTGAATTGCAGCGTGGTTTTTGCTTTCGCTATCGGTAGCTTGTATTTGACCAACGCGTCTAACCTGCCATAACCCGGCAATTCAAACGTGTTGGCGGCGTCGCCCTCTCTTTGACTCTGGAAATAAACGCCGGTGCCCACACTCAAGCCCCGCACAGCCGCCTGTTGGAAGTCATATTTGGCCCAAAAGCTACCCGCATTTCTGGGTACGTTCCACAGCCGCTTACCTTCATTGGTTCCCTTCAGAATAGAGGCATCGGTATAGGCATAGGTTGCGATCAGGCTCACAGCATCGGTGACTTTCCCTGTGACATCCATTTCCACGCCCTGACTGCGCGCTTCGCCAACCGCTTCTGAAAACGCTGTACCGGCAATTGGAACCGTCATATTTTTCTTGGTCAGTTGATAGAAAGCCACGCTGGAAATCAAGCGTTTGTCGAAAAACTCGGTCTTGAAACCGGCCTCGTACTGCTCGGCGGTTTCCGGTCCGAGCACAGTGCCGCCGACACCGGTAGCGGTGTTGGAGGAACCCAGCGACTCGACAAAATTGCCGTAAAGCGACAGCCACGCCCAGGGTTGGTAAAGCAAACCGACTCGCGGACTAAACTGCTGGTTATCGACGCCTCTCAGGTTAGCCGCCGCATCGGCGACAGACTTCGTGGTGCCGGATGCGTTGCCGCTGGCCTGATAGGCCCAGTCATAGCGTCCGCCGCCCAAAATATGCAGCTTGTCGAACAAGGTGATTTGATCCTGAAAATAGACCCCGTTCCAGTACATGCTCTGACTTAGGAAAAAGTTCTTTGGCGTGGTGTCCAGGTTCACGCCGGAGCGGCCATAAACCGGCTGGTAGATGTTGATAGTGCCGACGCTGGCGGGCGGCAGTTGCCATACAGCGTTAGCCGTATCCAAGCTGTAAAAATCCCACCCGCCTAAAACATCGTGTTTCAAGCCCCAGGTGGAAAACTTCCCATTGACATTCACAGTGCCGCCATAGGAATCGGCCGTGGTATTCGCGCCGTAAAAGTTTCTGGTCAAAGTGCCTGTAGTCAGGTTCAATGCCCCCGGCGCGGCATGTTGTAGATCCACCACGTCGCGTTTTAAATAATTAAACCGGGCGTTCATCTTCCAATTGTCGGAAAAGGCGTGATTCAGCGTCACAGCCGTGTTGTACAGCTTGGTATTGGCTTTGTCCATGGACGGCTCCCCCAAAAAACGCGAAATCGGGATATCGACCGGACGGCGCGTCACCGTGCTGGCAACCACCCCGTGATCTTCCAGGGTGTTTTCATCCGAATGTATGAAATCCAGGTCGAGTTGGGTGCGGTCGCTGACTTTCCAGGTCAGCGAAGGCGCCACAAACACACGATCGGTGTAGGCAAAATCGCGGAAAGAATTCCTGCTCAGATATTCCAGGTTGAGCCTGTACATCAGCGAACCGTCCTTGTTAACGGCCCCCGTGGCATCGGCAGTGGTTCGGTAAAGATCATAAGAGCCGAATTGCTGTTCCAATGCGTAATAAGGCGTTGCCTGCGGCCGTTTGGTCACCACATTGATCATGCCGCCGGGCTGGATGCGCCCGTAAAGGTTAGCCGCCGCGCCCTTGACCACTTCAATACGCTCGGCGTTGGCGGTAGCAAGGCGACTGGACGGCCATCTGAATCCGTCCAGGTAATTGGCGTAACTGGTATTGAATCCCCGTATCATGAACTCTTCGGCAAAGCCTCCCCAAGTGAAACCTTGAAACACGCCGCTGACGTTCTTGACCGCATCGCCGACCTGGACCGCTTGCTGGTCTTGCATGACCGCTCTGGGTACGACTTGTACGGCAACCGGCGTTTCCATGATCGGAGTATCGGTCTTGGTCGCGCTGTTGGCATTCGGTACCGCATAATCGGTATTGTAAGGATCGTTAGGGTCATACTGCCGTTGCCCTTTAACCGTTACCCCGGACAAGGTTGTAGAGCCTGCCGTTTTAGAAGCCGGCGCTTTTTCAAGCGTCACGGTATTGGTTCCGGTTAATCGATAATTTAGCCCGCTCCCTACCAGTAATTGCTGCAAAGCCTGCTGCGGGGTGTAGTTGCCGTTGACGGCACTGGAGCGTACATCTTTCGCCATACCGGCAGGAAAACCGACTTGCCAGTCGCTGGCGGCGATAAAGGCGTTGAGAGCTTCCGCTAAGGGTTGGGCTGGAATGTTAAAGCTCAGCGCCGCGCTTTGCGGATTTGCGGCATTTTGCGCCGCAGTGTCGGCAGCCAGAGCCGATAGCGGCGAACCGAATGTGGGTAATGCCAAGGCAATGGCGATAGTCAATTTGCGCAATGTGCATGGCGCGTTAGGGTGAACCTGATGCATGAATACTCCTACTTAATAGTGTCGTTAGTTAGCGTGCTTGCAACGCGCACATGTAACGAGACGTATCAGCATGGCTAACACACACTTGCGAAGACAAAATTATTTTCATGTTGATTGAACTACTTATGGATAGACGTTAAGCTGTATTAACAAATTTAACTGCCTATCAAAGATTAAACATGCGCCCATCTGTTGCGTTAAAAATTTACCGTGAACAAATCAGAAACATTGTGTTGGCTCACCACGCCGGTAATGCCCGTATTTTCGGTTCCGTGCTTCGGGATGAAGACACCGAGGACAGCGATTTGGATTTGTTGGTTGATCCAACGCCTGAAACCTCGTTAATGGACATCGGTGCCATTCGCCATGAATTAAAGGCTTTGTTGGGCATCAGCGTTGATGTTATGACGCCTAAAGCCTTGCCGGATTCTTTTCGCGAGCAAGTACTGCAAGAGGCGATTCCTCTATGAGTCGTGATCGGCAACGTCTACTCGATTACCTTGCACATATTCTTGAGGCGATTGCCCGAATCGGGCGCTATATCGAAGACCTGGATGAAGTGGCGTTTTTAAATGACGAACTGATTCAAGATGCGGTCATTCGCAATCTGGAAATTATTGGCGAAGCGAGTAGTAATATCGATAAACATTATCCTGAGTTTGCCGAACAACATAGCGATGTGCCTTTTGCCAGTGCTTATGAAATGCGAAATGCGCTGGCTCATGGCTATTTCAAAGTCGATTTTGAAATAGTATGGAAGACGATAGAGCGCGATTTACCGATGCTTGAGAGCATGGTTGGCAAGCTTTTTCAGGAAATGAAAGGGCAAGATTTAGGATTTTAATAACGTCAAATACGGCGACAAATTGATCACCCGCGCTCCGGAAATACCGGCCAAGGCGCGGATAATGGCGGCGGTATCTTCCAGTTTATAGTTACCGGTAATGCGGGTTTGGGCGAGTTTGGCATCGGTGATGACTATAGCGCCTTGATGGTAGCGGTCGAGTTCGGCGATCACTTCTTCTAGCGGTTGATCCTGAAAAATCAACCGGCCTTTGAGCCAGACGAAAGCTCGGCCAGCATCGATGTCGGTGACTGCGGCAACGCCCTGGCTGGCGATGCTGGTGTGTTGTCCTGCGGTGAGTTGGCGGCTATCGCCCTGCTGTCCCGCGCAGACGACAATGCCGCTTTCGACATCAACCTGGGTGGCGTCGCCGGTTTTGACGCTAAAACGGGTGCCGACTACCCGCACCGTGCCTTGCTCTGTCTCGACGATGAAAGGTCGGGTTTTGTCAGGCTGCACTTCAAAGAAAGCTTCCCCGCTGAGTATTTTTACCCCGCGTCGTTCGCCGATAATGTTAAACGCCAGCGCGGTATCGGTGTTCAACGTTACCGCCGAACCGTCGGCCAGCACGATTCGGCGTTGCTCGCCGGTGGCTGTCACCGCATCGGCTTGCCAGCGTTCGATCAAACCCGAGGCCAGCAACAGCCAGCTGCCGGTTAATACTATGCAGGCTGCGGCGGCCCAGCGTTGCGGGCGTAATTTTTGTTGTCTTTGCGGCAGTGGAATCGCCGAGTATTGCCTCAAGGCAACATTCAGCGCCGTTGACTGCCACAACTGCGCGACTTTATCGTAAGCGACTTGATGCGCAGGACTCGCCGCCAGCCAGTCGGCAAATTCAGCCCGATCGCGTTGACTGGCTTTGCTGTCCTGCAAACGAGCGAACCAAGCTAATGCCTGATCTTGCGTTTTGCTTAAGGAAGGAATCGATTTCGGTTCGGCGTGTAAAGACATAGGGTGTACAACTTGGATGATTTTGCAAAATTCTATCATTATTAGACGTGCGTAAAACACAAATCCACACTTTAAAACGGTTATTCGCCCTGTGCATCCAGCAAGTGAGCAAGAGCAACATGCACGTTTTTTTCCACCGCACTGCGGGAAATGCCGTAATGCTGGGCGATGCGTTCGTATGTCCAGTGATGAAATTTATGCAGTACCAAGATTTGGCGGCGACGTTCCGACAAACCATTCAGCGCGTCAAGCATGAGTGCGACCTGCTGCCGGTCGGCAGTTTGCTGTTCCGGTGTGGGTGCGGTTGAAGGAATACATTCCAGCAGATTATCGTTGTCTTCATCGTCTTTTGGGTGGCTATTGCTACGTTGGCGTATCTTTTCCTTGCGGAGATGATCCAGCGCCAGATTGCGGGCAATTTGGTAAAGAAAAGGATGTGGATAGCTGATTTCCTGGCTTTTTGAAGCATGCAGCATTTTTAAGTAAGCCTCGTGCGCCAAATCTTCCGCCGTTTGCGGACAGCCGACGATGCGGTAGATGGTATGAATCAACGATTGCCGTTGATTCAAAAATAAATCGTTGATATTGAGAGTAAGGCTGGTCATGGCGATAGTTTTGCTGGCAGATTGGAATATGCCTTTCCGATAGGCTCAATAAATAAAGCAATAACCAAGCCAATACTTATGATATTGATATTTAATGGAACTTATTGCTTAGCGGTTGCCAAAGTGCGGCATATGCCGCATTGGGTGTGTGAAATGACGTAGTTTTAGGGAGGGGGATTGAAACTTGGCAAAAGATTAGCGATTGGATCATGGGAATGCGGGGTATAAACAGTATGCCTGACCTATGGTAGTGTTGGTAATGCTGTTCCAACCCAACCAACGTGGCCTTAACTTATCGTTTTAATATGATTTCTTGCCCGTCTCTTTTGCAGCCAGCGAATCAGGCCGGTAACAAATAACAGCGGACAGGCAAGGCCGGATAAAAACACCAAGATACGGCCAGTCATGCCGAACGCCTGCCCGGAGTGCAGCGGCCATTGCCAATGGGTGAACACTTCACTCGCCGTGCCGGTGGTCGGGTCGTCCACATCCAGTACTTTGCCGCTATAGCGATCCATCACCACGCAACGCCGCTGCAACAGGCTACCGGGCGCAGCAATGCCGTTTAGGCATACCGTATAGGTTTTGGTTGGCGCGGAGGCTCCATAAATAACATGCGGTCGGCCGGTCGGATAACGTTGCAGGGCAATTGCGACCGCTTGATCCATACCGATGACTCGGGCATTGTTGGTCGGCGGCGTGGAATAAAACCAATAACGGTAAGTCACCGGCGAAAAAAGTTCCAGCACCGGCACTATCTGATGCGGCAGTACCATGTAAACCCCGGAAAACAACACCGGCAGCAGCACCAGTGCGGGATAAAAACCGGAGACTTTGTGTAGATCGTAATTGAAACGGACGCTGCCGGACTTGGGCTTGACGCTCAAGGCCTGTCGCCAGCGCCCGGTCAACGGCCACCAAACGATCAAGCCGGTCAGCACCGAAATCATTAATAAAGCCCCGGACAGCCCTACCGCCACCGTGCTGACATCATGCGACTTAATCAGCAGCGCGTAATGCAGCTCAAAAATGAAGCCGATGAAGGTTTTGGGGATAATGCTATCCGAGTTATCTGTCAAGCGCTTGCCAAGCACTTGCGCGGTATAGGGATCGACTGCAACCAGCCAGTTTTCGTTGATGTCGCCCGCCGCAGCCACCGAATAACGTAGCGTGAAAGCAGCGTTATCGTTGCGCGGATAAGTGGCGAAGGTATGTTTGGCCTGCGTCGGCATGGCCTTGCGACCGGCCTCGAATATGGCCGCCAAGGTCTGGTAATCCGCCGAATCTGCTGGTGGCTTTACGATTAAAAGTTCGCTGTTCAGCCACTCATCGATTTCTTCATAAAACACCAGAATACTGCCGGTGATGCCGTAGATTGAAAGCAATAATCCCAAACTCAAGCCCAACCACAGATGCACAGCCAGCCAGTGTTTACGGCGGGTTTTCAGGCGTGATAGTCGCGGGTTTGGTGATTGTTGTTTGGATACCGAATCGGCATGATTTACATTGGATGTCATCGTTTATTTTGTCGAATTGAATGTCGATATCGGGTTGCTGAAAGTACGCAGCTTGCTGGACGGGGTTGCAAATCCCGTCCGGCCTGGAGAGAGCATTCACTCTATTTAGCTTTAAAACTCCACACGGATCGACCCCATGAAAGTACGCGGCGCACCCGGCTGTGCCAAAAAGCCGCCAAAAGCGGAAGTTTCATAAATAGTTTTATCCAGCAGATTGTTGACATTAAGTTGCGTGGTAACAGTAGAATGCCCCACTTTCCAGGCATAACCGAGAAGCGCATCAACGCGTACATAGCCCGGCATCTGCCAAGTATTCGCATTATTGCCTTCACGCTGCCCTATCAGATACGTTCCGGCTCCGAAACTTAAGCCGCGCAGGGATGGCTCTTGAACAGCATATTTAGCCCAGAAGCTGCCTGAGTTTTTGGGGACATTCCAAAATCTGTGTCCTTGATCACCTCGATTATCCTTGGTAATTTCAGTATCGGTATAAGCATAGGTTGCAATCAGATTTAGGCCGTTCGTGACTTGACCTGAAACATCCACTTCCATTCCCCGGCTGCGGGCTTCTCCGGTTTGAACGGAAAATCTGGGATTTGTTGGATCGGCGGTGGCGACGTTTTGTTTGGTTAAGTCATAAAAAGCGACCGTTGTCAGCAATTTTTTATCGAGTAATTCCGTTTTGAAGCCAACCTCGTGTTGCTGCGCTGTTTCAGCATCGAGCGGTTTTCCGCTTGATGCCAACGCGGTATTCGCGCCGCCGAGCGATTCCACATAATTGCCATACAGGGCAAGCCAAGACCAAGGTTGGTATACCAGTCCCACGCGTGGGCTGAAAGCATCGTTTTGAACTTCGGTCTCCCTGTTGCGCGCGGCTTCGATGGAAGTCGAAGCGGAGCCGCTGCTTCGTGTTGCCCAATCATAACGTCCGCCGCCCATGATATGCAGCTTATCGAAGAGGGTAATTTGATCCTGAAAGTAAGTGCCGTACCAGGATTGGGTCAGCGTACTAAAACTATTAAAATCTTTCGGCGTTGGTAACGGAACCTGGCCATAGACCGGATTGAAAATATCAACCACAGGCCTATGGGTTGCTGGCGCTGGAGTGCTTGCGAAACCTTCACCATCACGCTTTTCCCAAAAATAGTCGAATCCCGCTAAAGCCTGATGCTGTGTGCCCAAGAATTTAAATTTACCGATGAGGTCTATATTAGTCGCATAGGTGTCGGTATCGTCAATCGGTGTAGTAGTCGTGCTGCGGGTAGCCGTGCGATTATTTGTCGGGTTCACCGGCCCGTTGAAAAACGACTGATTATTACCTTGGTAATCAAGGTTGTAATAATGAAAGCGATGTTGTACTTTCCAGTTATCGTTGAATTGGTGCGACCAATCGAAGCCAACGATTAGCTTATCGTGTACAGCGCGTTCATTATCCGATCCAAAACCCAGATAGCGGCTGACGGGAATATTAGCAGGCCGATTGCCTACGACTGGAAGGCCGGTGTAATTGACACGCGTGTCATGCTGATACTCAAAATTCAAATTGAGTTCTGTACGGTCACTCGGCTTCCAGGTCAGTGACGGAGCGACAAAAAACCGCTCCTGATCCATCGTGTCGATGAATAAATTATTATTTTGATAGGCCAAATTAAGGCGGTAGAGCAACGAACGGTCTTTATTAATGGGGCCGGTCGCATCCGCCGTAGTACGATACAGATCGTAAGAACCGAACTGCTGCTCCAACGAGTAATAAGGGGTATCCAACGGTTTTTTGGTTACGACATTGATCAATCCGCCAGGTTCAATACGTCCATAGATAGCAGCGGCCGGCCCTTTAATCACTTCTAGCTGCTCCAAGTTAGCCACCTCGTGCTGCGCGCGCCTGATACGCAAACCATTGCGATAGACGGTGGTCGAACCATCAGAGACAAAGCCGCGCATCTGGAAGCCCTCATACATAGGATCGGTTGCCCAAAAAACACCACTGATGTTTTTCAGCGCATCCTTTATCCGAAGCGCCTGCTGATCTTTCAATACCTGTTTGGGTATCACTTGGATCGACATCGGCGTGTCCATAATGGGCGTATCCGTTTTGGTAGCCGAGCTGGCGTTGGTGACTTTGTAAGCCGTTGGATCGTCGCCTTTATTGGCATTCCCGGTCACGGTCATCGCTTTCAACGTAGTGGTTTCTGCACTGTTTTTTTGGGGAGCTACAGAAAGCGCCACCGATTCAGTATCGGTAAAACGGTAAGCAATACCGGTGTTTGCCAGTAATTTATCCAATGCTTGCTGCGGCGTATAGCTTCCCGATAAGCCCGATGTTTTTATGTCGCGCGCCATATCGGTGCTAAACAAAGTTTTAACGCCGGTGTTTTCAGAAAATTGCAGTAATGCGGAAGAAAGTGATTGGGCCGGTATATTGAAATTCTGCTTCTGCCCGGTTTCGGCGCTTGCAGATTGTGCTTGCATGATTGCCAGTAATAGTAAAAAGCGGCGGATACCTGTTGATTTCATCGATACTCCTGTTAGTTGTTGTTGAAGTCTTTATAAGACGACAGAGCACTACAAGAGTATCTATTTGGTTTTGATTTTTTTTGAATTATTATTTCTTTGCAGTAAGCAGCACCAGTTTTTCGGTAATTTTGGTGACGGTAATCGGCAAGCTTTGTTCGATGGTAAGTAGGGCGATATTAGTATCGTCGGTCGCAAATACGCCGGTTACCGGCAACGTTTTGATGTCGTTATTCATCACAATAATTCTGCCGGAACGGTAGCGGTTGAGTTCTGCTATCACGTCAGCCAATGGCCTGTCCTGAAAAATCATGCGTTGATTCCTCCAAGCCTGACCGCGTTGTAAATTAGCCGATATAACGGGGCTTAAGTCTTCATCTGAAAAAGCCACCTGTTGCCCCTCAGGCAGACTTTCTATGACTTTTCCGTTTTCTGCGGTCACTCTGACGGCATGTTGATAAACAGTGACCGTCACGTCTTTCTGTCGGGTTTTAATGTTGAATTCAGTACCCAACGCGCGGACTTGGCCTGAATGGGTTTGCACCTCGAAGGGGCGATTGGCATCCGGGGCAACCACAAAATAGGCTTCGCCGTCATGCAGGGTGATTTGTCGGTGCTGCGCTGAATAATCCACGGAAATGGCGGTATCGGTATTCATGACTATTTCCGAGCCATCCGCCAGAATGACATTACGCTGTTGACCGGGTAACGTTGTGTAGTCGGCAAAATAAAATCCGCCCTGAGTATAAAACAACGATACCGTCAGCAACAGCGAGGCCGCCATAGCCAGGGCAGGGCGGGTATAGCGTGAACTCGGCCTGATGCGACCGGGTGTTTTGAAGGCTATAACCCGGCTGCTATTTACCTCGGTAATATCTGCCTCAGTCAGCCCATCAAGCCCCGCCCAAAATGCGTTGACTTCCTGCCAGGCAATTTTGTTTTCAGGCCGTTCCTCCAGCCAGAGTTCAAACTCACGTCGGTGCTGTTTCGTTACCAGATCCGAACTCAACTGCGCCTGCCAATAGGTGGCTTGCGTTGCCGTTGTGTCTTGTTGATTAGATTCGATCATGGTGAAACTCAAAGGGTTATTACTGTAAGACGTTTTAACTGCGTCACACTATCTATGCGAGTCCTGTTTATTTCGCAACATTCTGGTCAGCCGGGGCATCAAGCTCCCTCATTCTGCGCCGACAATGGTCCATCGCTTTAACAATATGCTTAAGAATAGTGCTCTCGGAAATACCAAGCTCGTCCATTATTACAGAATAGGGATGGTGTTTGAACTTATGCATGATAAAAACTTCCCGGCACCGGGGTGGCAGTTCGGACACCGCTAGCCGCAGGTGCGCTATTTGCTCCTGAGTGTAAAGCTGGTGCTCGATTGATGGCGTCGGATCCGGTTGGTCGGCCAGTTCAGACTCGTCGGCATGTCGCGCCAACCGGCGACTGCTGCTGCGAAGATGGTCTATGGCAAGATTGCTGACTATCTTATACAAAAATGCACGGGGATTTTTGATGGCGCTTTTGGTATCTGCATGTATTAACCGTAAAAAAGCGTCCTGCAGAATATCGGACGCAGTTTCCGGGCAACGGGTTTGACGAACCAGATAACCATGTAATTCATCCCGGTGCTCCTGTATTAATTCTGCGGCAGAATAATGAGTGAGTTTGTACATGAAACAAATGAGCCCTTTTTATTTAAAAACTCACTGTGTACAGCAATTGCCTTGCCGGTAATTGCAACAGCTTATTAAAGCAAGGTCTTAGCTTATTTTTGAAGTTTATAAGAAATTTTGTTAAGGGAAAAATCGAGGCATATCACACATTTTAGTGTGTGATATGCCATATATCGTATTTTACTTTTTATCCAACTTGGCTTTGGCAGCAGCAGTTTCAGCCTGGATTTTTTCGATGGCTGCCTTCAATCGGGCTTGCTCGTCATTTGCGGAATTAGCGATCAGTGCGTTATCGGCGTTGGCCTCTTTAATCAGGCACCCGTTATAGGCATTGGCTTTTTGCTGCCAGTCATTGATTGCCTTTACGCTTTGGTTGTAAACATCAACGTTATCCAGCTCAATAACGGGAACCACGGGCTCAGTACCACAACCACTCGGCAACCAAGTTCCATTCGTGATAGTACCCGCTGTGGCGGAGACGGTGGTGAGCATCATTGCCGCAGCAAAAAATAGTTGTTTTATCATCTTCACTCCTTAAGTTATTTTCGGATGATTTAAATTGAACAGGGGGTATCCAGAAAGCATAACCTCAGTTCATTGTAATGACGGTAAAAATCAATTAATTGGGCAGGGCTGCTAACTTTTGTTGAACTTGAGCTGTGACATCAATCTGTTCACCGGCATAAATAACGCCATCGGTGAGTAATAAATCAAAGCTTTGATCTTTGGCTATGCCCCGAACAACTTCAACGATATGGCTTTGCAATTTACCCAGCTCTTCATTACGACGCACATTAAAATCTTCGCTAAATTGCTGTTGCGCTCTTTGTGCATCCCTTTTCTTATTTGAAATATCTTTTTCCAATTTAGCTTGCTCGGACTTACCCGTTACAGCAGCATCTTTGGATATTTTTGCCATAATACTTTCGATTTCTTTTTGTTGGGCAACCAATTGCTTATCGCGCGGCGAAAACTCTTGTTCCAAACGTTTTTTGGCTTTTTCTGCTTGGGGGGCTTTTTCAAGGACTAGAGGGATGTTGACAAAGCCGATCTTTAACTCGGCAAAACTCACATTGGTAATAAACAGCAGTCCTAAAAATAGGGCGATTTTCGGTTTCATTGTTAAACAGGTCTCCGATGGTAGTGAAATTAAATAGCGATAAAAAACAGGTAAGTTTTGTTAGCCTGTATAAGGATAAACGCATTAAATTAAAAAATGATTAAGGCGAAGCGGATTATCTCATAGTCTGCATTTACACGGTTGGCAGGCACGAACAGCATTGCCCGCTCGATTATAAGACGTTTCAACAATGAAGAATCCTCACGTTGACTATTAAATACTTTCAATGGTGAGCTGTACCCATAACAATCATCAGCTTCGTTTTGTATGTTTTGCCCGTCGTTTTTGCAGCCAACGGATTACACCGGTAAATGTCGGGTTGCGAAAAGCGAGCAACTCGACCAAGCCGCTTTTTACGGTTTGTGGTGCATTAAATGATGTGGATGGCCGGGAATAGCATGACGGGAGTGATCGCTTAATTGAGCGTCGAACCATTTATGGATGGCCTCAATCAACTTCGGGACATCGGTTGAGTAGTCGACCTCCGCTCCATTAGGCAATTCTTTGTAGACAATTTTGATCTGACCCGGATTAGCCGCTTTCAATTCCGCTAAACCGGGCATGTCTTCGCCATGAATCTTAGCCGGATTGGAAAAGTCGCCTTGCATGAACTCCTTTGAAATCTTCGACAGGTGCTCACGTATTAACTTGATTTGCTCGGCATTGGAACTGTCTTTGACGATGACCTGCTGCAAACCGCCTTTCTCGGTTTTTGAGAAAACATGCGTAGTCTGCTCCAAATTGAAAGGCATCACCTGCGAACCGCGCTGCATAACCTCATCAAGTCGATCATCGCTTGCTTTTTCCACTGCTTGGGCTGATACCACTATAAATAGAGCTGCTGAGAGAGATGCGATTAATCGTTTCATTATTTAATTCCCTTTGTGATCCTTTTACAATGTTAGTAAAAATGTCGGGTTACGTTATCGCTAACCCGACCTAGGTTAGTTATTGGGTTAGTAGTTTACAGTCATGCCGACATTAAACGAGCGCCCCATACCGGGAACCGCTGTCCCCGGAGTGCTTCTTTCCCCTATATAAGTACCGCCTAAAGGCAGGCCGTAATTCTTATCGAGAAGATTATCTATGCCGCTATCAATGCGTAAATGCTTCCAGGTATAACTGCTACGCAGGTTGAGCAGCGCATATCCTGCGGTTTTAGGTTCTACCCGGACGGTTTGCACATCGGTCTTAGGCGCGACCAGTTGCGTTTCGATGGTGTTAGACCAGCCGCCGCGTTTATGTTCGAGCGCCACCGTCGCATTGAACGGCATCTGTTGGTACAGATTGCCGCCGGTGTCGTTGTTCTGCCCACGGACATAATTCAAGACGGTTTTCCCGGTCAGGTTGCCGTATTTGACGCTTTCCAATAGCCGTTTAGACCCGGAAACATCCACTCCAAAAAGATGCGCATCATAGTTGCCCAGTTGCAGTAAATTAAACCCGCTGCTGGTCGGACTGGGGCAACGTACTCCATTGGCCGTCTGGCAGAGTCCCGCATCGATATAGTTTTCGACGTGAGTGTAAAAAGGCGTAATTTTAGTTTCCCAGTTTTCCTGCTGGGCATCGTGCCAATTGGCCGTGGCGCTGACGGTGTGCGCGACTTCCGGCTTAAGATTGATATTGCCTACATAGCCGTTGGCGTCGCCCACCCAGTTGTTCATATACATCGCCATAGGCATAGTCATCATGCCCATGGTACGTCCGCGGGACCAGGCAAAACGCTCGTAAAGATTAGGCGATCGGGTTTTTCTGGCCGCACCCAGCTCGTAAGTCTGCATGTCGTTGAAGGTGTAGCGCGCCAATGCAGTCCAATCGACATTGATGTCGGTTTGTTTTTTATTTTGGCTGTTAACAGTCCGTGCTTCCGGCGTGATTGTGCCGTAATCCATTACATTGCCCGCATTCATTTCCACAGCGCCGACACGAACTCCGAGTTGAGTCAGCCATTGCTGATTCCAGCGCCCTTCCCATTCGGTAAAAAGATCGATCCGGTCGCGCTTTCCGGCATTGATATTCCAGAACGGCCCCGGCCCTTGCATCATGAGCATAGGATTGGAGCCGACCGGATCCCACCAATCGTCTAAACGATAACGCTGGTACTCACTGCCCACCGTCAACAAATGCTTGTCGGTCATATCGATATTGGCTTTTACCGATAGGCCTTGGTTAACGCCGTAGGTATCCATAGGCATGTTGCCGGGCAACTTATCCGCCAGGAAGTTCATTTTGTGTTTGGCATCTTCGTGATAAGCCCGAGTTTCAATATTTCCCCACTGGAACTTGCTCTTGGTGAAGACGTTGGCGAACCAACTGTCATCGCCAGTCATGTCCATGCGCACGTTAGGGAAGGCTTGATAAGGGATATTTTGCTGTCCTACCTTGATCACAGCAAGATGATCGTCGTTGCGCAAAGCCAGCGACAGCGATTGATTTTCGGATTTATAAGCTGAAGAAGCCACGACATCGTTGCCGTTTTTTGTGTTTCGAGTAGTGAAGTTTCCACCCGCTTTGTAATTACGGGACTGAACCGTTGAACCGGTGTATTTAAGTTCGGCATGTTCGTTCGCTATCGAGGTGGAAATGTTGCCTCCCCGTGCATCGCCGTTAGTGCGGTAAAAGGTTGAGGCCTGCGCTTTTATTAACGGAGTCTTGCCATCCTCGGCAAATTCGGGGTCGGCCGAGTTAACGCGAATCGTGCCGCCGATACTGTCGCCGCCTATGCTGACCGGAGTGATTCCTGCAAGCACCTGAGCGCTCAGTACGCTGGAAGGGGCAACATAAGAGAGCGCAGGATTCATGTGATTAGCGCAAGCCGAAATCAAATTCATACCATCGACTTGAATCCGTAACCGATCGTCTGCCATGCCGTGGATAACGGGTCGACTGGAAATGCCGCCACCGCCGGAGAAGCTTACGCCGGGCGTACCGTTAAGCATTTGGGCGGTATCGCTGGTAGCCGTTCTGGACAGGGCTATTTTGGAATGGTCAAGATAGGTGCCGAACGGCTGATCGATATTGGATTTTTGGGCTTTGATGGTTAGCGTATCCAAAACCACGGGCTCCTCTGTCTTTTTTGTGCTTTCATTTTTCTGGACGGATTTGGCAGCCGCCTTGACCGCCACAGTGTTGTCCCCGGTGAAGTTGTACTCCAGTCCGCTATCTGCCAGCAGTTTTTTCACCGCCTCGCGTTTACTGTAGCTTCCTTTCAGCGTAGCGCTTTGTTTGCCTGCTAAAGCGCCATCGGCATAAAAGGGTTGTAATCCGGTTTGCTTGCTCATAACCTCTATCGCTACGGCTAGCGGTTGCGCGGGGATATTGAGGTTGAAAGTGCTTTCTTCGGCTACGGCAGAGCCCATAAAAATCGCCAGCGGCAAGGTTGCTATCAGTTTAGGTAGTGTGCGCATCAGTTCTCCTTTAAGTTTGTTTTGTTGTGACACTAACTTATAAGACTGATTTAAAGATTTTAGACCGCCACTTTTTTTGAAAAATAGCGGTGCGGCTTGCCTAACTAATCCATTGGACTATAATCTACCCATGCTAATTACCATCGCCGAATTACCTGCTTACCGTTCTTATGCAGAAAAACATCTGTCTGAAGAAGAGCGCAAAGCAATTATTGATTATCTGGCGGAACATCCAAAAGCCGGAGCTTTGATGCGTGGCACAGGTGGTGTACGGAAATTACGATGGGGCAAAGGGAATAGAGGTAAAAGCGGTGGCGTTAGGGTTATTTATTACTTTCACGATGAGCGTATCCCTCTTTACCTGCTTACCGTGTTTGCAAAGAACGAACAAGATAACTTAACTGTTGAAGAGAGAAGTTCACTTGCCTCTTTGGCTAATATACTGGTTGTGACAGCATTGGAGAAAATATATGAGCGCATTCGACCAAATCCGTGAAGGCCTTGAACAAGCAATTGTCCATGCATCAGGTGCATCGATTGACGTATCGATTCATACCCCTGTTAAACCTGATGTAAAATCCATTCGTCAAAAAACTGGACTGACACAGGAGCAGTTTGCTTCACGTTGCCATATTAGTGTAAACACATTGCGTCATTGGGAGCGTGGTGACCGACAGCCGCATGGCCCTGCCTCTGCGCTGCTTCAACTTGTTGAGCATGACCCGCAGTTTGTTATGAACACCTTGGCGAAAAATGGTTGTACAGAGGTTTACTGTGACACGGTAGATTAGACACAAATAATTCTATCTTAAATGATTCATTGCCCTAAATTTTAGCCTTATGCCCTTAATGTGACGCTCGGGCGTTGATAAAAAAGGTTAATTCGCCGGAGCAATAACAAAGTTGTTTGTTGCAGTTTGAGTTACCTTGATCGGCAACGCCCCGGCAATGGTATTAAGCGCAAGGTTTAGGTTGTTCGTGGGGAACACTCCGCTGACCTTAAGCGCTTGTAAGCGTAAATCGTGTACTTGCAGCGAAGCATCGTGATAGCGCCCCAGTTGATCAAGCACCTCACTTAAAGGCTGACCTTTGAACACCAATTGTCCTTTTTGCCAAGCAGTGACGGCATCCGTATCTGTGCGCGAAATGGCGGATGTTTGCCCGGTCGAGTCGTAACTGATCTGTTGGCCGGGAATCAGGTTTTGCGCTGTGGAACTTTGCTTGGACGCAACGCTAACTTCACCCTCCAGAACCGTTACCGAGACGTGATCAGCTTGCTGATAAACATTGAAGCGTGTGCCTATATCCTGAATGCGCCCGCCCGCGGCGATGACTTCAAAAGGTTTTTCCTCGTTGTGAACAACTGCAAACAAAGCCTCGCCACGTTCCAGTTTCACACAACGGGTTGACCCTGTGTACTGTACGCTGAGTTCAGTATCGGTATTAAGTTCGATGCGCGAACCGTCACTCAGCTCAATGCTGGCGGACTCGCCTCTGGCTGTGCGGTAAATGTCGGTGGTCAGCCATGACCATAAAAGCGGACTGAACCCCATCAAAAGAACAAAAGACAGAACTCCCGCCAGACGTTTCTCGGAAAATACACGACGAGACTGCCGCGCATCTCGCAGATAGGCGCGGGCAGCGGCAAGCTGTGGTACGGCATGCGGCTCGATTTGACTTAATCCTGCCCAAAATGCTGCAACTTCGTGGTGAGCTGCACGGTGAGCCTCGCTTTGCGCCAGCCAAGCTTCGAAATCCTGCCGCTCTTGGTCGGTACAATCGCCGGAATTGAGCCGGGTTACCCAGAAGATGGCTCGTTCATGGAGAGAGCTTGATGGCGTGTCGTGAGTATCAGTCATAGAGTAATTCTAAAAATCGCAGTTGAGCATTCCAAATCCCGTTCGCCCTGAGCCCAGTCGAAGGGTGAGCGGGATTTGGAATGCTCACCAAATGGGAGGGAGAATGAAATCCGCCCATGCTTCGACAAGCTCAGCACGAACGAGACTGTGAAAGTATTGTAAAAAACCACCTTAAAAACATCTCTCGTATTTTTTAAGCTATTGATTTTTATATGAGTGCCGGAGTACAAACCTAGGTTTGTAGTCCAAATTTTTAATACTTTCACAGTCTCGAACGGTTTCCACTCTCTCCAACTGCGGTTTTTAGGATAATGGAGCTGTGAATAGCGCAGTATAAAACAATAGCGGCTGCCGGTGTTCATCGTTTAGCTCTAATTACGCATAGTCTGGGTAAAACAGTGGGCAAGTGCCTTGGCGCAATAGCGCTCCACGGTGCGCCGGGGAAGCTGCAAGGCATCGGCGATTTCGGCATGGGTTAAGCCGTCGATCCGGTTCAGGAAAAAGACATGACTGTATACCTCGGGCAATGTTTTCAGCGCCGTCAGACAGTTCCGCAGCAATAGTTCCCCTTCCATTAGCGCTTCCGGCCCAGGCAATGGCGAAATCAGATCATCCGGTTCGATTTCATCCGTCTCGATATATTTGCCGCGAACGCTATCCTTACGATGATGATCGAAGCCGAGATTGGCCGTCACCTTGTAAAGATAAGCGCGAGGATTACTGATGGATGCGGGCTCGGGATGCTGTAGCAAGCGCAGATAGGCATCCTGCACCAGATCTTCAGCTGCGAAGTCGTCCGTCCGCCAACCGGCGAAGGCCAATAGCTCTTTGCTGTGATGATGGAACAGGCTGTTGAGCAGATCGTGTTTGGATTTAGACATTGTTGTAGCAGTTGTTAAAGTCGGGAGTCAGGCTGTTGACTAACAAAAAGGCAGTATCCATGCCACAATTGGATATACCTTAGGTGGTAGTACTAAGAAGCCAGCGTTGACGAGGTTTGCGCTGTATAGAAAAAGCCTGTTCAGCTGTTTGTCGGGGTAGGGAGTTTGAGTATAGCTTGCAAAACTGTGTGATATGCCTTATTGCACTGTGTCATATCACACAGTTTTTCTGGTTGCGGAAGGTATGATCTAATCTTGACCATACAATGTCGTGGTTAATGGCTATTTTTTATCTTATGCGCCTTGCGTTTTTGCAACCAGCGAACCACCCCGGTCACGTACAAGATAGGGCAAGCCAAACCGGAAATAAATACCAAAATTCTGCCCGTCCAACCGAAAGCATGGCCGCTGTGCAACGGCCATTGCCAGTCCAGAAACACATCGCCGACGCTGCCGGTGCCTCTATCGTAGACTTTGAGTATATCGCCGCTGTATTGGTCAACGGCGAAGTCGCGATAGCCGGTAAACCGGCTTATTTCGGTTACGTCATTTTTCATTACCTTATAGACATCCTCCTTGTCTTTAGGCGCATTGAGCATCCATAATCGACCTGCGGGATAGCGTTTCTGCACAATGGCTTCGACTTCCGAGACACTAATCGCCTGCTGTCCCGCTTGCGGTACACTGCTGTGAATCTCTGCCGGAATAGTGCTATAGGCATTGGGGCGGTCGACCGGAGAGAACAGCTTGACCAATACGTTCACTTGTTCGGGCAACACCATGTAAATCCCGGAAAACAATACCGGCAGCAACACGATAGTCGAATAAAAGCCGACGGTTTTATGCAAATCGAAGTTAAAGCGCACGGTACTGGCGTGACGCTTGAAGGTTAAAGCCTGTTTGAATTTTCCGGTCAGCGGCCACCATACGATCAAACCGGTCAACACCGAAATAATCGATAACACCGCCAAAATGCCGTTGAGCATGCCGCCGGTTTTACCCAGCAACAAGCACCAGTGCAGTTGCATGATAAAGCTGACCAAAGGCCGTTCCAAGTAGCGATCCTTGGGATGCCAGAGCTGTATGCCTTTGACCTGAGCCGTGTAAGGATCGACGAATATGTAATAACCGTCGTCTTTGAAAATGTAAGAACCGTCACCGTTATTCGCTTGGCTTTCGTCCCTGACAAAATACAGGAATTTGTAGGCGACATCAGGATTACGGGGGTAATAGACCTTGAAAAAACGGCTGCCTCGCGGCTTGGCCGATTCTGCCGCTGCAACAATATCATCCAAGCTGTGCAATTGTTTCTGATTTTCCGGCGGCGCGGAAACAACAGACAACTCCGGGGTCAAGACTTCCTGCATTTCCTGATAAAACACCATAATGCCGCCGGTCAAGCCGACTACAGCCAATATCGCCCCGGCAACTAGGCCGAGATATAGATGCACATTCAGCCACAATTTGCGGCGGGCTTTGAGTTGTGTCAAGTGACCGGAATTATTTTTTTGCGGTAATGCGATGGATTTTTTGGATAACTCATTAATGGTTTGATTCATAAACGACCTGAAATATATTTTTCTTGTCCATGGCAAATAAAAAGCCTATATTCAGACCTGAATTCAGAGCCACTATAGGCATTAACTATGACTAATTTACAAATTTCCGAAGACATCCTGCCATTGGGGCAGTTCAAAACTCATGCCTCCCAGCTTTTAAAAAGCATCAATACTAACAACCGCGCCATTGTCATTACCCAAAACGGCAAACCGGCTGCCGTGGTTTTGTCGCCAAATGAGTTTGACCGGCTCAATGCTCAGGCCCGATTCATCTTGGCCGTAAATCAGGGCCTAAACGACGAACAGGCTGGGCGGGTTATCGATGATGACGAATTGGATGCCATCCTGGAGCGCGAGTTGCCAACGAGATGAAGCTGCGCTGGAGCGAGCGCTCGGTTAACGACCTTATCGCCATTCACAAATATATTGCCCAAAACAACCCGCAAACGGCTGAAAAATGGGTCGCAAAACTTAGGCAACGCGCCAGAAGCGCCGCCGCTACTGCTTCGGCTGGACGTATCGTGCCGGAATTCAATCAAAAAGACATACGCGAAGTTTTTCTGGGTAACTATCGCATTGTTTATCGCGTTCGTGACGACGGCATACTGATATTGACTGTATTTGAAGGTCATCAATTGCTCAGGCTGTAAGTTGTGGGCAACGCTTTTCGTTAACCCAACATGTCGGCACGAATGGGTTGGGTTGCTAAAGAAGCAACCCAACCACGCATGTCAGCTAAAACTCGACCTTCACCGATCCCATCAAAGACCGTGGCGTACCCCAGGTAGCCCGAGTTTGCCCCGGCCCGGCAAAACCATCGTGGGTATATTCCTTATCCAGCAGGTTGGTGACGTTCAATTGCAGCGTTACTTTGGTTTTAGCGACATTCCGCGTATAGCTCGCTAATAAATCGACCACACCGAAACCGGCAAAATTGAAGTCGTTTTTATCGAGGCTTGCCTTTTTTGCGCTAACCAGTTCCACACCGGCGCCTACCTTAAATCCACGCAGGTAATCTTTCTGGAAGTCGTAAGTCGACCATAATGTGGAAGTGTGTTCGGGAATGCCCCGTAAACGACCGCCAACCGGTATATTGTTCGGGTTGTTTTCTTTGAGCACCTCGGTTTCGGTATAGGCATACGTGGCAATGCCTTTCCATCCCGGTAAAATTTCGCCTTTAATATCCATTTCTACGCCCCGGCTTTGAGCTTCGCCAGCTGCAATACTAAAAGTCGGATTAGCCGGGTCAGTCGTTGCAATATTTTGCTTGGTTAAATTGTAGTAAGAAATAGTGGTGCTTAAACGATCATCGAAAAACGCGGTTTTAAAGCCGCCTTCCCACTGTTGAGCGGTTTGCGGCGGTAAAAATGTATTGCCCACCCCCATGCCGTTGGTGGTTCCAAAATTCTCCACGTAGTTGCCGTAAAGACTCAGCCATTTTATAGGTTGCCAAAGCACGCCCACCTGCGGCGTCACCGCATCGGCTTTTTGTCCGACCTGCTTGGCAATAACATCGTATTGCTCGACATTCTGATAACGTAAGCCGCCCATCACATGGACGTTATAAGGCAGCTTGATTTGATCCTGTGCATAGATGCCGTACAGATCCGTGTTAGTGTGAAACGATTGGGCGGCGCGCGTCGTGGGATTGATGGGCGGATTGCCGGTATGGACGGGGTTGTAAATATCGATTCTGCTCGCGGCGGTGCTGCTGTAGCCGACGGAGTTCATATCTTGAAGGTAATAATCGCCCCCGACCAACAGCGTATGTTTCAGCCCCCAGGTATCGAAATGACCGGTCAAATTGGTCGTCGTAAAATAGCTGTTGTTGGTAAAAAAATCGCTGGTGAGCAATGTTCTATTCAATGTCCGTTTATCGGCCAGCAATGTTCCTGGCGTCATAACCATTCTATCCCTGTCCAATAGCTGAATATTAAGCTGCTCGGTTAACGTCCAGTCGTCATTAAACTTATGCGAAAGATTTAAGCCGATCAGTTTGTCTTCCACATGATTGCGATTGTCTTCCATCAAGTTTCTTTCGCGCGGAATATCCGCTAAACGCGGATTGATCCAGGTGCCGTCCGCCCTTGTTCCATCGGTGATTAACGGTCTGGCATGAAGATCGTAAACATTGCTTTCTTTGCGATATTCCAGCTCTAACAACGCTGTCGTCTGCGGACTGATATTCCATTGCAAGACAGGTGCGACGAACACTTTGTCGTAATCCACGTTCTCCCGGAATGAGCCGCTGTTTTCATACGCGACATTCATCCGATACAACAGGTTCTTGTTACCGGCTATCGGCCCCGTGGCATCTATACTGGTGCGGTATAAATCAAAAGAGCCGAATTGCTGCTGAACCGAATAATAGTCCGTATCCAAAGGCTTTTTGGTGACTATATTAACCATGCCGCCGGGTTCGACGCGCCCATAGAGCATAGCTGCCGGGCCTTTGAGCACCTCTATGCTTTGTATGTTCGCCATGTTTCGGGTACCCTCGGGGCCCGATGCATCGATACGAAAACCATTGCGGAAAAGGTTGTAGTTAAAAAATCCACGTATGGTCGGTTGATCGGTAAGGCCACCGGCGGCTTGACCGGTAGTGACCCCGCTGACATATTTCAAAGCCTGATCCATCTTAATAGCTTGCTGGTCATCAAGTACCGCTTTCGGAAGCACCTGAATATTCAGCGGCGTTTCCATGATCGGCGTGTCGGTTTTAGTCGCAAAGCTGGAATTGGGCGCAGCATAATGCTTATCATAAGGATCAGTTGCGTCGTATTTGGTTTTGCCGGTCACTGTCATCGCTTTCAAGGTGGGTGTGTCCGACTGGTTTTGACTGGTCGGCGCTTCTATCGTGATGGTTTTGTCATTAGTGTAGCGGGACTTAAGCCCTGTGCCGCCCAGCAATTTCTCCAACGCCTGCGCCGGTGTATAGGTTCCGTTAAGCGCAGGCGCTTGCAGCTTATCGGCCATATCGCCCTCATAAAGCACTTGCAGCCGGGTATCGGCGGAAAACCGGGTTAATGCGCTCGACAGGGATTGCGCCGGGATGTTGAATGGCATGGTTTGAGCAGATGCCGTATCACCGGCGTAGCTGTTTTGTCCTGCACCGAACAGCGCAATAGGTATCAGCAGCCCGGCTGTTTTGATGAGTTTTTGTCCGCGTTTTACAGAAACCCGGCGTGTAGGTAGCGTCATTGGGTAAATCCTCTTTAGGTCATAAAAGTGTTAGCTTCATGACATACGACGAGGCACAATGGATTTACCCTTAGTCGTGGAGGAAAAAAAGTTTACCGCCTGTTGATCGTCCAAACAATGGCAGTAGGAATAATGTGGTGGCATAATGGCAGCATATTGATGACGGAGACTTTCCATGCATGGCATTACTTTAAACAACATTCCTGATCCCCTGTATAGCCGCTTGGTAGAAGCAGCGCATAGCCACCATCGCAGCCTCACTAAAGAAATCGTGTTTGCTCTTGAACGTTACGTTCAGCAACCAACCCTGGACAAGACGGTACTGCTCGAACAAATTAGAGCAGTGCGAGATCGCTATTCCACTATGGTCACAGAAGTCGATGTCGCTGACTGGAAGGAATCAGGTCGACCATGATCGTGGTCGATACCAATCTGCTGGTTTATTTGCTGCTGCCTACCCCTTATACCGCTCAAGCTGAGGCTGTTATGGACAAAGATGCGGATTGGATTGCTCCCGGTCTCATTCATTCCGAGTTGCGTAATGTTTTTCTGGGCGCAGTCCGGAGAGGGGATATTGGGCTAAACGACGCACTTTTTCTCCTTGACCGTTCGATTGAGTTGATCACTGTGCCGGATAAGGATATAGACGGCAGTGCGGTGTTTTCTTTAGCCATGCAGAGCGGATGTAGCGCTTATGATTGTGAGTTTGTGTGGCTTGCCAGTGATTTAGGGTTACCGTTGGTAACGGTGGATAAAAAAGTACTCCGCGCTTTTTCAAATCTGGCAGTTTTGCCGGAAATATTTTTGTCGAGAGTGTCTTTGTAGTATTTCTAATTGCTAATCCAGTTGGATGGCATGCCATTCAACTGGATTAGATCCCCAAAAAGTTAATACAGCAAAACCAGTTGCTCAGATAAGCTCACCGAACTGACTTTTAGGGTAGTCTTGATGCCGTCAACCACGGCATCCGGGTCAGCCGTATCAAATACACCGCTGACTATCCGCTCTTTCAGCTTCGGGTTGAGAATCATGATTTGTCCGCTTCGGTAGCGGTTCACTTCCTGGATCACTTTCGACAGCGGCTGCTGTTTAAAAATCAGTTGTCCGCGCTGCCAAGCGAGGGATTCCAGAATATTGGAGGACATCACCGGCCCTACATGACCTTGTTGGTAGTCTACCTGCTGATTGATATGGACTAGGGCAGGGGCATCGGCTTTACCCGACGATACTTCTACCGTACCCTCGCTTACGATCACTTGCATGTCTTCATCAGCCTTTTTAACGCTGAAGGCGGTGCCGACCGCTCGGGCCTTGGCTGTGCCGTTGCTGACGATAAAAGGACGGTTTTTATCCGGGGACACCTGAAAATAGGCTTCGCCGCGCAGCAGTTCGATGTTCCGTTGGTTATCTGAAAGGTTCACGGCGAGTGCGGTATCGGTATTTAACGTCAGCCGCGATCCGTCATCAAGAACAACGGTCAACTGTTTGCCCGGCGCGGTGAAATAATCGCTTTGCCAGTTTTGGTAGTGTACCGGCAACTGATAGGATAACAGCACAACCAAAGCCAGAGCAGATGCTGCGATAAATCGCCGGATGTACGGCTGTTCGCCGGGTAAAGGTTGGCGCGCCCGTGCGGGATGTTGTTCTTTGAGTTGGGCATGAACCCGTTTGCCGGGCGCTTCAAGCCGATCCCAAAGCAGCAGCATCTTGTCGTAGGCTTTGGCATGTTGCGGGCTTTCCCCGTACCAGCTTTTGAATTGCGCCTGTTCCACAGCTGTCACGTCATCCGCGTGCAGACGCGCAAACCATGTGGTGGCTTGGTCTGAGACGGATTGCTTAGGTGATGAGGGCTGAGTGCTGGACATGGGTGGGTATTTTACTACAAGGCATCCAAAGGACGAAAAAGTCCTATTGTTAGTGTGATATTAATAAGACGTTTGATAGCGCCATTACCCTTATAAGACAACCGCATTTTATTAATCAAACTGCTTCCGAATCTGATCCAATGCTTTGCGCATATGGCTTTCTACGGTGCGAGGGGAAATGGTAAGCTCGTTGCTGATTTCGGTATAGCTTTTGCCTTCCACTCGACTCATCAGGAAAACCGCGCGGCATTTCGGCGGCAGGGCGTAAATAATCTGCTCAAGAAACTCCAATTGCTGGCGGTCGGACAATACAGCATCCGGCTCGGGTTGACGACAGACAATGTCATCCGTAACCGGCCCAGCATCACGTTTATTCTGCCGTGTCTGGCTGCGAAGATAATCAAGGGCAAGATTATTGGCGATGCGAAACAGGTAGGCGCGCATATTTTCGATATTGCCTGCATCGGGGTGATGGGCGATACGTAAATACGTTTCCTGCGTCAGATCCGCCGCTGTCTCGGCGCAACGAACTTTATAAGTTAAAAATTGCACCAAGTCCTTTTGATGCAAAAGAAAAAGCGCTGACAACCCAGGTTCCGGCAGCAGATTCATCGAAGATACAATTCCCGCATGTCATTAAATTTGAAAAGTTAAGTAAACGGATTACCGTCAAATAACTCGCAAATGTAGTGCCATGCAGGCAGGTTTGCTTTTATGCCTATCTTGAACGCGCGGCTGGCTTGGCATCAGGAATGTCTTGGTTGCTAAAAAATAACCGCATCAAGTCATTTTAAGTGTCGAAATAGGCCATATGACACACTTTTATAGGTCATATGACGCTGTTGATTTGGAACCTAATCCAAGGTTAAATCTGTGTTCGATCTGAATTGGATCTGTAAATAAAGTGTCAAAAATGTTGGCGGGATTTGGATTATGACGCCTTTGCAAATCTTGGATTGCGGCTGTCTTCCCAGTGCCAAGCATGTTCAACGATAGCATCCAGGTCGGCATAGGCAGGCTGCCAGCTTAACTCCTGTTTTATCTTGTCGGCATTGGCGACTAAACGGGCGGGGTCGCCCAGGCGACGCCTTCCTTCCTGCACCGGGATGGTTTCGCCGGTGACTCGTCTTGCGGTTTGGATGACGCTCTCGACCGAATAGCCGTTGCCGTTGCCCAGGTTAAATGCGCTGGATTCTTTACCCGATTGCAGGTATTGCAGAGCCAGCCAGTGCGCTTCGGCCAGATCGAGGATATGGATGTAATCGCGGATGCAAGTGCCGTCCGGGGTATCGTAATCGCGTCCGAAAACGCTAATGTGCGGACGACGACCGGAAGCGGCTTGCAGCACCAGCGGAATCAAGTGCGTTTCAGGCTCGTGCCGCTCGCCGAGCAAGCCGTCCGGGTGCGCACCGGCGGCGTTGAAGTAACGCAGGCAAACCGATTTTAGGCTGTAAGCGCGGTCGTAATCGGCTAAGGCCTGTTCAACCATCAGCTTGCTCCAGCCGTAAGGATTGATCGGCCGCTTGGGATGCGCCTCGTCGATAGGGCTGTATTCCGGCTCGCCGAAGATCGCGGCGGTGGATGAAAAAATGAATTTATCGACGCCATGCGCGCACATCGCGTTGAGCAGATTCAGCGTGTTGACCACATTGTTCTGGTAATACTTGGCCGGGTCTTGCATCGATTCGCCGACCTGGATGAATGAGGCAAAGTGCATAACCGCATCGAATTGATGCTCACGAAACACCTTGTCGAGTATCTGCCGGTCGGCGATGTCGCCATGGACGAATTGACCGTGCAGTACCGCATCGCGGTGGCCGCTGGACAGATTATCGAGCGTTACCACATCGACGCCTTTTTGGCCGAGCAGCCAGACCATATGCGAGCCGATGTAACCGGCACCGCCGACGACCAGCACCGTTCTAGGCGAGGTCATTGGCTAGTGCTCAATGTGCGAAACGTTCACGGTATCCCAAATGTCTTCGATAAAATCGTTATCCATTTCAGGCCTGCCGTCCTGTATCCATTGCACCAACACTTTGGCGATATTGGGATAGGTAATATGGACTGCGCGGTTGTCGTGCAGCCAGTGATCGATAGCGTGACTGTCCATGTCATGCATGATATGCCCGTAACCCAACTGCTGTAAGGCGGCGGCATTGGAGATTTGCTCCATTTGTGCATGCAGCGGTTTAGCCAGGATTTTTTTGCCCATCTGCAACGATTCGCTGGCCAGCTCAAACCCGGCATTGCTGATGATGCCTGCGCAATCGTACAAGTCTTTTTGGAAGCCGTCGCGCGACAGCGGATTGCAAATAATGTGACTGAATGTAGACGGAACCGGTTCCGGCGAATAAAGATGAAAGTCGAAATTCCTAAACGGCGACAACAGCCGGATGACTTCATTCTGGTCTTCGAACGGCAGGTAGACGATGATCTTGTTCTTGATAATGCTTTTGGGCGTTTCCGGCGTATCGATAATCGGCGGCAAAATGGGCTGGCCGAAATGATGCCAATGCAATCCGACGCCCACATCGGCAGGGGCAAAATACTTCATAACCTGATCGGCGATAGGATCGGAGCCTTTTCTGGGAATGTCATGATTGAACGCATATTGATGGCCGATGCCTAAAACAGGTATTTTCTGGTTTTTTGCCGCCCAGGCGGTGACCGGTTCAAAATCGCTGATCACCAGATCGTAACTGCTTAAATCCAGCGACTTCATGTCCCTTATAAACGTAATCGGTTTGGCATCCAGCGCAGTTTTCAAATAACTGACTTGTCCTTTCTCGGTATGAAAAGTCAGGCCGGTACGTGATTGGTAGCCGTTAAAAACTTCCATGTCGAAATACTTATCCGCAGGACGTCCGGTAAACTGGAAGTGAACATCAATGCCAGCGGCCTTAAGTTCTTTCGCCATGACTCGGGCGCGGGTGATGTGGCCGTTGCCGGTGCCTTGTACGCCATAAAAAATTTTCATATTACGATTTGTCCCAAACTAAAGAGTGCAGTGCTGATACCCAAAATGGCGCCTACCAAAGTGTCGGTCGGAAAATGCACGCCCAGTACCACGCGGGAGAATGCAACCAATGTCGCCCAACAATAAAGCAGGATCATTAAGGGAGGTAAATAATAGCCAAGCAGTGTCGCCATCATGAATGCGGCGGAGGTGTGGCCGGAGGGGAAACTGAATTTGTCCGACGGGGTAATGTGGCTGCGGAAGTTTTGTAACGCCGCTTGCGGGCGATTGCGCCTTAAGCCGTTTTTCAGCACAAAATAAATCGGCCTTTCGATTAAAAATGCCAGCAGAATCGCTTGCAGGGTAGGGCAGTCTAATCCTTCACGCCAATATAACAGGCCTGCGATTATCAGATATAACGAACCATCGCCGGTTTTTGAAATATAACGGCTAGTCCTGGTCAAGGCGCTATGAATTCTGGCATTGATCAGCCAGGTGAACATGAAAACGTCGTATTTATGGATGGAATAGAGCAGTTTCATTTCTTTATCCTCCTGAGGGAAGTTCTGAAAAGCATTAGCCTTCAGCGCCAAGAATAAAACTCTTCTATGACAAAGAAATGAACGTTTGTTTAAGGTTTTGTGACAAAAAGGAGGGAGGCGAAGTTAATCGCTGTTTTTTATATTGAGTAAGGGACTATTTGCGATATACTCTGCATATACAAAATATGCGGACTAAAAATGCACTTTGAATGGGATGAGCATAAAAATAAGCAACTTAAAACCAATCGAGCGGTTTGTTTTGAGGATGTATTTATTGCCATCAGTGAAGACAGGCTTCTTGATATTTTACCGCATCATAATCCTGTGAAATATCCCAACCAAAAGCTTTTTATCGTTCAAATACGAGGCTATGTTTATTACGTACCCTTTGTAGAAGATGAAGAAACGATTTTTCTAGAAAACATCATTCCTAGCCGTAAGTACCAAAAGAAATACTTAGAAGGAGCCAAGCATGACAGCTAAATTTTCCGCAGAAGAAAAAGCCATTATTGAGTGCGTTGAAGGCAATCACGCCACCAGTATTGATAATGTAGAAAATGAAAAAAAACGTTACGCGCAAATTGCGCTCACTCAAATGAGCAAGAAAAAAGCCATCAGTATTCGACTGTTAGAAAGCGATATAGAGCGTATCAAAGCCAAGTCTCTTAGCCAGGGATTGCCTTATCAAACACTTATTAGTTCACTGATTCACCAATATGCTACTGATAAAATAAAATTCGAAACATAGGTTAAATACGCTGTACCAGCCGGATGGGGCATGTTAAGTGTAACCAGTTTGGCTTAGGTTTCATAGAAATGTTAGTGTCTGCTTGTTATGTGATTTTTTCAGCTTCGACTTCAATCATGACCATAGCCACATGAGCTTTGCCATCTGCGTCCAGCGGCACTTTATCGAGATATTTTGAGCAAACCTCTTCGATAAAGTCATCCCTTTGTTCTGTTGGAATTCTGCCCGTATAGGGTAACCAAGTGGTTCGAATCCAGCCTTCCAGCCCTGATTTTCCATCATGCGTCATATCTTTAGGAATCAGTTCAACTCGAATTATAGAAAATCCGGCTTCTTTCAATAGCACTTGATAGTCATCGACACCAAGGAAAGTAAAGGGAAATTCAAAGCCGGTAAAATACTGCGCCCATTTATTTGATGCTCTAACGTCGTTCATAACCGAAAGTATCCCTTCAGCATCGCCTTTTCCTCCCATGCGCAGCAGAATTTTTCCGCCAACCCTGAGGCTTTTATATAGGCCTTCAACAACAGGTTTATGATTCTTTACCCAGTGCAGCACCGCATTCGAAAAAACCAGATCAAAACAGCCTGCAAATGATAAACCGCTCGCATCCATGACTTGAAACGAAAGATTAGGATGCTGGTTTTGCGAATATTTCCCCTTTGCCAGCTCTATCATTGGCCTTGAGTTATCAACGCCGACAACCGAGCCATCACCCACTAAGCTAGCGATTTCCGCCGTTACTTTGCCATCGCCGCAACCTAAATCAAGAATGTCTTCTGCGCCCGTTAAATTCAGATTTGCAATAAGCTCTCTTGCCCATTTTTGTTGGGCTTGTGAGTTTTTCTCATAATCCTTAGCATTCCAACTGTAGGCACTCATATTTTCCTTATCGCATAACGTAAAGCTAACCGGACGCGGATTGGAAAGTCGCGTAGATTGTTGCCAGATTTACAGGTCACATCATTTTTCAGGCTTTTATAGCGCGAAGCACAACATCCCTCTCCAGCGGGAGAGGGCAGGGTGAGGGGAATAAAAAAAGCGTGTCTTCTCTCCCTACCCTCTTTACCAGGAGAGGGGACAAGCTCTCAGCGATTTTCTGGTTTTCTGATTCACTGAATAGTTACGCTTATTTTTTATAAAACTTTTTGGTGTAGCAGGCCATAAGCAGCCCCTTGACCGTTGCAATATCGCTTTGTTTATAGATCTTACTGTCCTTATCACTCATGGTCGGCATCAGATTTTTTGTTTCATCGGAAATGTCCCTGTTGCTAAACACCGAATCAGCAGCGCAATCACAGTAAGATTTGGCCTGCTCCGCAGAGCGTGTGGAACTTTCCTGCGTTATACAGTTATTAATATAAGCTGATTTAACCAGGTTTCCATTATCCTTTTCACCACTACATGCCGATAAGCCGAGGCATAAAGCCGCAATAGCTACTAAAATTTTCTTATTCATTTTGTTCCTTATTATCGATTATCGTTATTGAGTCACATTGGGCAAACTGTTTATGCCCGATATTCCCATAGATCAAAATGTCGGGCAACGAAAATCTGTTGCCCAACACGTCTGGAACCCCAGCGGGGTTTAAGCCGTTAGCCGGGGGTTGAGCATAGCGACACCCCCGGATGGCATGAGACAAAGAACCTCGACCCCGGCGGGGTCGCAGTAATCCGGGCTACAAATAATCCGGATTATAATCGACACCGGATTTTTCCAGCAACACAACCAACTCATCCCGGAACGATTTCATTTTATGGTGTTGTTCCTGATTGGCGATATAGCTTGCCACAGCGTCCAGCCCGGACGCGCTAACGGTGAAAGCCGCATAACCTTCTTGCCATGCAAATTGCTTTTCTCCTAATGTATCATGAACCCACACGGAAGATGCTTTCTTCAACTCCCGCATCAGATCGGCAAGATTGTGCGTGGATTTTAAAGACACCAGCAAATGGACATGGTCATCGATTCCACCAATTCGTTTTGAAAACCCGCCCAGTCTATGGACAATTCCACCGAGATAATCATAAAGCCGGGGCCGCCATTTTGCATCTATGACGGGAGCACGGTTTTTGGTTCCAAATACGATATGGTAATGCAGGCTAAGATAGGTGGATGCCATCGTAAACTTCGCTTAAATGTTGTGTTTCTGCGACCCCGTTGGGGTCGGGGGTTTTTGTTTTATGCTATCCGATCCGGGGGTGTCGCTACGCTCAACCCCCGGCTAACGGCTTTAACCCCGTTGGGGTTTTTGACGCGTTGGGTTTCAACTTCGCTTCGCTTAAAGCGCCTACTGTTGGTATCGTTAACCCAATATTTTCGTGCGAATGTGTTGGGTTGCGAAAAGATGCAACTTAACCTACGATGCTAGCTCGGTAGGGGGCGCATCGCGCCCCTTTTCGGATTCCAAATACACAAGGAATCTTAATGCTTGAAATGGATACCCGTTAGAATATTTTAAAAAGCCCGGCCATTTTAATATTCGCAAATGGTGCGCGATGCGCACCCTACTCGGCTTGGAAGAACAGCCCGTACCAATGCTATTCAACTGGGTCATCATAAAGGGAGGATCGAACTGGCCGTTGCTTCAATCCGTAACGTATACAAATGCGCTCGACTAGTTCGAGAAACCATTCTGCTGACTTCGGAGCAACATAAATCTTGTTTAGTAGCCGATTAAGGTCGATAGGTACTTTGAGTCCGAGCTCGACTTCTTGACCGATCAAAGGGACTTCAGGCGCTCCTAGGTCAATCAGGGCGCGGAGTTCATGCTCATGTTGGAACGATAGCCTCTTGTGCATAAAGCGATGAAGCGGACGGTCTTCAGGAATCCACGCCTTTTTATAGTTCACATATTTAATAAGCCCAAGGCGGGTGACGGGTGGCAACAATTGGCGCAGTTTCTTATAGGTTGTACAAATTGCAATTGCATCAGTCGACTTCGCATACAAATTCCACATCGCAGCAGACTCATGCTGTGCTGCATACCAACAGCTAACAACTACTTTTATTCGGTCAGTAGCGTCCGATGACTGGACGATTTGCCCGGTTCGAGAGTGTACAAAATTTCGACTCGTTTTATTAGCTTGCGACAGTGAGCCTTCATATGGGTCTTCGAAATTTTCAGGCGCAGAAAAGAACAATGCAGAATCTTCTAAAAGCGAAACAAATCGAGTCAAATCCATATAACGCCATAGAGTAGCGTTAATATTTTGCGGTGCCTCAAAAAAGGGATCTTCACCCAGCGCGATTGCTTGAATTGCTCTACTGCGTGTTTCGAGAGCCGCCTGTTTTGCGCCTTCCTCCCCAAGCTTCTTGATCGAAAACCTGCGGGCTTCTTCTTTTCCGGCAGCGTTAGTCCAGTATGCTTGCCAATGAGCATCAGTACGAAGCTTCCCGTTCGATTTCGATACTCGTTCGGACTCGGTACGACTAACACCTGGGTGTGGGCTATCCGGTTTTTGCAGACGTGATGTGATTCCGAAAGTATTCATCAAATTATTGCGATGAGCGATGGCTGCGCTAAGAGCTTCCTTTTCGCCTCCGAACTTCTTGTCGGAGAAAGTTTTTGAGTGGATCTTGCCTTGCCACGGTACCTGTACAACCGATGCTCCCGATTTCTGATCGGCAGCTGGTTTTTTTCTGTATATGTAGCGATGTTCTGTCATGCCGTTCTAACGTAATTTATACGATATTGATTGTCGTATAAAAAATGCTGTGTCGGAAACACGGTGTCTGGTCTTGCAATCACGCATCCGGTCTAATCTTAGCCCAGTCGGGCATATCGTTTATACCTGCCATCAAAAAAACGCCTTCAATACCAGCGATATAACGCCAGCCAATAATACGCCGAGCATCCATCTGTTTAGCTTTAATTCGCCGTCAATATGCTCAAAACGAGAATCTAGGCGTAATTCGGTTTCTTTTAAGCGGTGGTCTAATGTCAGATTAGAAACTAAGGTATCTTGCGCCTCGGAAATTACCCGCACAACAGCCTCTGCTTGTGCCTGCGGGAAACCTGCTGTTTTTAACTTGGCTACCAGTTCAAGGGTATCAAAGGTAACGGTGGTCATGGTATTGACTCCTGCTTTTAGTTTAATGCTCAGTCTACCACGACCTCCCAGCCGCCGGAAACTTCAGCCAACATTTTTAACCCCGGCATTGACCAATGCAGCCATTGCCGCCGCCTCGCTTTGACCGCTGGCATTCAGCCCTTGGATAACGCTACGCTGGTTTTGCGGCGGTTGGTTTTGACTGACTTTCCACTTGCCGGTTAACCGTGTAATAACCATTTCAATACCGACCACAGCCCCAACCAGTCTTTCAGTAAAATCCTCCGGCGCATCCGATACTGCCCACGGCTCGGGAAAAGCCGCTTCATGTTGCTGCGTTAACGCTTCAAGCTGGGCGCGAACCCAAACAGCGTCATCGATAATCCGCAAAGAACCGTAGGCATGGACTACCGTGTAATTCCAGGTCGGAACCACCTTTCCTGTTTCCTGTTTAGTCGCATACCAGGACGGGCTGATGTAAGCGTCCGGGCCGTGGAATATAGCCAGCGTTTCAACATCCGATGCAAGGTCGCGCCAGAGCGGATTTGCCCGCGCTATATGGCCGCGTAACACGCCAAACGGTTCGGGTGTCGGATCAAGATGCAACGGAATGTGATTGGCGTCAATGCCGTTTGAGCCGAGTGTTACCAATGTCGCAAGCGGCCGGTTGCGAATCAGCTCGTGCATGACCTCAATATCGGGTTGTTCAAACTGCGGTGGTATGTACATTTGTCTACTCGGAAATAAGGACTTCGCTAAGTTGGATAATCGGCTCTATGTCGGTGTAATTGGGCATGTCGCCTTGCAGCACTGCGGCATGCGGCGTGAAAGCGGCCATGAAGTCGTCTGCCGAATTAAACAGAAAATGGCACATGGCGATATAGGCCGCATCCGTCCCCGGCATTGCGCCGCTCAGCCCGCGCTCGACTGAAACGCCTTTGAATCCGGAATGGGCGCTCAAAAGTCCAATCGCCATCGGCATGTGCGTGTCGATGTAATAGCCCATATCGAACCGTGCGCTAGGGTTGTTGGGGTACAGGATGCTGATTTTTATCATGAGGATTCCGTTAGTGGTGAGTAGTAAGTAATGTGCATGAAATAAATTGAACGGCTCCCTCCGCATGTTTGCAGCGGGAGTGCAGGCGAAGCCTGCACTCCAACTATTGGGAACTTGCTCAAGTTATTTCATGCACGTTCCTAAGCTAGTGTTTGCATTTATCATCGCCCCGGCGGCCATTTCGGGTAACAAGGAATATCTTCATATTCGAGCCACGGCACATCGTGCGATGTCCAGATATGCATTTGCGGAACGATACCGGGATCTTCATCCAACGTTGCCACCCGAACAATAACATGCGGCTGGTTTGCCCGCTCAGCCACCAAATGCGATCCGCACACCGAGCAAAAATAGCGCAGTTTTCCTGGCGATGACTCGAAGGATGACAGTTTTTCTTCGCCTTTCAGCCAGCGAAAATGCTCACGCATTACGCCAGCCGTGGAAGCAAACGGAGCCGCATGGGCTTTTTGGTAAGTCCGGCAATGGCAGTGGGCGACAGGTATATCGATGCTGTCGATTTCGTACTCGATGGCTTTACACAAACAACTACCTTTCATTTTATTTCCCCGTTACGTGCGTACTACCGCTTCCAAAAAAGCAGTAACCAACGGATGCGGTTTTTCAGGCGTAGACCGCGCTTGCGGCACGAACAACGTGCCGATAAAAAACGGATGATCGGGATGCTCAATGACGCGGATTTCACCCTCGGCATCGGAACCTGAAATCTTCATCGGCCCTTGCTTCAACTCGGCTATGCAATCGGGATTGACGCCGAAGTTGCAGTAATACTGCTCTGTCGCTGACAAGCTTCCGTAGATTGCCGCTACCCGAGATCCCGGCACAAATTCAAGCTGCATCTCGCGGCCTGCCAGCGAACAGGCCAGTTGCGAGATGAACAGGCTTGAGGCGTAGGGATCATACTCGGCATGTTGCGCGTCCTTAAAGCCTAAGACGTTCCGGGCATACTCAATCACCATGTGCTGGAAACCGCCGCAGGTACCCAAACAGGGGATTTTGTTTTCCCTGGCATAACGAATCGCCCACAGCGTTTTTTCCATGTTTTTATACGGGCTTCCTGGGGCAATCCATAGACCTGAATACTGTTCAAACAGTTTATGGTCGATGTCGTCAGTTGAAACCCAGTCCGCCGTTATCTCAACATTCAACAGGTTTTTAGAATGCTCAATGGCCGCATTGGTGGAAACGTGCGGCGGGAAGGTCGGCGTGTATTCACCGAGCAAAGCGATAGCTTTAATCATGCTGTATATTTTTCTATTGGGGGAATGGCAAAATGATAAATAAAGAACTGTTCATCGCGCTGCCAACCGGCGGCTTGATAAAGCGTCTGGGCTGCTTCGTTGGTTATTGCCGTTGACAGCGAAACGCGGACAGCGCCTAAGGCACTGGCGTAGTCAACGGCGGCGGACATGAGTTTTGAGGCCACGCCTTTTCTGCGGGCTGACTCATCAACAAATAGATCGTTGAGCACAAATGTCCGGGCCAACGATACCGATGAAAAGCTCGGATAGAGCTGGGTGAAACCAACGGCTTTATCGCCATCATGCGCAATAAACAAAACCGATTCATTATGATTAAAGCGCGCCGACAAAAAGGCCGTTGCTACAGGCAAATCGCTGGCGCGACCATAAAACTGACGATAGCTGTCAAAAAGCGGCGCGAGGGTTTCAAGGTCTGACAAAGCGGCCTGACGAACGGTAATGGTGTTCATATTTATCCAATATAGTTTTATGGCGTACAAGGGAACTCTGCTTTAATATTCATAAAGCTTGGAGCCGCGACTTCAGTCGCGCAGATGGTTGTTATTCTCACTGCCTCTATATGATGCCTCATGCGCGACTGAAGTCGCGGTTCCATTTAGTTAAGTTGCTCGAATCCGAATCGCAATCCGTGAAGCAAACAGGTTGATACATAAGCCGGTAATAACCAGCGCGGCGGCGCTTATCTTCCAGTGGGAAAGCGGTTCATCCAAGACCAATGTTGAAGCGGTAAATCCGAATATCGGCACCAGCAATGTAAACGGGGCAACAGTCGCAGCCGGATAGCGGCTCATTAACCAACTCCAGGTGGAAAATCCAATCAGGGTAGACGGATAGACGATATAGCCAATCGCACCGACAGTGAGCCACGACATATTAGAAAGGGTTTCAGCAGTCCAACTGTTCTGTTCCAGAAAAAACGATAGGGCCAATAGCGGCGGCCAAGCAACCAAGCTTCCCCAGACGACCAGCGCAAGCATATTGACTTGACCGAGTTTCTTGGAAATCAAATTGCCCAGTCCCCAGGAAGCTGCGGCAGCGACGATTAAAAGCAATCCGTAAATCGAAATTTCACCGCCTAGATTTGCCATAACCAGTCCGATTCCTGAAAACGAAACTAAAGCGCCGACGATTTGCCAAACCGATGGTTTTTCGCCCAAAAACAAGACAGCCAATAAGACGGTGAAAAACACCTGCACCTGTAGCAACAAGGAAGCCAGCCCCGCTGTTGTTCCGGCGTACATGCCGGAAAACAGCAAGGCGAACTGTAGCGAGAACATCACCAACCCGAAGCCGACAACCATACGCCACGAAGCGGTCGGGCGCTTGATTAAAAAGACTGCCGGAAATGCGACCAGAAAAAACCTGAGCGCGCAAAGCAGAATAGGCGGGATTTCTTTAAGGCCAACTTTGATTACAACAAAGTTGAGTCCCCAAATTGCAACGACCAATATCGCTAATGTCATGTGATGTAAACGCATAGTTTATCCAGTGTTTGTTATGCACAATATTGGGTACGTCCTGCTCGAATGCAGGGTTAGCCATTTTTAAAGACAATGTTTGTGGGAATTCCGTCGATGCTTATCTGGTTCTTTTCTTCCCAGTATTGCTTTAAACCGTCCTCACCTTTTTTTATGGCCCAGTCACTCAATAATTCCCGATCTTCGACGTAGTCATAATAGGGAACAGCCATTCCACAAGAAGTTTGCACGAGGTCGAGCGTTACGTCGAATATCTGTCGAGCGCCCGGCAGCGGTTTGAACAACGAGAACAAATTATTCCAGTCAGGATCGCTCTTGTGAATGGCCTTTGCTGTGCCGTATAGTCGTAAAATTAACGGCGGCCCATCAACGGCGCAAAACATAATGGTCATTCGAGGGGATTGCTGTACATGGGCGGAAGTTTCATTGCTGCTTCCGGTAACATTTAGCCAGACAACACGATTGCCACTTAAGACTCTCAATGAGTCCATGCCCTTTGGAGAAATATTCACCCGGCTGTCTGCGGTGGCTGTCCCAACGAAGAAAATTCGTTGTTCGGCGATGAATTGAATATGTTTGTCGGATAGCTCGGTAAATTGTTGGCCCATGGATTCCTCGTATTGGCTGATGGCTAGCGTAATAGATACGACATTGATAGTCTTATGAAAAACCTGATTTGTCGTAACTTCTTCATAAATCCAACGTTTAATTGTTTGGCGGCAATTGAGGAAACTTAGGCAAATCAGGATTCATAAAATCCCAAGGCTGCGCACTTGCGGTGTAAATGTCTATAGTCGGATGATATAACTCCGGATTATCAAGGCTTCCGGCTCTGATTCCCAAAACGCCAGGTACCATTTCCGGTTTTCCAAAAACTTGAGAGCCGCAAGTTGGACAAAAACCGCGTCTGACCCGATGACCGCTATCGCCGTTTTTATCGAAATATTTCACTTCCCCGGTGATGGTGACAGAATTCTCTGGAACAAAGAAAGTTGAGACATAGCCACCGCCACTGATGCGTTGACAGTCGCGGCAATGGCAGTTTCCTGACCAAACAGGTTCGGCAGAACATTCATAACGGACTGCTCCGCAAAGGCAACCGCCTTTAAATTCACTCATGGTATTGTTCCTCGTTATGGCTTAGTTGCTCTATTAGTGTTGTTATTTGGCTTAACGCTAGGCAAGCCTCTCACCCACCGTGATTAGAATAGGAACCGAAAAATGAATTTCATTTTCGTGGCGATGCACATTAATTCCCATTCGATCCAATTCAAGGTCGGCTCTGAACATATCTCGGATTTTGTCTGCATCGCCAGGATTTGGGAAGGATGCACTCAGTTGTTGTTCAAGCTCTCCGTCAACTTTATATCGGGCGGTTTTCACATTTGAGAGACCAGATGCCACAACGATAGCGGCCATCTCTGAAGATGTGAGTGCATGCACATGAGATGGGTCGCGTAGTTTTTCCAACTGGTCGTAGGCCTCTGCCTTTTCCGGCGGTTGCACGACATCAATGACCATCACTTTACCGCCGGGTTTGCATACTCGGAGCATTTCAGCCAAGACATCCGCTGGATTGAGGAAATGATGAAAACTATAGCGCGTCAATACAACTGAGAAATGTGCATCTGGAAACGGCAAGGACAATACATCCCCGACTTGCCATGAGAGATTGCTAAGTTGCTTGTCCTTTTGGCGCTCCTTGGCTTGTTCGATCATTTGCGGCGTAATATCGATGCCCGTGACATGGCTAGCATGTGGGGCAAACTCACAAGCCACAAGCCCCGGACCGCAGGCGACATCAAGGACATCATCTGATGCTGATACCCCAGACAGTTCAATCAACATCTGCATTGATTGTGAGTGTCCGGGCAATTCCGAGAACGGAAGCGCTTGCTGGGAGAATTGTTCGACAATTGTCTGATTGTGTTTCGTTGTGTCCTGCATGTGGTTTCCTCTAGCGCCTAACGTTACGGTAAGGGGCGCGCCGCTCACTGAGCTTTAACGAAGCCGCCGAACCTTGATAAAAAACTGAATTTCAAAACTGCTAACGGGCGGCGCGTCCCTTTGACCGACTTGTTAGCCTAAAACTGTGAGAAAAGCATTTAGGCTAATACAAAATTAACTAATTGATCTATATCTTTCCCCATACCATCGAGCTTGAAGTCTAATTTTTCGATAGGGGTCTCTAGTCGGTTAACCCAAACTGTAGGGTAGCCAAACCATTTAGCTCCAGCCGCATCCCATCCCCCAAAAGCTGCAAAAGTTATGTTCTCTTTAGGAAGACTAAATGCATCAATTCCCATCTGGTAGGCTAGAGGACTTGGCTTGTAAGCTTGAACTCTGTCTGTGCTCAGATAAAACTCAAACGCACTCTCAATACCTGAATTTCTTGCATTGGCTCGCAACATTTCTTCGGTTAAGTTGGAAACAAAACCAAGCCGTATATTATTGTTCTTAAATTGTTGCAAGGCTGGTTTAATGTCTGGCCAAATTTCTAAATTTAACCAGATGGATATCAATTGTTTTTGTTTTTCAGGTGGCAGGTCAAGCTTTAAACTTTCTGCTGAAAATAGCAGTGCATCCTCTATCACAGCATCAAAACTCTTGTAATGCGCACCGACTGTGCGCAACCACGTATAGCCGAATATTTTCGCAAACCATAGCTGAGCGAGCGCGTCGCCTTTTTCTGGAAATAATTTCTTTGTCAATCCAAAAATAGGTCTTGGGTCAAATATGACGAAACCATCAAAAGCAATAGCTTGGATTTTAGGTTTTGCCTGTGCAAAGACAGACTTCGATAATACGCTTGCAGCAACACCACCAGAGATAAGCTTGAGAAGTTGCCTACGATTTAATGACATTATTATTTCTCCATGGCAATAAAGGCTAACGTTAAATTGAGGGGCTGCGCGCTTTTGCGCAGTCCCTCTCGAATGCCGAGTTGGGCATGAGACTCATGACGTAACTACTGGAAGTTTCACCCTCAACATTAAAGCCATACCTTTCATAGAATTTCTTTGCCTCATAATTGATTTTGAATACCTCCAATCCGATGTTTTTGGATTGCACCTTGCCCGCCGCAATAATAGACTCAAGCAGCTTGCTGCCGATACCCTTGCGCTGGTGTTGCGGATGAACAACGATCATTCTAATGAACATCTGAGCACCCCGATTTTCGACATGGGAATACCCAGCTAACTCTTGCTCTTTGTGTACCAATGTAATGCCTTCTGGATCAAAGTGAGAAGAAAAATCGTTTTTTTGCCACTGGTCATCCCAGCCCCATATTTCAGAAATGTAGTTGCGCATTACCAAGCAATACAATTTGAAGATGTTTTCCTTCTCTGCTTGTTCAGCTTTTCGGTAAGAGTAAATCACGATGATGATTTTTATGCCCAACGTAGAGCTAACCGGGCGCGGCCCGGTTAGCTGAAAAACAAAACCGCATTAAAACCGCGCTCCGGTTGAGTGCCATATTAGCTGTCAAGTTGCTTCGCATACACATCGTACTTAACTCCGTGAATCATTGGCACAGTTGACCACCACTTGAACCCTATGCGTTGGTACAGAGGCAAAGCGACCTGCATGAGTTCGCTCGTGTGCAGAGCAAACACCAATGCGCCGCAGTTATAGGTAGCCATCATTTCTAAATTGACTGAGTACTAGCCGGTAAACAGGGCTTTAACAGGTGCGTCCTGTGGCGGCTCTAGTGAAAACTGGCGAGCATCTGCAAAGGCACTTGCACATGCAGGTCTCTTTGAAAGTGTTGATAAGTAGCGCTGGAACAAGTCGTCTTGGCAAAGACCATAGGCTCTCGCCCAAGAGACGCTGTGACCGACGACGCAATCTGCCGCTGTAAAAACCTCGCCACAAATGTATGGCCCTGCCCCAAGTCGCTCGGCAAGCTGCGGCTCAACTTCCTTCGCAAACTTCATCCGATATCTAGCAACCGTTCGAGGATCACGCTCTGCCTTTGGAAGTACATGCTCGTGGATACGTATCTGCCACAGCATCATGTCCATCCAAGTCGAACCGAAGTGCAGCATCTGGAGGTAATCTGCCCGCTCGAACGATGCGTCAGGCGGAGGCGCCAGACCTTTGTCCGGATATGCGTCCGCAAGAAAGCAGACCATTGCAGCGCTCTCGAGCATATGTTGGATCTTGCCATCCTCCCAGGTAACTTCCAGCACTGGAACGCTGTGGTTCGGATTAAGTCGCAAAAACTCCGCGCTGTACTGCACGCCGTCATAAAGCTCGACTCGTTCTACCTCAAACTCATCTCCTACGACTTCGTGCAACATCCATTTCACGCGGGTACTCCGTGTAGCAGGGTAATGGTGGAGCTTGAGATGCTTTATGTTCATGGACAAATCTCCTGCAAGTTGAGTGATACCTAATGTTTGAATCCACCATTTAACTTGATTTTGTTCTTGGAAACAACTGTCAATATTGACAGGTTTTGCCGCTTTTATTCAAGCATATTACCGATTCAGGCTTCATAATATAAGCATTATCCAGATACCCGATAGGCGTAAGCGAAAATTTCCATGAACACCTGGCAAGAAAATCAACTTCAAGCATTGCAAGCCACTCAATCCGAGCAGAAGCTTTTTCAAACCATTCTTGTGTTAGCCAAGGAACTTGGCTTTGACCATTGCGCCTATGGCCTGCGCCTGCCGTTTCCTCTGGCGACACCTAAAACCGTTATGTTCAATAATTACCCAGCAGCTTGGCAAGCGCAATATCAAGCCAACGATTATGTTGCGATTGACCCTACGGTACATCATGCTATGCATTCAACTTTACCCATCCTATGGACGGATGAGTTATTCAGTCCGGTACAGGATCTATGGGAGGAAGCCCGCTTATTCGGATTGTGCTATGGCTGGGCGCAATCCGTCCGCGATTTCAATGGAACGGTAGGCATGTTAACGCTGTCGCGCTCAAATGAGCCGATCACCGAAACAGAGCTCGACGCCAAGAAATTCAAAATGGATTGGTTGACCCAAACAGCGCACTTAAGCATATCGAAATGCCTGACGCCGAAATTAATGCCGGAAGCCGATGCGAAACTATCAAACCGCGAGATAGCGGTACTTCGCTGGACTGCCGACGGCAAAACGTCTGGCGAGATTTCGTGCATCCTTAATATTGCGGAACGGACAGTCAACTTTCATATCAATAATGCCGTTACTAAGTTGAATGCCGCCAACAAAACTTCAGCTGCGGTAAAAGCTGCGATGCTTGGGTTTTTGTAATGGCGCTATATACTCATCGCACATCAAAATTCGGCACCTTTGTTCCCTCTCCTGCTGGAGAGGGTTAGGGTGAGGAGATTTAAAAACCGAATTTTGATGTGCGAACACTATACAACTAGATGAGCTTGGGTAACTTTCGGTGCGGTTTCGCTGAAATGCTTTGTTAGCCAAGTTACCCACGACCTGAAACTCGCTGCCAGTCAATCATGCGTAAATACTTTTCAGGCTGGGTGTTCATGAAACCGATGAGTTTGTCGAGGATATCGGCATCGGGTGTGCCTTTCGCTTTTTCCGATTGGTAGAGCGAAATTTTACCTTCCCGAACTTTGTTAGTTTCCTGTGCAAAGCGTACCTGATTTTCCTCAGTTACGGGTTCGCCAGTTGTGGAGTATGTGGCGACTCTGCCCGTACTTAAATCCATTTTTGAAATATCCACTAAAGCGAGATCAATGCTAAAGGCATAGCCATTGGCAAGTTTATCTGCCAGTTCGGGGTCGATGTGCGCCATTTCAGAAATCTTTCCCATGCCGCTTATTTTTGCACGGCTTGGCGATGATTGGGAAAGCTCATTCATAGTTTGGGAAAAGGTCATCTGTCCATCTAAGCTTGCCGCCTCAGTGGCATAATTTTGCCGGTTCGATCCCGTTGAAATTGCCGGTGATGTGTAATTGGTTTGCGTTATCACTGATTTTCTCCCAAAAATATGAAAGGCTAGCCCATTTTTTCCGACAGGCGGTTATAGAAAGCCATGTCGTTCTGGTATTGTTTCTGCGACATCATGCCCGCCGCAAATTGGTACTCCACGGCACTCTTGATACCGGCGACCGCGCCTTTGTAATCATAGCCGGGATCGGCATAGGGGTTGCGCCAGTTCGGGTCGCCGGGTTCGCGGCCAATGTTGGCCAAACCCACAGCAAATACCATGTGGTGGGGAATCTCCATAAACGACTTGCCCTCGCTGGCCGAAGCCCATGCAGCCTTGAAGGATTCAGGCGCATTCTGGGGCGGGAAGGTTATCATGTTGGCCGCGCCAATACTTGTCAGGCCGTTGTTGTCCAAATCCTGTTCCGAACCGGGCTGAACCAGCAGGTTTGCGGCTCCTTCGTTCGAAAGGGTGGAAATATAGATTGAATTACCTAGACTGTGCACTGCTCTCAATGTTTCCATCTCCGACGGCGACAGGCCGCTCAGAAAGACTTTGGGATCCGCCTGAGCGTTCGATGCGTTTGCCTTGGCAAGAATGACCTTGAACTGCTGGGTGGCTTCATCGGAGACCTGACGCCGCTGCATCAGATCAAGCGCCTTGCTGGATAGGGTAACCACCGCATCAGGGCTAGCGCTTGTCTTTGTTGGCGGTGTGGCGGCGGATGTGTCGGAGGCGGCAACGGCAGAATAAAGATTGCCGACGGAAGCGGCAGTTTTTGCTGTGTAACTCGATGAACCTACTGGTGAAATACTCATAGAACCATACTCCTGACTTGAATTTAGAGATTTATGGACAAGCAACACTTATGCCATTTGGGTCTACAGGAATGCCTCCTATCGAGTATCGTGTGTCATAAAGAGGCTACTGACAAAATTAAGCCGCTTCCGCATAATCCGGCTGCGGCTCAAGCTGCTGATCCAGCAGCTGTAAGCTCTGTTCTTCCCAGTGGATAATGGACAGTTGACCGGCCCCATCTTCAACCAATGCGGTGCAGCTTTCCACCCAGTCGCCGCAATTGCAGTAGGTTTTGCCGAATTCCATGTCGGTAATATCGGCATGATGGATATGGCCGCAAATCACGCCGTCCACCTGTTTTTTCTGCGCTTCCAGGCTCAGGATATGTTGGTAGTTATCCATGAAGCTGATGATGTTTTTGACCTTGTGTTTCAAGAATGCGGAGATTGACCAGTGTTTGAAGCCCATTTTTGTGCGCAACACATTCAGCCAGCGGTTGACGACCAATAACACTTCATAAGCCTCGCCGCCTATGTAAGCCAGGTTTTTATTGTGGCAGACGATGCTGTCGAATTCATCGCCGTGCAGAACCAGAAACTTGCGGCCGTCTTGGGTGGTATGGACGGCATTGAGCTGGATGTCAACGCCGTTAAAATGCATTCCGATATGTCTGCGGAATTGCTCGTCGTGATTGCCGGGGATATAAATGACGCGGGTGCCTTTTTTAGCCTTGTCGAGTACTCGTTGCACGATGTCGCTGTGCAGGGCAGGCCAATATAAGCCAGATTTGAAACTCCATAAATCGATAATATCGCCGACCAGGTATAGATAATCGCATTCGACGTTATCGAGAAAATCTCTAAGCTGTTCGGCCTTGCAGCCTTTAGTGCCCAGATGCGTATCGGAAATCCAGATTGATCGATATTTCAAAGTCATATTAATCCGCCTTCAACAAGTTTCGATGACGGCTAAAATACGCTTGAATTATTACAGCAAGTTAACTGTTTGATGACATTTGCATTAACTTAAAGGATTGTCATCACGAAGCCACGAAGAATAAACTTCGTGTCTCGGTACACCGTTATGTCTTTTAGCGTGAGCAGGACGCTTTTTGCTTGTATTCAAGCAGTCCTTTGACAGCGCCGCAGTTGGAATGTGGAAGCCGCAAAGCGACACCTTATTCACCCTACCATAGGGACAATGCCGTTAAGTTAAGAAAAGTCTTCGGCATTTGGAGTGCAGGCTTCGCCTGCTAACGCAAGCAGAGCTTGCACTCCAGCGATCACTATTTCTTATGTGAACTAAAAAATCGCTTAACTTAACGACATTGCCCAGAGAGATAGGGGATAGAATGTACGGATTATTGCAAGCGTGTCCCCTATGTGGCGCTCGATAAGTTGCTGATAAAGACAACTAAGATATACAAAACAGGAAAAAACCAAATGGATCGATTCGACCGAATATATCGCTTACATAATCTATTAACCAACCGGCGCATACCGATACCGTTAACAGTCATCATGAAAGAACTGGAATGCGCCAAGGCAACAGCGGCGCGTTACATCGAAGATATGCGCACTTATCTTGATGCGCCGCTGGAGTACGACCGGAAACTCAACGGCTATTACTACGACCGGCAACATGCAGACAAGCCCTACCAACTGCCCGGACTCTGGTTCAGCGCCGAAGAACTGAACGGCTTGCTAATCTGTCATCAAATCCTGCAAAACATCAGCCCAGGCATACTCAGCCAGCAGATAAGCCAGCTGCAACAAAGAATCAACCAACTGTTCAAATTACAGCCGCACACCCCGGCCAATATTTCGCAGAAAATAAAAATCCTCTCCATCGGTCGGCGCTTAAAAGACGATGCCCAGTTCAAGAAAATAGCCACCGCCCTGTTCAACGGCAAACGAATCGACATCCACTACACCGCCAGAGGCGATAACGCGGCACAAACCCAAAGAACCGTCTCGCCGCAACAACTGATCTACTATCGGGACAACTGGTATCTGGCCGCCCACTGCCATCACCGGGATCAACTGCGGGTATTCGCCGTAGACAACATCGGCTCAGCAAAAATACTAGATCAAATTGCCCTGCCGACCGACCCGAAACAGCTGGAACAATTCCTCACCTCGTCCTATGGCATTTTCAGCGGAGCCGCAGAACACACCGCCGTACTGGAATTTACCAAAGCCAGAGCCAAATGGGTCGCCGATGAAAACTGGCATCCGAACCAACAGGGACAATGGCTGGACAACGGCAACTACCAGCTGAGCATCCCGTTCAACGACATATATCGATTACATGCGATAATTTCACCTGTTTGTTATTTCAATTAGAAACTTATTGGGTGGGCCTTCATTATCCCCAGCAAGATATTTCTTCTTAAAATAGAACAATTGATGTTTCGGAATTTGAATCGTCCTAATACTGTTTTCTATCCCGTATTCTCGCTCTACTACACTTTTTTGATCTACTGTTAAGTTGGGATGAGCAGCAATTGTAATAGAAATCATTTGTTGCATGTTTTGTATGCTTGCAGCTAGTCCAGGGAATTTTAATTTAACAGGTTTGCCAGCTAAAGTGATTCTTGAAAGTACAAAGTCCCGAGCATCTTCCCGTTTATAACAATAGGCATGAATGTGCCATCTTTCATTTACAAAACACAATGCTAAAGGCCTGATGAGACGAATTTCTTCATTTGCATCTGGTTTTGCATCCACATAACCAATTTCTATGGCCTGTTTTTGGTTCAGTGCCGAGAGTATTGTTTTAATAGCCTCATTATTGAAATTAGGGGAATAGAGAGGATCGATATATACGTTATTACATTTAAAGTAAAATTCTTCCGATGATTTATTCTTTTTCCAAGTTAGCAATTCATTCAATAGGGAACTTGAAGAAAATGCAAAAGGAAGTGTTCCGATTACTTGATAACGATGACCATGTTTAACTAAATTGCTCTGAAGATAATTTTTTAATTCAAGAAAATAATCATTTGAACGGGTTTTGCCTAATCCTAATACCCGTTGCACATCAGAAAGGGAGATTGACTGGTTCCAGAATATAAATTTTTTCAACTTAAGAGGGATTTTATCGTTCACTTTTTCCGCTCCCATACCAAACCCAACTCAAGGGTGTAGAAAAACTTCCAGCCTTCCACTATTCCCCAATCGAAGTTGCATTCTTCATTATATTCACCCACTAAAATATATTGGTAAGGAAGATCATCCATTATATTTTCAGTTTCGGGCCAAATTGAGTTAATAGAACGGCTTTTTGATCGAATTAGTTTTTTTGCAAGTGTGTCTGGGTTTTTAGGATTGTTGTCAGATAAGGAAATGATAAATGGATGAACTGCTTGTAGATGTTCTTTAGATATTTTTCCTCTTTTATCCAAGGGATTAGGGACTTTGAGTTGGTGTCGATTAGGTAAAATAATTTTATCGTTTAACTGCATCAAGATTAAAATATTAAGGCTGTCAGCCGCATCTCTAGTATTACTTGAGTCATCTATATCTTCAATTTGTTCGCTTAGGGCGTAATCTGAGGTAAATGAAAAGCAACGGTTAGCGGCTTTACTTTGCTGTTGATATTCGTGGGGCAACTCCTCTAGTCCCTCATAAATAGTTGATACAGTGTCCCCAATAGCCTTCGGTAATAACAGATTGTCGGTTTGTTCTATAAATTCCCGCGTTTTAGATAGTAGTTCAGGATGAGGGTAAATTTTCTGGGTGGCAGCAAACCAACCGGTTTCGCTGTCTTCCGGCAAAACAACGGTTAAGCAGGGTTTGAAGTGTCTGTATTCGCGTCTATGCCGATGCAAACGCCCCATGCGTTGTAGGATTAGGTCTATGGGTGCCAGTTCGGTATAGAGATAATCAAAATCAAGATCGAGGCTTTGCTCAACGACTTGGGTGGCAACAAGGATTTTGCCTTTTCTTGCTGGTGCCGGACTGTTTTTATCGAAAAGCAGTGTAACTTCCTGTTCCTTGTCTGAACGGTGCTGCCTAATGAATCGGGCATGAAAGAGCAGTATTTCAATTTCACTGCCATTAGGACGGGCCTTTAAAAGTTCCTGATACCGCTCAATCGAAGAAGAAACTGAATTGCAGATGACGCAAACACAATTTTCGTTAGCATTTTTTAGGGCTTCTTCGATAAGAAAGGTATCCGTAATGGTGGCTAAAGTAACTTCTGAAACGGGGGCGTTTTGGTTTTCAAGATGCACACATTCAGCTGTGGTTGATGGTTCGGTTGCCCAAGTAATGCGTGGGTACTGTGCCGTGTTAATGTTGATCTCAGGTCTCCCCCAATAAGCGGATAACAAGTTATTGCGTGTTTTATCCGGTAATGTTGCGGATAACAAGATAACGGGCGTACCCATTTTGCCCAGATAAGCCAATGTTTGTTGAATGAGTTCTGACATGTAGGCATCATAAGCATGAATTTCATCAATGACGACTAAGTGCCTAGACATTGCTGCGGCCCTAAGAAAGCTGTGTTTGCAATTTAAGGCGGCGAGTTCTATTTGATCGACAGTGACAACGGAAACTGGTGCTAAAAAACAGCGTTTATTCTCCTGAAACAACCAACGGGTGACATCATTTTGAGAGTCATTTCCGTACTGGCCCGAATCATGTTGCGAAAGACTTTCCCACTTTGCATTCGCATGGGCGAGATTGGTAGGTAATTGGAACACTGGATAACTCAAATCTTCATTGAGCCTTTTTTGTATCTGATTGGCTGAGCCTTGAGTAGGCATCGCAAAAACCATCCCATCCACTTTGCCATCGGCAATCATTCTGGCTGCAATAATTTCGGCAAATTCTGTTTTACCCGCCCCCATTGGAACTTCGCAAATAATGATGTTTTTTCCGTCATTGATTGGAAATTCAGTTGCCCATATTTGCATTGGATTTAAATTGTCCCCAGATGCATGAAGTTTCCGTGCAATATATTCAGGCACTAAATTGGCCCAAAATGGGTTTCCAACTGTAAATAGTTTTAAATCGGTAATGCGTTGTTTGGCACATTGAACATAATCTTGGAACAGTTCATCAAGATTAAGAGTTTCTAAGTCCGAGCAAATTACGGGTTTGAATGTTTCACTGTCGGAACCCAGCCAGTCAGCCAATACTACCCAGCCAGCAAACCAGTGGATAAAACCGTTTGAAAGTCTTGTTGTGGGGCAATGGTTATTATTAACACAAAATAACTCTATGAGTTCATTTGCTAAAAATATTATTGTTGCTTGCTCCTCCATGTCATTCTCATGCCCACTTATAGGAAGAGGTTTGTCTGGGGGATATTTTCCATGATGGCCGCATGAAGAAAATAATAACTCTACGATGTTGCTTGATTGGGTTTCATTTAAATCTAATAAATCTTCTGCGACCTTTTGCATAATTGCGCCATAGTGCTTAAAACCATCGACGCCATGCTTCCATTCCTTTGCTTGGCCGTATGAAATCGCCTCATAGTCTGGGGCTGGGTTTTTTACCAGCTTTTGAAACAAACGCGAAGCTTTGCCAATATCATGTAGGGCAGCGATCAAAATCAACAATGTTGAATCATTAAAGCCTTGCTGATGCAAACGTTTCAAGCATTGAGGCTGTTCAAAAATAACTTTGGCACACGCGGCAACAGCCAAAACATGAGCGACCAAGCTATTATGAGGATAGTCTTTGCCCTGATGTGTTAAGGCTGATTTTCCATGCAAGTATTTATAATTCATAAATATAATATTGTTAGGTTCGATAATAGAACTAATAAATTTAAAAGAGTGTTGATTAACAATCCAATTGATTCTATTATCACCCCATCGCAATAAGGAATTCAAGCCATGAATTATTCAATTTATTCGGAACCGCTATTTCCAGTCCGTAATCGGGCTAATGGTAAAGAGCTATTAGCCCTGCAAGAAATAATCGCTAGGGATGATTTGCTTGGCTTTGATTATCCCACGCAATTGATAAATGTCTTTGCGCGTTTTTTGCTGGCAGGTTTACTTGAAGCAGCCTTATCCAGCAAAAAAATATCCCTAGACAAAAACGCATGGAATACCTTGGTAAACAACCAACCTTGGCCTGATGAATGTATACAGGCCATAAAAAATCCGCCTGACGGATTCAATCTTTTTGGTGATGTTGCCTTTTTACAAATATCAAACGAAATATTTGAGGAAAAAGACCAGAAAAAGCCTATAGAGCAATTATTACAGCCTTTTCAAGTATCGGGCGATAAAACCAAAGGCTTGCGGCAAGGTGGAGAACGGATTGACGGCTTGTGTCCCAGCTGTGCTTTAATCGGTTTATACTCCCAGCATTTTTATACGGCGGCGTTTGCTAAATATTGGAGTACATCCGCCGTTAACAATTCCTTGCTTTTTTCACCTGTGCTATTGAATGGTTCTCTGCGGGCAACCTTGGCATTGCATCTCATCAATGCTGATAGGCAGGGATATATGGTGGACAGGAAGCAATTAAGCCCGGAAAGTTTTAAACCTATGCCTTGGGTGCCGGACTGTTTTTCTTCTGACAGATTGACTCCAAATCAACCCTTGCCATTAGAAAAATGGCTAAGCCCAGAGCAACAAAGAGGGCATCTGGCGGATGCGTGGTTACCGTTTATTAGGGCGGTGCGTTTGGCTTACGAAGAAGTGGACTATACGGGAAAATGTGATTTTTGCGGGAACGTAATTTTGCCGCAACAGATTAGGGTAAGCGGATTTTATGCGAAAGATGAAATAGAAATTTTTAAAGATAAGCTTTCTGATCCAGTAAAGAAAATCTATATCGAAAAAACACCGCTCTGGAAAGCTAAATTTAAAACTAAAGACGATGAAAAAAATGGTAAGCAACCTTCTGCGTTTACCTTTAACAGGCTTTATCGGCAAGAACTCCGTCATCCTGCTTTGGCTTATCGAAATATCAATGATGAAAAAGCAAGATTATTAACCGAAGGATTTAAAAATAATTATACAAGCCGCAAGCCGCATTGGGCAGATTTGTTTGCTATAAATGATCAAGACAAACCGATTTTGTTAAAACAACTGGCTGATGTAACTGACAGCAGGTTCAAGATAGGAATTGAAATAGCTGGTTTAGGTTACAAAAAAGGCCGTGACATTGATAGTGTTACCAATAGCACCTACAGTTTCGATTTATTAGAACCGATATTTCAAGAAATACAGGATTCCAGTAATGAAGAGCTTGCTGAGCCATTGAGCCAGAGCGTTAACAGTGTGCATACACTCATTAACGCATTGAAAGCGGAAAAAAAGGCAAAAGGAGTAAATCCGCCTTCATCGGTTGACAAAAAAGAGCTCCATCAACAATTGCAAACGGAGTTAAACGCTATTAGCCGGACTAAGCATCAACTATTGGAAAAGGATTATTTTAATGGAACTGATCTTATCCAAAAGGCTGATGAAATCGAGCGTGTAGTTAATGAATTCAATGAAAAATTTTTGGCAACAGAAAATTTAGAAGATAAACAGGTACAGGCTATCTCAACAGCCGTAGATAAGATACATAAAGAAATTCAACAGCTTCATGAGCATTACGCCAAAGAATTAATTGACTATGTGTATACCGTCATCAACGCGCTTCAAGAATCGGGTAGCGTTCTAAGCCATAAAGTTGAAGTTGATGTTAACGGCAACAAACAGTCTTACAAACTAATCTCCGCAAAAAAAACTGATAACCTTCTTAGCCGCACACCTCAATTCCTTGCTATGGCAGATGCCTTATGGAAGGACGCTCTCGATTGCCTGATAAGCATTGCCAAACAAAAAGGCAATACCCAAAAGCAAGACATATTGTTTATAGCAAAACAACAACTATCTGAAAGCGGAAGGAAATTATTGCTGCAATATTTGGAGCAGTTTCCGCTTAATTCGACTGAACTTGCGGCGTGTTTCTTGGAAAATAAGGCACTTGCAACCTACAACCAAAAAGTAGATGGGAAAAAACATGACCGAAAATCCCCCAAAAAAAGATAGTTATCAGGCGCCCCGCGAATTTATTCGCCTACTTAAAGAATTGTCGCCTGGAGATAGAGCCATTTTAAGGCGGGCTGACGATCCGCAGATATTAGCGGCTTTCTGGCAATGTCTTAATCCTGCCAAGAAACTCGACGAGAAATTAAGTAACGATATTTGTGCACGGCTGATTCCATTTGCTTGGATTATGGTGCAGCAACCTATCACTGGAGACAAGCCAGTCCTTAAAGGCCTAGGGTTATGGCTGTGTGCCAATAAAGAAAAAATCAATCTGCGCCGAATTGAAGGACTGTTCGCCTCTGAATCTGTTGAAGAGTTGACGGACGATTTACTAACTATTGCCACCATTACCAAAGATGGGGAGCCAGAAATTGATTTTGGCAAGCTCTATTGGGATTTGGTCAATTTTTCAAATCCGTCTAATCGTCAAAAAACATTGCGTTCTTGGGCAAGAGACTTTTTTCAAATTAATTAAAGGAACATGACATGAGTACATTTAGCTTTGAATTTAAACCACAAACCCATCACCGCTTGGAACTGCACATGCTTAAATGCCACAGTGCCAATAATATGAATCGTGATGATTTAGGACGGCCTAAGGAACTCTATTTTGGCGGTGTTCGGCGGCAACGCATTTCCAGCCAATGTTTAAAAAGCCGTATAAAAAATGGCGAAATGCTGGCATCCTTCAGGCAAAACATGGCGGATACAAATCAGGTTTTTCCGTTGATTAGGACAAGCCGTGTTGCGGAAATATTGGCGGGATTGCTTGTTGAAGACAAGGTTAATGAAAATGTAGCAACCATCATTGCTAAAGAAGTAGCAAAAAAAATGGCGAAATTTGAAGATGGAGATGCCAAAACGCAATTGATAGCCACTTCCAAAGGAGAGCTACTCAATATCATTAGCCATTTAAAAGAATTGGCAGGTGATATACCCGATGACCCAGACGTGGCGGGAAAATGGGTAAAGAATGGTTTGGACGACTTAAAAAAAGAACTGAACAGTAGAGTGTTGCGAGGTGATTTATGTCCTGAAATCCAGTTATTTGGGCGCATGATGACTAATCAGGATAATTTTGCCCCCGTTGATTCGCCCCTACAGGTCATGCACGCTTTTACAACCCATGAAGTGCCAATACAAAAAGACTATTGGACGGGGGAGGATGATTTAAGGTTGAATTTTGATGAAATGCTCATCAAACCAACTGACCCGAAAGTGATTGAAAAACTTACCTTTCGTCATTCAGGGGCAAGCATGATAGAAAGTCGGCGCTTCAGTAGTGGCGTGTATTATCACTATCATTGCATTGACCTGGATTTGCTTTTCCAAAATATGAAAAAGGCTTATCCGAAAGAAAGCAGTGATCAACAGATTGCCGAAATATGTGCCGAACTCGTTGGTTACTATTTGCTTTCTTGTATTGGTGAACAACCCACGGGCAACCAAACTGGCTTGGCTTCGCCGGACATAGCAGAATTTGTGGCTATGGGCATTGGTAAAGGCTTTCCTGTTTGTGCCGCCAGCGCCTACGAAAAGCCGATTGTCAGCGAAAAGAAGACCAAAGACAGTGAAAAGGAAGGATATTTACAAGACTCAATTAAGGGATTTGAAGAATGGTATAAGAAAAGACTGCAAGCCAACAATGGCTTGATGACTGAATTAAAGTTTTCAGGGACTGGTGAATTTTCGCATTTAGATTTGGTTAAAAAAACCAGCGAACAATGCTACAACTATTTGGCTGGTGCTTAATCATGCAAGCTATCCTTATTACATTAAAAGGGCCAATGGCCTCATGGGGTGCGCCTTCAATTGGTGATAACAGGGAAAGCTATTCTTATCCAACAGCAAGCGCAATAATTGGTTTGTTAGGTGCTTGTATGGGCATTAACCGACACGATCAAGAAGGACTGGATGCATTATTTGCTGCATGGGATGTGGCGACATTTACATTATCATCATGGCGGGATGAACAATTGAACGCAAACCAATGGGTACAAAAGGCTCTGTCTCACGAGTTTCAGACAGCGATGGACAGTTTAATGCTAAATGGCGAATTAAATACAAACCCAGTATTAGGTTATAAAGCGTTCTATCAGGATATGTACAGTTCAGCTGCATTAATCTTACGCGATGAACAAGATCATCGTTGGCTGGAATGGGCAGAATATGGATTAAAGCAGCCCGTTTATACCCCCTGTTTGGGTAGAATTTCGCATCCGTTATCTGAGCCACTAGCACCAGAATTGTTTAATTTTTCTGATAACCAAACACTAGAAAAACTTTTAATGGGAAAAACCGTTACTAAAGCCATGCAGGCTTGGGAGGGTTCTTATATTTATCCTGCCTATTTGGAAACTGAACCAGTAGGAAAGATAGGAATGGTTTACCTGACTGACCGGAGAAACGGCTGGCGGAAATATTATAGCCAGCAGGAATATTGGTTGAAGGAAGTGCGGGCATGATTGAATCAAAAGTATTTCATTCAATTATTTCGGTGCCTATCTCTTTGCGTAACAAACCCTATGAAGTGCATAAGCGTATTTGGAAAGCATTTGTAGGTTTACCGGAAAATACGCCGCAACCATTTACATTTAGAACAATAGATATCAATCCTAAACGAGGTTGCTTTTTGGTGCAATCCAAGTGTGTACCAGATTGGCAAAATGTAAAAGATATAGTGTTACTACAGTCAGTTACAGAACATATCTTTGAATTAAATCCAGGGGATAGTTATCTTTATCGCATTATCGCAGCCCCTTTGGTTAAAGTGATTAGCGGTAGAAAAACACATTCAAGGCATGTAGCCCTGCAATCCGATGAGCGGATTTGGGATTGGTTTGTTGAGCGTAGCGTAAAAAGCGGTATTGAGGTGGACAAACATGCTTGTCAATTTGTCCCAGAAAAACGAAATTTCAGGCATCCTGCACACGGTGACTTTTCTATGACATACGTTTGTTTTGATGGTCTATTGATCATAAAAGACCCTGACAAACTTAAACACTGTTTGGAAAATGGGTTTTCAAGCAAAAAAGCTTTTGGTTTTGGTATGATGAATTTAATAAATCCCAGTCAAACATAACTTTGTTAATAAGTAACATAATTGACACTTTTTAAAATTCTCGGGCTTGTTTTCTGTGACTAGAATTTTAAAGTGATATTCAATATTCTTTTCCATGGTTGCTCAAAAGCCTTTGGCTCTGCTTGTTAATGATTCGAAAAGCTTGAATATGATTTTCTGTTACCGATACCGAGGCTTTTAATAACCAGATAACGAAAGGCATAGGCCCCGCCAAAGCCTTCGATTGCGGCCTGCTTTCTTTGGCAAGAGTTTAAATTTAGTTAATATTTAGGTCTTTGCAAAACACGCGAGAATACTTATGAGTTTATCGAAAAACATTAAACCGATCAGCTATCTCAAGGCCAATGCCGCGCTGGTCGCTTTGGAGTTAAAAGCTTCAGGGGAAGCGATGGTCATCACTCAAAACGGCGAAGCTACGATGGTGGTTCAGTCCGTTGCCGAGTATGAACGCATACAAGAAACTTTGGCATTGTTGAAAATGCTGGCGCAAAGCCAGCAAGCGGTCAGTTTGGGAAAAACCGTCTCCAGTGCGGATGCTTTTAGCCAATTGAGGGCGCGGCGCGGGTTAACATGACTAAGGAGGTTGTTCTCTCGGAACCGGCGCTGGCTGATTTTCTGGATATTAATGATTTTTACTCATGCAGCGTATTTTACGCGGCTGAGGTTAGGACTGTTTTCGGGCTGGCAAGGCGCTACAGGTACGGCGTACGGGTAAGGGCTTTGAAACACCAAAGCTTTCGGCTACGGACTGTTATCGTTGATCAGGATTTGATGTTATATTGCGTATGACAAGTCATACAAGAGGTGAGGTGATATTATGAGAATTAATGCACGTTTAGATGAGAGTCATGAGAAAAAACTACAGGCCATTCAGCAGGCAACAGCCTTAAGTACATCCGAAATAATTAAGCAGGCTTTGGATTTGCTTTATGAAAAAACTACCTTAACCGGCAGACAAAAAAATCAAAAGTTGATTGAAATGCTGGCGGGTACGGCTGAAGGTCCGGAAGATTTATCAGTAAATTATAAAGAATATCTTTATCAAGGCTGGAAAGAAAAACATGGTATTGAGTGATACAGGTTTTTGGTATGCTTTTTTTAACCCTAAAGATAAATTCCATCCGCATTCACTAGCGGTGATGCAGCGGCTGGATGAGGGATTGATAACGACTTGGCCAGTCATTACTGAAACCTGTTATTTGTTGGGGAAGGCATTGGGTAGCAAGAGCCAACTACGTTTTTTACAGGCACTTGATGCGGACTATGTTGATGTATTTCAAATTCATCCGAAACATTTACCTCATATTCAACGGTTAATGCACAAATACGCCGATCTCCCCATGGACTTGGCCGATGCCTCATTAGTTATTCTGGCCGAAGAGTTAGGCCATGGACGGATACTCTCAACCGATCAACGTGACTTCAAAACCTATCGCTGGAAAAATCACAAGCCATTCCAAAACCTCTTATTACCGGAATAACCATGCTGCCACCCCTAAGACCCATCACCATGAAAGAACGCGTCTCCATGGCTTTTATCGAAAAAGGTCAGGTTGATGTTAAAGACGGCGCTTTCGTGGTCATCGACGAAACCGGCATCAGGACTCATATCCCGGTCGGCAGTATAGCCTGCCTGATGCTCGAACCGGGGACGCGGGTTTCTCATCAGGCCGTCAGTTTGGCCGCCAGAGCCGGAACCTTGCTGGTTTGGGTCGGCGAGGCCGGGGTGCGGCTTTATGCGTCCGGGCAGCCGGGCGGGGCGCGTTCGGATCGCTTGCTGTATCAGGCCAAGTTGGCATTGGACGATGTGGCGCGGTTAAAAGTGGTGCGCAAAATGTATGAAATCCGTTTCGGCGAAAAGCCGCCGGAACGGCGTAGCGTCGAGCAACTGCGCGGTATAGAAGGCGCTCGGGTTAAAAAAATCTACCAGTTGTTAGCCAAACAGGCCGGTGTGGAATGGAAAGGTCGCAATTACGACCAGACCGACTGGAATAACGGCGATATGCCGAACCGCTGCATCAGTTCGGCAACGGCCTGTTTGTATGGCATCAGCGAAGCGGCGGTACTGGCGGCAGGGTACGCGCCTGCCATCGGCTTTATTCATACCGGCAAGCCCTTGTCATTCGTCTACGACATCGCCGACTTGTTCAAGTTTGACGACATTATTCCCCATGCTTTTAAAATCGCCGCCAAAAACTATCACAACCCGGAAAGGGAAGTGCGCTTGATGTGTCGGGACATATTCCGGCAAAGTAAAATTCTCAAAAAAATCATCCCCACCATAGAAGAAGTCCTGGCTGCCGGTGAACTTGAACTGCCGAAACCGGCTGAAGAGAATATCGCTCCAGCCATTCCTAACCCTGAGAGTATCGGCGATGTTGGTCATCGTAGTTGAAAACGTCCCGCACCGGTTAAGGGGGAGATTAGCGGTTTGGCTGATTGAGATTCGGGCGGGCGTTTATGTCGGCGATTTATCGGCCAAAGTCAGGGAAATGATCTGGTCGCAAATCGTAGACGGTATTGAAGAGGGCAATGCGATTATGACCTGGAGCACCAATACCGAGTCGGGTTTTGATTTTGTCACGCTAGGTGAAAACCGACGTTTGCCGGTAGAGTTTGACGGACTCAAATTGGTTTCTTTTTATCCGGTAGAAGACCAAAAGGATAAAGATGCTCTTTAATAATTTAATGGTAAAAAACGGCTGTTTTTTCGGTGGAAAAACCGGAGTAGTTATTCTGGTTGATTAACAATGTGTTATGATCAGTGCGTTCCCCACATCCGTGGGGATGAACCGCGCGACCCCGGTCATACTGACAGCAATGGAGGGCGTTCCCCACATCCGTGGGGATGAACCGGCGGCGGTGGCATTGATCAGGGGTCTCACATAGCGTTCCCCACATCCGTGGGGATGAACCGCCAGCGCCCAGGCTTCACCGGATAAAAACGCCGCGTTCCCCACATCCGTGGGGATGAACCGCCGGATATTAAATGCGCGGTAATGATTAGCGGGCGTTCCCCACATCCGTGGGGATGAACCGCCCGATTCAGTAATGGATTGGGCTTTTTTTTGGCGTTCCCCACATCCGTGGGGATGAACCGATTACCGCAATCACAAAACCTGACGGATCCTCGCGTTCCCCACATCCGTGGGGATGAACCGCGCGCAGAACTGATGGAAAATGAAATTGATGAGCGTTCCCCACATCCGTGGGGATGAACCGGTAGGCGTTTAATTTGGACTAGGCTGGTGAGAGCGTTCCCCACATCCGTGGGGATGAACCGAATTACAACGCTTAACGAGGCTTTAATTTTCAGCGTTCCCCACATCCGTGGGGATGAACCGGCATTAGGGCTCTCCTTGAATTTTTCTGCTATGCGTTCCCCACATCCGTGGGGATGAACCGCTATATTAACAAGACAGCCATTCACTTCCGTAGCGTTCCCCACATCCGTGGGGATGAACCGCTTTCTTTACTCGTTTAACAACATTGGGGCCGCGTTCCCCACATCCGTGGGGATGAACCGAACAAAAGACGGTACCGCCCGGATTTGAAAATGCGTTCCCCACATCCGTGGGGATGAACCGAGGATTGCACCATACGACTACCCGGAGTTTGTGCGTTCCCCACATCCGTGGGGATGAACCGGCAAAGCGCCGCTAATTCCTTATGCGCAGAAAGCGTTCCCCACATCCGTGGGGATGAACCGAGATTGTGGATGCGTCTGATTCGGATAATGCGGCGTTCCCCACATCCGTGGGGATGAACCGAAATTTATGCCTTCCCCCACAAGGGTAGTATTGCGTTCCCCACATCCGTGGGGATGAACCGCTGGCGATAATCATATTTCGTTCGCTTTCTGGGCGTTCCCCACATCCGTGGGGATGAACCGCCGTCAGCGTTGCATAACCATCCAGCACTAATGCGTTCCCCACATCCGTGGGGATGAACCGGTTGTTGGTGGGTGGAGCGTAATGTCGAAAGGGCGTTCCCCACATCCGTGGGGATGAACCGACGACCCCCACTGCTTATAGTGGCGGTCGTGGGCGTTCCCCACATCCGTGGGGATGAACCGGGTTGCCACATTAGCCCGGGCCGGATTACCCGGCGTTCCCCACATCCGTGGGGATGAACCGAGATATCCCGTATCAACTGGGCTGTAGCCAATGCGTTCCCCACATCCGTGGGGATGAACCGCGGGATCAATTGATCCAAAAAAAAGGCCTAGCGCGTTCCCCACATCCGTGGGGATGAACCGTAATAGGCCGACCAGTATTTAACCAACCGAGAGCGTTCCCCACATCCGTGGGGATGAACCGGATGTACCGCCCGGATTTGAAAATGTCGGTAGGCGTTCCCCACATCCGTGGGGATGAACCGCCCATCCAGCTCACGCTCTTAATGCCGCGACCGCGTTCCCCACATCCGTGGGGATGAACCGACTACAGACCGTTTAATTAGATCTACAGGATAGCGTTCCCCACATCCGTGGGGATGAACCGGAACCAGAATGCGGAGTAAGGGGGGTCAGATGGCGTTCCCCACATCCGTGGGGATGAACCGGTACCGTCGCATCCGAATGCCAGAGCCAGCACGCGTTCCCCACATCCGTGGGGATGAACCGACGGTTCCAGCCGCTTATAGTGGTGGTCGTGGGCGTTCCCCACATCCGTGGGGATGAACCGAACAACACAGGGGTTCAATATCGTGTATCCGGGCGTTCCCCACATCCGTGGGGATGAACCGCGACTCGCGACAATCCTCAGCGTGTTTTGCTGGCGTTCCCCACATCCGTGGGGATGAACCGTCAGAAAAGCAGCCAACGAGGTATTGAACCTGGCGTTCCCCACATCCGTGGGGATGAACCGCATTGCCGCCACATATCGCAGTTCATTGTCACGCGTTCCCCACATCCGTGGGGATGAACCGGCTTCTGTATCTGCCATGCCTGCTTCCTCTTTGCGTTCCCCACATCCGTGGGGATGAACCGAAACAGAGACTCCATTGCCTGATAATTGGGCAGCGTTCCCCACATCCGTGGGGATGAACCGCGAGAAATTGAGCTGCTTAATAGGACAATATCGCGTTCCCCACATCCGTGGGGATGAACCGCAAAAATACGCGAGATTGGGATTAACACCTAAGCGTTCCCCACATCCGTGGGGATGAACCGTACTTCAGGCTCAGGGCCGATGTGTTTATTGAGCGTTCCCCACATCCGTGGGGATGAACCGATGTTTGGGTGCATACGGCATGGCGATGGGCGGCGTTCCCCACATCCGTGGGGATGAACCGCACATAATACTCTAGATACATTTCATCCGTCAGCGTTCCCCACATCCGTGGGGATGAACCGCCCATACAACAACCGGCCTATCCCATCTGCGGGCGTTCCCCACATCCGTGGGGATGAACCGGAAGCTGCATAATAGGCTCGGCAGCTGGCGCTGCGTTCCCCACATCCGTGGGGATGAACCGTGTGGCCGGGTAAATAGTTATGTCATTATCAGGCGTTCCCCACATCCGTGGGGATGAACCGATTATCGATAGCTTCCCTGCGCATGAGAGAGAGCGTTCCCCACATCCGTGGGGATGAACCGCCAATAATCCCCAGTTGCAACATCGAGCATGTGCGTTCCCCACATCCGTGGGGATGAACCGAAACGCAGCCGGGCATGATGGATATGATGCAGGCGTTCCCCACATCCGTGGGGATGAACCGTAATCTCTAAAACGGTACAAACGTCTTTAACAGCGTTCCCCACATCCGTGGGGATGAACCGCTTTTTGCATAGCTCAAGAAAGGTCATAAAAAGCGTTCCCCACATCCGTGGGGATGAACCGGTTATTACACGAGCGTCGTCATCCTGATGGACGCGTTCCCCACATCCGTGGGGATGAACCGCAATAGCCTGAACCGCTTTGGCCGTTTCTTGTGCGTTCCCCACATCCGTGGGGATGAACCGCATATGGAGACCTTGGCGCTTACTGCAACAAAGCGTTCCCCACATCCGTGGGGATGAACCGACAGCGCGCCCTTACTTCCCTGCTCGACCTGAGCGTTCCCCACATCCGTGGGGATGAACCGCATTTTGTTCCGGTGAAACAACGCCGCCTTTTGCGTTCCCCACATCCGTGGGGATGAACCGCGACTCTTGGGAGAGTAACATGATGATTCAACGCGTTCCCCACATCCGTGGGGATGAACCGCGCTGTCGTTGCATTAACACCATTACGTAGCGGCGTTCCCCACATCCGTGGGGATGAACCGAAAGAGGGCACGAGTCTACAGCGAAAGGGACGGCGTTCCCCACATCCGTGGGGATGAACCGCGATTTCACATCAACCTTCAGTTCCTGTATCTGCGTTCCCCACATCCGTGGGGATGAACCGATGTGATAGTGTGGAGCACCACGTCCTTGGAAGCGTTCCCCACATCCGTGGGGATGAACCGTTCCACACTGCCTACCCACGTCAGAAAAGCAGGCGTTCCCCACATCCGTGGGGATGAACCGCTACCGGACACATGCTGATTAATCACATAGGCGCGTTCCCCACATCCGTGGGGATGAACCGATTAGGGCTGCGCTCTGCTTGAGCGTTGGGTTGCGTTCCCCACATCCGTGGGGATGAACCGGAGCTGAAATGGTACGTTTCAGAGGGTAGAGCGCGTTCCCCACATCCGTGGGGATGAACCGCTGAATATGCTGGATTCTGCGCGTACTATCGAGCGTTCCCCACATCCGTGGGGATGAACCGCAATACGACCATGTTGCCACGGCTGGCAATTTGCGTTCCCCACATCCGTGGGGATGAACCGCAACTTGGTTTTTATATGCCTGCCCTTCCTGCGCGTTCCCCACATCCGTGGGGATGAACCGGCGCACGACTCTAACGAGCGGTGCGCGCGGGGGCGTTCCCCACATCCGTGGGGATGAACCGCTCAAGAAATGGAAAGATGCGGAAATTGATTAGCGTTCCCCACATCCGTGGGGATGAACCGCACGTTTGCAACTACCCTATCCAAATCCTCTTGCGTTCCCCACATCCGTGGGGATGAACCGCATTATGACGTTTTAGCAAGATCAGGAGCGGTGCGTTCCCCACATCCGTGGGGATGAACCGTCCTCGACCGGAGGCAGTGCAGATAAGCTGTAGCGTTCCCCACATCCGTGGGGATGAACCGTAGTCATGTTGCAAGAGAATAGAACCGAAAGTGCGTTCCCCACATCCGTGGGGATGAACCGCAGTTGGGATAGCCTTTGTGACCGCGTTTGCAGCGTTCCCCACATCCGTGGGGATGAACCGGCTATCCCAACTGCTTATAGTGGTGGTCGTGGGCGTTCCCCACATCCGTGGGGATGAACCGATGTGATAGTGAGGGGCACCACGTCCCTGGAAGCGTTCCCCACATCCGTGGGGATGAACCGCGGCGGTGGTTTGATTTTAGGGTTGTTGTCCGGCGTTCCCCACATCCGTGGGGATGAACCGCAGAGGAGAGGAGTATTTCACTATAAATGGAGGCGTTCCCCACATCCGTGGGGATGAACCGAAAATAATTAAACGTTTTGAAAGCGGATTCAAGCGTTCCCCACATCCGTGGGGATGAACCGGTGACGAAGTGAAAGTTTTTCTCGGCGGTACGGCGTTCCCCACATCCGTGGGGATGAACCGATTACCAGGCTCATCTGAATTCGAGATTGAGGGCGTTCCCCACATCCGTGGGGATGAACCGAAAATAAAATCCCGCAGTAATCCAACCCTCTTGCGTTCCCCACATCCGTGGGGATGAACCGTTCTTGGTTGGAACAGGAAACGCCGCAATGAAGCGTTCCCCACATCCGTGGGGATGAACCGAATACCGTTATTACGATGATGTCCGGGGTTAAGCGTTCCCCACATCCGTGGGGATGAACCGCAATTTTAGCGTATCTCGTGATAAATCATCTAGCGTTCCCCACATCCGTGGGGATGAACCGGGCAGTGGCAATCAGCTGGCGAGCCAGTACAAGCGTTCCCCACATCCGTGGGGATGAACCGTTCCGCCGCCCAATAGTCCGCCCTGTGCCGCCGCGTTCCCCACATCCGTGGGGATGAACCGCAAATCAGACTGTCCGTCCAGCAGTTTTTTTGGCGTTCCCCACATCCGTGGGGATGAACCGCCAACGCCGACATTATGGCAATCGGCGAGGTCGCGTTCCCCACATCCGTGGGGATGAACCGGCATATCAACCATTACCAGCGCTACCATCACTGCGTTCCCCACATCCGTGGGGATGAACCGCAATGGTGAGTACCTATCAGCATATTTCCCGTGCGTTCCCCACATCCGTGGGGATGAACCGTCTTCTATATCTTTTTAATACTTGAAATGACGGCGTTCCCCACATCCGTGGGGATGAACCGATTACTTCATATCCACGTGTTGAATGCCGATAGCGTTCCCCACATCCGTGGGGATGAACCGCAAGAGGGCTCATCGGGCGCATCGCAGCGATCGCGTTCCCCACATCCGTGGGGATGAACCGGGATGAACGCGAGTGGGGCTAACGCAATAATAGCGTTCCCCACATCCGTGGGGATGAACCGCGCCTACATTTCCTTGCTTAGCCTGTTCCCATGCGTTCCCCACATCCGTGGGGATGAACCGGAACATGCCAACAGCGCCACCTACAACTGTTCGCGTTCCCCACATCCGTGGGGATGAACCGTCGTTAAACCACGGCTTTTCATTATTATGCTCGCGTTCCCCACATCCGTGGGGATGAACCGAGACTGCCAGCTTACTGCTGCCGGCGCTGCGAGACAGGAGTCGAGTAGTCCCCAGAAGCGATAGGGCATGTGTTTTCACGAAGCGTTTTTTGCGTAGTGAAAATGCAGGCTTTCCGAAATCGCGTCGAGTCATTGCGAGAATGATGTTGGATACCCCTTGTTGGGTATCCAAC
>CAMAUL010000001.1 GCA_945861405.1 Candidatus Methylobacter oryzae | reverse complement strand
TCTTCTACGTCGAATAATCCAGGTTGGCGGGGCTGTTTCATTGGCTGAATCTCTCTGGGTGGCGTTGCCGCTATTATCTCATTTCGTTGCTATCCTTGGGTATCCCAAAACCGCGGGGAAATTGGTGGGATTATTAGAGATGCCCTTATAATTGGCCTTTGATTTTTAACAACGACATACAACAGGATAACCCAATGGAAATATTATTAGTCGGCGCAGTGATCATGTTTTTCGCTGTTTTGGCATCGGCATGGCTGATGACTTTTGCAAGATGGTTCCCCATTAAAGGGATAGATGAAGAATTCCTGACCGATTACAAAACCATGATCAGAGCGCATATCGATTTTGCCTTGATGGCGTTGTTCTGTCTGGCTTTTTATGCGGTTAAAGTGCCGTTACCGGTCGCCGCCTGCTGGCTGGTCGTGATCGGCGGGATTGCCAATCCGTGCGTATTTGTCGCCGCCGCGTTCGATCCGAATTTTTGGGATAAAACAGCCTGGAAAGTTTATTCGGCCATTAGTTTTGTTATCACCACCATCGGCTTTGGCTGGGTCGGGATTACGTTGTTGGATTATGCTTTGTGAGTTAAGTGTCGTAGGCTGGGTACGACTTGTATGGACAGATATTTGCTCCTGCAATATCTGCATTCACCACATCCATGTGGATTATGCAGGAGGTAGAGCAATGCAGGAGCAGCGTAGCGGTGTGCCGAGAGCAACGCGGAACCCAGATTTATGGCTGTCTGTGCGTCAATGAATTCATAAAGGTACGCACAGCGTACCCTACAAGGCTTTATGGCAAAAATGATGGGGGATAGCATGGTAAAGTTTGAGTGTGATAAAAAATACTGAGGTGAATTATGACAACCATTTCTATTGAAGTTGATAAAGAGGTCGCAAGCACATTTTTTCAAGCATCTGCGGACGAAAAACGAAAGTTTCAGCTTTTATTAAATCTGCGCTTAAAAGAATTAATATTTAATCCTAATCGGCCATTATTGGAAATTATGGATGAAATAGGTGCTTATTCAGAAGCGCAAGGCATGACTCCAGAGCTTTTAGAGTCATTGCTCAATGAAAAATAAACTTCGCGCTGTCATTGATACGAATGTCGTTGTTAGCGCTGTTTTACTGCCGCGTTCAATATCGCGGCAAGCGTTTGATTTTGTAGTATTATATGGGTAGTTATTGGTGTCGGAAGATACGCTTGCCGAATTGGATGAGGTGCTGTGTCGGCCAAAGTTTAATAAATATATTCCAGCAAGAAAGAGACTTGAATTTTTTGCAGCTTTTGTCCGTACAGCAGAAATCATACAAGTCACACAGGTGATAACTGAATGCCGCGATGAAAAGGATAATAAATTTTTAGAGTTAGCCATGAGTGGCAGTGCAAGCCATATTATTAGTGGCGATAATGATTTGCTTGTTTTAGATCCTTTTCGCGGCGTTGTTATTGTTTCGCCAGCTACTTTTCTTAAAACAGCCGCCGAATGAGTGACAGCAAACATCCGGCGGCATAACCTAAACCCCTCAAAGCGTCAGCATAGTAATAGTCGGCGAACTCAACTGGCCATCCTGATGAAAGCCACGCACGACAATCACATTATCGCCCTCGTTTGCCAGCTTGGTTTCAATGGCATGATGGCGGGCCAGTTTGTTGGGATGGGCGTGGCCTGCATCGTCGGCGTGTATGGGGATCACTCCCCAGTACAGATTCATCCGCTGGCACACCCATTTGTTGGCGCTGATGGCTAACAGCGGCGCAGCAGGCCTTGCCGAGCTTAAGGTCACCACCGACATGCCGCCGCTGGTAATGCTGACGATGGCTTTTGCATGCAGGTCAAAGCAAAGCTGGGCGGTCGCATCGGCTACTGCGTCGCCGAACGGCAGTGGTTTTTGCTCATTATCCCGGTGCGCCAATTTACCGAAAACATCCTGTTCTCTCATAAAGGCTTCGGTTTGATAGATGACTCGAGACATCATTTCAACCGCTTCCACCGGAAAATGCCCCGCCGCCGTTTCCCCGGACAACATCACCGCATCGGTGGAACAATAAACCGCATTGGACACATCGGTCACCTCGGCGCGGGTGGGCCGGGAGTTTTCTATCATGGATTCGAGCATTTGGGTGGCGACGATGACCGGTTTGTTCGATGCCCTGGCTGATTTGATCAGCTGGTGCTGGGCTATTGGCACATCTTCCGGGTTCAATTCCACGCCCAGATCTCCTCTGGCAATCATGATCGCATCGGAGGCGTTAATGATTTCTTGCCCGTTGATCAAGGCTTCCGGTTTTTCAATTTTGGCGATGATGTGCGTGTCGTAGCCGTTTGAGGTAATCAACTGGCGCAGGTCGGTAATATCTTCGGCCTTTCTGACGAACGACAGTGCCAAGTAATCGACGCCCAAATCCAATGCAAACAATGCATCGGCCCGGTCTTTGTCGGTTAATGACGGGCAGGACACATTAACGCCGGGCAGGTTGATGCCCTTGTTGTTTTTTAACTCGCCGCCGTAAATGACTTCGCAGCTGATGTCCTGCGCGTCTTTTGCAATGACTTTGAGCTCGAATTTGCCGTCGTCCAGCAGGATGCGATCTCCCGCTGAGACATCATCGGCCAAGGCGTGGTATTGGCAGGGGATAAGGTTTTCTTCGCCGAGTACGTCCCGCACCGTTACCACAACACGGTCGCCTGTTTTAATAAGGATACTGCCGTTTTTAAATCGCCCGGTTCTAATTTTGGGGCCGCAAAGGTCGGCAAAAATGGCTATGGGCTGATGCAAGGCTTCGGCCGATTCCCTGATGATCTGATACAGCTTGCGGTGGCTTTCATGCTCACCGTGGGACATGTTCAACCTGAAAACATTGACGCCTGCCTTAATAAGGTTGTAGATAACCTCAGGTGTGTCCGAAGCCGGGCCCAGCGTGGCAATGATTTTTGTCTTGCGGCTGGATAGATGGGGCATGTTGACATGGATAGGCATTTGGGTGTCCTTGTTGGTTGTTGTTTGGCAACTATTTAGCGGTAGTTATGATTAATAGAACACGGATGACGCGGATTGGACTGATTTACGCGGATTTTTAAAAGCCAAAGCCAAGTTTGTATGCGCTTTTAAATCAGTGCTTATCCGTTCAATCTGTGTCATCCGTGTTCCATTTATCTATGCCCAGTTACCCTTGATGGTTAAATCCTGATTTTCAGTTTGGACTAGTTAAATCGCCAAAGCGCGGATTAATTCAAGCTGCGCATCGGTAGACTCATTTTTTCCTTCCAGACAGGCCGATAACGGAACCATTTCAATAGCGCCTTTATTAAAAGCGGTGACGTGAGCTCGCTGCCCATGAACAAGAGCCCGCACAGCGGCATATCCCATGTTCGAGGCAATCAGGCGATCCGTTGCGGTGGGGCTGCCGCCGCGTTGGATATGACCCAAAATGCAGGCGTGGACGCTGAGATTGTACTTTTTCATCAGCGTGTCTTTTATTTCGTAGGACAAACCGGCTTTTTCGCCTTCGGCGACGATGATAATCGATGAGGTTTTGCCCCGCTCCGTGCCTTTGTTAATGCCGTTGACAATTTTCTGGTAATCGACCGCTTGGTTGGACAGCACCACATGCTCGGCGCCGGTGCAGACGCCGACCTGCAACGCAATAAAGGATGACTTGCGGCCCATGACTTCGACCAAAAAGGTTCGCGCATGCGACGAAGCGGTATCCCTGATGTTGTCTACCGCATTGACGGCGGTCTGCACTGCGGTATTGAAACCGATGGTGTATTCGGTGCCGGAAATGTCATTGTCGATGGTGCCGGGTATGCCGATCACCGGAATGTCGTGTTCCCGATGCAAGGTCATCGCCCCGGCAAAAGAACCGTTGCCGCCGATCACAATCAAGCCGTCAATCTGTTTTCTGGCTAAAATGTGCGCGGCTTCCTGCCTGATTCCGGGGGTGTGAAACTCCAGGCAACGCGAGGTGTCGAGTATGGTGCCGCCGCGCTGGATGATGTTGCCGACCGAGGACAGGCTGAGCTTTTGGATATTGCCCTCCAGCAAGCCGGAGTAACCTTTATAGATACCGTAAACGTTAATGCCCAGACCGATAGCTGTCCTGACCACCGAACGTATTGCCGAATTCATGCCGGGGCTGTCGCCGCCGCTGCACAGTACGGCTAAGGATTTTATTGTTTTTGTGTTAGAGCCCATAGGTCTCGCTTGTTGATTGATGGTTTGTGTAGCGCCTATTGTAGTTTATTTTGAATAATCTACCGAGTGACGCGAGGTTAATGATGTCTGGCTTCGGGGTGATGCTTAACAATCATCTATATCCTCTTAATAATGAGTTCGAGTCGTCATTGTTGCCGTCAGTATCTTTGCCGGTTTTTTCTTTAATATTGTGCTGATGGGGTACTGATGATGGATAAGTCGGGAATGGTTGGGCAGTAGGAAAAGGCGACACAGGCGGGGGTAAAGACATTACAGGGGGTAAAGTGGGCAAAGTCGGAATCGATTGATAAGTCGGATAGGAAGGATAAAACTGATAAGGCTGGTAGATGGGCTGCGTGCTTTGCCGCTCCAATGCATCTGCCTGCCGCTTGGCCTCATAGGCCTGCTGCTGTTGGTATTCCGCGCTTTTTTTCAGCGCCTCGACCGATGCTCTTCTATCCAGTTCTATTTGCTGCTCTTTTTCGACCTTTATTCTGGCTTCTTCCCGTTTTGCATAGTCTTCTTCCCAGGCCTTTAGCTTGGCTTTTTCTTCGGCGATTTTGCGCGGGTCTGGTTTTTGGATCTCAATGGTTTGCTGTTTTACTGCGGCTTCGCAGGGCGTGGGCTGATAAACCGTTTTACCCGAATCCAGCTGGCATTTAAAAACCTCCGCGTAGGCGGATGAACTGAGCAGGGTTAATACAACAAAAAATAGTTTCTTCATCATGGCTACCCGTATTGGTGTGCGTTGGTGGGATGATACAAACAATCCAGGTTGGCGTCATTTAAATTAAAAGTGTGGAAATACTGGAGTGCAGGCTTCGCCTGCAAATTCATCACGAACGGAATCAGTGCGTTTTTGTGCGGCGTGTAGGGGGCGGATTCATCCGCCCAGGGCGAATGAATCCGCCCCTACAGTTGCTCAAGTTATTTCGTGCATGATTCTAGCGAATTTTAAACAACTGTGGCGGCTTGTTGCTTCAAGGCCCATAGGACATGCTCTCTGACCATCTCAGAGTCATGAGCCAGTCTAGGTTTTAAGCTATCAATGACAAGCGTTGATGCAGGCGAGTTGCCCAATGCCACCGCGATATTCCTGAGCCAGCGCTGATGGCCGATTCTACGTATCGCCGAGCCTTCGGTTTTTGCCAGAAATGTTGCTTCATCCCAGGCGAAAACCTCAAGCAGTTGCCGGGCGTTGAGCCGGTGCCTGGGGCTAAAATCCTGTTCGCCGGTCAGCTTGGCAAAACGGTTCCACGGGCAGATGAGCTGGCAGTCGTCGCAGCCATAGATACGGTTGCCGATCAGCGGCCTTAAGTTTTCAGGGATAGAGCCGTGCAGTTCGATAGTCAGGTAAGACACACAGCGTCTGGCATCGACCTGATAGGGCGCAATTATCGCCTGGGTCGGGCAAATATCGAGACAAGCGCGGCACTCGCCGCAATACGCGGTAGCCGGGCTGTCTATAGGTAGCGGCAGATTAGTGAACAGCTCGCCCAGAAAAAACCACGATCCGGCCTTGCGGTTGATGACATTGGAATGTTTGCCGATCCAGCCTAAGCCTGCTTTTTCGGCCAAGGCTTTTTCCAGAACCGGAGCGCTGTCGACAAAAGCCCGCATGGCACTAGGAAGCTCTGAGCCGATTTCTGCCTGAATCTTGTCGGCCAGTTTTTGCAGGCGATTGCGCATCAGCTTGTGGTAATCGCGGCCCAGCGCATAGCGGGATATATAAGCTGAAGCCGGATCGGCCAGCGCCTGATTCATCGCGGCGGCAGGTTCCGGCAGATAATCCATGCGCACCGAAATAACACGCACAGTTCCCGGATGCAACAACTCCGGCCTGCTGCGCTTAAGGCCATGACGCTGCATATAGTCCATTTCGCCGTGGAAATTATGGGCCAGCCAGTTTTGCAGATGCGCTTCGGCTTCCGGCATAGCGGTGTCGGTGATGCCAACCTGTTGAAAGCCCAACGCTAATCCCCATTGTTTGATTTGCAAGGCGAGGGTAATCATTTTTTGGCTGTTGATGTCCATAGCTGGCGACGGGGATATAATGTGTTTACGAAGTTAAGGAGTCACGCCACAATACCATGCAAAATTTACCAATAAAACTCCACGCTTCTATTCAAAAGGATTTATCAAAGCAAGACCGCAACTGCTAAAGTCCTTAATATTGCGGGTTGCAAGCATAAAATGATTGACCAACGTAATTGCGGCGATTTGTCCGTCGGGAAAGCTCATTGGGCTGCCGATTTCTTTTTGGTGTCCCATTATTTCAGAATAAATATGCGCAGCAGCGGCATCAAAGTTGAGTATCCTATATTCAAATCCTTGGCTAGCGAATTCTTCAAAACGGTTTTGCAAATTTCTACGGCGTTGTCCGTCGGTCAGGACACGCAAGCCGTATCCGATTTCCGCAAGGCTTATGGATGTAATAAAGAGGTTGGTGCCGGGTTGTTGGTTTAGCCATGCCACAACAGCCTCGCTTGGGTGAGGGCGCATGACTTCTGAAATGACATTGGTATCCAGAACAATCACCCCAATAACTCCAATGGCTCATGCGGCGTATGTTCAGGCAATTCCAGTTCGACTCCTTGCTTTTCACCAAACAATTGCAAAGCCATATCGCCAAGTTTAATAGGGTTTGTAACGGCTTGTTTAAGAATTTGGCGTACTTCTTCTTCCATCGAAACGCCATGCGTCTCAGCACGCATGCGCAGTTTTGAAAAGACATCCTCATCCAGTTTTCTAACACTTAAATTTGCCATGATAGACCTCCTAAAAAATGTTGTTTGAATGATAGCATTTGATAGCATACGATTCAATTTAGTGGGTAGGGTTGGGTGCGATTCAAACTGATGTGAAATCCTGATTTCGCTAGTTCCCAAGCTCCAGCTTGGGAATTCGGGAGGCGAAGCTCCAGCTTCGCGGGACAGGAAGCTGGAGCTTCCAAGACTGGGTTCCCAAGCTGGAGCTCTCGTCGTTATACACAACCCTGTCCAAGAGTCGTCATACCGGCATGGATGCCGGTATCCAGCGCCATGGACGGTAACTTGACAGCTATGCAAGAGATTGATCGAAGCGAAGTGCCAGTCGATAGCTTCACATCCATGTGACTGGATTCCGGCATCCCTGCCAGAATGACGGTGTCCCGAAGGCACTTGTGTATAAAGATGAGAGCTGGAGCTTGGGAACCAGCTAAAGCACAAACATCGAAAGAAGTCTGATTTTTTCCAGCATAGAAATGAACAGGCCAATGCTTGCTTCAGTCCAGAGTACTCTTTATAATTTTACCTTTCTTTGATCGATAGCATTACAAGAGGTTATTATGATTTCGGCTAAATTATCCAGTAAATTCCAATTGGCAATACCTAAAGCTATCCGGGATCAACTTGATCTGAAAGCGGGTCAACAGTTTACCCTGATCGCTAAAGGCAACATTATTGAGCTGGTTCCGGTTCGCTCATTAACTGAAGCCAGGGGTAACTTCAAAAACTGCAACCCAAATGATTACAGGGATCATCAGGACAGAATCTAATGTCCAGTCTGGTTGATACCTGCGGTTGGATAGAATGGTTAACCGATGGCTTGTTAGCTGATGTCTTTAAGCCTTATCTGGACGATCCGGCTGAATTGATTATTCCCACTACTGTGCAGTTTGAGCTCTACAAATGGGCAAAGCGGGAAAAAAATGAAGTTGCGGCATTGGAGGTTATCGCTTTAACCGAACAAGGGCGGGTCTTACCATTGACTACCCAGCTGTCTCTGTATGCGGCGGACATGGCTTTGCAGCATCGACTATCGTTTGCCGATGCGATTTTTATGCTTCCGCAAGACAATTTGATGTGCCGCTAATAACGGCTGACGATCATTTTCAAGACTTACTGGAAGTCGTTTATTTCTCAAAAAAAGCGGCTCACTGATTAAAGCTTATGAAAACCTGCCCCCTAATTTTCGGTTTTACGATAAAAAACTGGATTTCAGTTTTGGGTTTTCCTAAAAACCAAATCCCACACCCCATGCCCCAGGCGCATGCCGCGCTGCTCAAACCGGGTTAACGGGCGGTATTCAGGGCGTTCGCAATAGCCGCCGGTTTGGCTGGCATTGCTGATGCCGACGCCAGCCGACAATATTTTCAGCATGTGTTCCGCGTAATTTTTCCAATCGGTCGCCGCATGAAAATAACCGTCCGGCTGCAATTTCTTGGCTAACAACTCAACAAAGCTGGGCCTGACGATGCGCCGTTTATGATGTTTCTGTTTAGGCCACGGGTCGGGGAAGAACAAATGCACGCCAGCCAAGCTATTGTCGGCGATTTTGTGTTCGATAATGTCCATTGCATCGTGGCAGTAGATTCTGACGTTGCTCAGATTTTGTTGATCCAGCAGCAGCATTAAATGTCCTACACCCGGTTTGTGTACTTCTATGCCGATATAGTCATTATCGGGGTTGTCCTCCGCCATTTTTACCAAGCTGTCGCCGGTGCCGAAACCTATTTCAACAATCAACGGCGCGACGCGGCCAAAAACTTGGCTGAAATCATAGTCCGCATCAGGATCGAGACAATATCTGTCCGAATGATTATCCAAGGCTAATTGTTGGCCTTGGGTAATGCGTCCTTGTCGGCGGATAAAACTGCGGATTCTATGCGGGGTGGCTTGTTCAGGGGAGGGCATGATAACTAAGGGGCATAAAGAGCGCCCGGCGGGGCGCGGACTACAAAATTAAAAAAACAAGCCGTCTATTGGTGACGAGGCAGACGCAAAACGCTTGCGCGGCATGCGTCCGGCCAAGAACGCTTCCCGGCCTGCCTCAATGCCTTTGCGCATCGCCGAGGCCATCAGTACCGGATTTTTAGCGGCGGCTATCGCGGTATTCATCAATACCCCGTCGCAACCCAGTTCCATCGCAATGGCTGCATCGGAAGCCGTACCGACGCCGGCGTCGACCAAAATAGGCACATTGGCATTTTCTACAATGGTTAAAATGTTATAGGGATTACGCACCCCCAAACCGGAGCCAATCGGCGCGGCCAGTGGCATGACCGCGACGCAGCCGATCTCTTCCAGCCTTTTGGCGGCTATTGGGTCGTCATTGGTGTAGACCATCACATCAAAGCCGTCCTTGACCAGCAGTTCGGCGGCGATATAAGTTTCCGCCACATCGGGGAACAATGTTTTTTGGTCGGCCAATACTTCCAGCTTGACCAGCTTGTGGCCGCCGAGCAGTTCCCGGCCCAAGCGACAGGTTCTGACCGCGTCTTCGGCGGTATAACAACCGGCGGTGTTGGGCAGGATGGTGTATTTGTCCGGCGAAATAACATCCAGCAAATTAGGCTCACCGGGATTTTGGCCGATATTGGTGCGGCGTATCGCTACCGTCACAATTTGCGCGCCGCTGGCTTCAATGGCCAAGCGGGTTTCTTCCATATCCTTATATTTGCCGGTGCCGACCAGCAAGCGTGAATGATAAGAAACGCCTGCAATAACAAAAGAATCATCCTGACCGCCGCCAATCGCATGGACAATTTCCAGGCGATCCCCTGCCTGTAACACCTGGGTATCATATTGCTGAAACGGCAAAATTTCCTTATTCAGTTCAATCGCAATTTTTTTGCCGGTTAATCCCAGCTCGGCAACCACATCGGCAACCTTGCTGTTTTCGGCGCAGTCGCGGGTTTCGCCGTTCACATAAACGATCATCTGCTTAAACTCCGGCTGGTGTCCACGGTTCTGCGTTTTTGCACCGCTGCCGCCAGTTCACGTAACAGCGGAACTGTATCATCCCAGGACAAACAGGCATCGGTAATGCTTTGGCCGTAGACCAGCGGCTGGCCTTCGACAACCTTTTGATTGCCTGCCTTAAGATGGCTTTCGATCATCACGCCCATAATCCGGTGGTCGCCGTTGGCGATTTGTCCGGCGACATCGTCGCCGACGATCAATTGCCGCTGGCATTGTTTCAAGCTGTTGGCATGGCTGAAATCGATCATGATATTCGGCTTTAAGTCGGCATTTGCCAAGCCTTCTGCAACCTGTTCCACGCTGACCGCATCATAATTAGGGCGATCATTGCCGCCTCTTAAAATGATATGCACATCTTCATTGCCGGTGGTGGAGAATATCGCCGAATGACCGGCTTTGCTCAGCGAGATAAAGTGATGCGGACTCATCGCCGCGCCTATCGCATCGATAGCGATTTTTATGGTGCCGTCGGTGGAGTTTTTAAAGCCGATAGGGCAAGACACGCCGGAAGCCAATTCGCGGTGCCCCTGGCTTTCAGTGGTTCTGGCACCGATAGCGCCCCAGGCGATCAGGTCGGAGATATATTGCGGCGTGATTAAATCCAGATATTCGGTTGCGGCCGGAACGCCCGCTTCGTTCACATCCAGCAGCAAGCGTCTGGCGATGCGCAGGCCCTTGTTGATATTGAAACTGGAATCCAGGTCGGGATCGTTAATCAGGCCTTTCCAGCCCACCGTGGTGCGCGGTTTTTCAAAATAGACCCGCATCACGATCACCAGGTCGTCTGTCAGCTCGTCTTTGACCGCTTTCAAAAGCCGGGCATATTCATGCGCGGCTATCGGGTCATGGATCGAGCAAGGGCCGACTACCACGACCAACCGGTCATCCAGGCCGGCTAGAATCTTGTGTATTTCCTGCCGGGCCAGCGCGGTCGTTTGCGCCGCAGCCTCGCTGATCGGCATTTCAGTATGAACCTGAACTGGGGCTATGACTTCCTTAGTCCCGCAAATTCGAAGGTCATCAGTGTTGTATTTTGTATGCATTACGCTTTCAACCCGTTACAGGATTATTATCGGAAATCGCTATTTTAACCGATTTTAAACTGCTTTTGTTAGTTCTTGCCTTGGGTCTCTTGGCGTCTATTGGTTTTTGATAATCACGGCAATGACTAGGCTCGGAGCAAGCCATTCCATAACTGTGTTATTTGACAGACAAAAGTGCGGCATATGACGCATATTTAGTAAAACGCTGTCTAAAAAGTGCCTCGTAAGCCAGGGCTGGCGGGGCTTTTGCGGCTTGGCATGTAACGTGCTTATGTTTATAGATCATTCATCACTATAACAATCGAAACAATGAAAAAATACCTACTATTATTGGGCGTCGGCTATCTGAGCGCCGGGGTTGCCGCCGAGCCGGTAACGAGCGTCAAGCCTGCGCAGAAAAAAGAGACTGCGAAAAAGACCGAAGAACCGTTGGTTTTGGACATGCTGACCATCAAAGGGCAATCGGCCAATATCGATCAGCCGTTCGGCAGTTATCTCGACCATTCCAAAATAGCCCTGGCCAGAACCACGACCAGCGATACCGCGCAAATGCTTAAAGGCACGCCGGGCATGAGCTTTTCCGGTGGCGGCGGCATTTCCAGCAGGCCGGTTATCCATGGTCTAGCGGACGACCGTTTGCGGACTCAAGTCGATGGCATGAATCTGATTTCGGCTTGCGCCAATCACATGAACCCAGCGCTGTCTTATGTGTCCCCGTCCAGCGTACTGAGCGCTCAGGTGCTTGCCGGGATCACGCCGGTCAGCATGGGCGGCGACAGCATCGGCGGCACGATTAGGGTTAACTCCGCCGATCCCGAATTTGCCGAAGATGGCAAGGTGCCGTTGATAAAAGGCCAAGCCTCAACCTTTTATCGCACCAACGGCGATGCGCGGGGCGGCAATATTTCCGCCTCGATAGCCAACGAACATGCCGAGCTTAAGTACACCGGTTCAACGGTGCAGTCCCGCAATTACAAAGCGGGCGGAAATTTCACCACTCAAAATACCAAAAACGGCAATGATGTCGTGGGCTCTTCAGCCTATAAATCCGAGAACCAATCACTGTCGCTGGCCCTGCGCCACGACGATCATCTTGCCGTCATCAAGGTCGGCCAGCAAAACATTCCTTATCAAGCCTTCCCCAACGTGCGCATGGACATGACCGGCGATGACAGCTGGTTCGCCAATGTCTATACCAAGAGCAAGTTTAACTGGGGTAATGTGGAAACCCGCGCTTATCACGAGGATGCTCGGCACAAGATGAACTTCCTGGCGGACAAAATGACTACGCCGACCCGAAACATGCCGATGGAGACTTACGGCGTCAACCAGGGTTTGTCGGTCAAAGCCAATATCGATGTCACCGACAAGCATATGCTGACGGTAGGCAGCGAGTATCAGCGCTACCGTCTGGATGATTGGTGGGATCCGATAGGCCCCAACCCGATGGTCATGATGCAAGGGCCGGGGTCGTTCTGGAACATCAATGCAGGAAAGCGCGACCGGATCGACCTATTTACCGAATGGGAAGGACGGTGGAACCAGCAATGGCTGACTCAACTCGGCGTCCGTGTCGGCGCGGTGGAAATGAATGCCGGTAATGTGATGGATTATGGCGTGGTCACGCCGGAAGCGCGGACGGTTAACAGCCAAAATAAAAAACAAACCGACATTAATGTGGACTGGACGGCATTGGCGCGCTACACCTTTAATGACATGCAGACCTATGAACTGGGTGCTGCCAGAAAAACCCGTTCGCCCAATCTTTACGAACGCTTTGCCTGGTCTCGCGGACGTACCATGGGCATGATGACTCATCCTATGGCGATGTATATGAACAACTGGGTGGGTGATGCCAACGGTTATGTCGGCGATATTAACCTGAAGCCGGAAGTTGCTCACACCGTCAGCGCTACAGGCAATTGGCATGACGCCAATCAGGAAGATTGGGAAACTAAAATAACCCCTTTTTACACCCACGTCGAAAACTATATTGATGCAAAACTCTGTCAGACAGGCAATGGCGTGACTTGCGCTAGCCCGTCCCCGGCTAACGGAGGCGCGGTTAATTTGCTGCAACTGGCCAACTTCGATGCGCATCTGTTCGGCGTCGATGTTTCCGGGTCGAAACGGTTGCTGGAAAACGTCAAATACGGCAACCTGACCGGGAAAGTCGGCATGAATTATGTCAGAGGAAAAAACAACGATACCGGCGACAATCTGTACCAACAGATGCCGTTCAATGCGACGGTAGCGCTGGAGCATAAGCGAGGCGCTTGGGCCAATACCATCGAAACGGAAATAGTCGCGCCTAAAACCGACGTGCAAGCCGTCCGCTTGGAGCCTAAAACAGCAGGTTACGCGCTGCTCAATTTACGCAGCAGTTATACCTGGAAGCATTTGCGTATCGATGGCGGCATAGACAATCTGCTGGATAAGAATTACGGACTGCCTTTAGGCGGCACTTATATCGGGGAGGTAACCACAAAGGGAACACCTGTTCCCGGCATGGGGCGCTCGTTCAATGTCGGTATGACGGTAAATTACTAATTGATAACTGTAGGGGCGAATTTATTCGCCTAAGGCGGGACGGGGTTTGCAACCCCGCTCTTAGCGTTTAGCATCATTAGTAGTCAGTTGAAACGTTACGGACGGGGCCCGGCTCGGAAGAAATACAACTTCTGGTTCTTTTTGTCTTAGGGAGCAGGAAATAACTAAAATACCATTTATCGTACTCTATAGTCGGATGCAAGTTCCGGGAACGCCAAGCCCCAGCTTGGCGCAACAAGCAGCCTGACGATTGAATGTGAAGAAGCCGAGCTGGGGCTCAGCGTTCCCAGGGATCAGCCGCTTTCTGCGCGGTGGAATGTTTGTAATTCCCGAATCCTTTAGTGGTGAATAAACCAAAAAAATCAATTGAAGCGAGCGGTGTTTGTTCAGCGGAGTCCGCGGCCCCACCTATCTTTCCCAAGGGATATTTCAGCATCCATTTCTAAGATGATCCTCCATCCAGCCCAAAAATATCGCTCTCGGTTAGTCTATTGAGAAGAGACAGTCTAATTAAACTGTGTTATTTAACACACCAATATGCGTTATATGCCGCACTTTTTAAAAAAACACAGTGCCAATAAAAACCTGTAAGCCTGAGGCACAAGGCACGCTGATTAAGTTGAACAGGTATTTAAGCAAGCTAAATAACTTTAAGACCAAGATGCAAGTCCTTGAATGCTTTGAATGTAAGCCATCGATTACGACAGGTGCGGAAAGCACGTTCGGTGAGGCTGCAAGCTACATAATTCGTGGGCTTAGTGGTTTGGCATGTAATGTGCTTTATATTTAAGAACCACCCATGACTATAAAAATTTAGAATAATGAAAAAATACCTATTATTGCTGGGCATGACTTATTTAGGTTGCGGAGTTGCAGCCGAGCCAGTCAAAGCTAAAAAGACAGATAAATCACAAACTACTGCCAAACAAGACCAGGCAAAAGCCGATAAATATCAGGGTGCTGATATGGTGACATACGGCACCGCGACCGATAGAAAGTTTCCGGATACTGCCAAGGCAACGCCTACCTTTACGATTGATGCCGCAGACGTTAAAACCAAAGTCAATGCGACAACGGTTGAGGATACGATCAGATATGCCCCTGGCGTACTGATCCGCAAGCGCTTTATTGGCGACCCGAACGGCACTTTGGGCATACGCACTTCAAATTCGTTTCAAACCGCGCACAGCATGGTTTATGCCGATGGCATGCCGCTGCATAACCCTTTGCGCACCTCGTTTAACGGCGCCCCCAGATGGTCGATGGTATCCCCCAGCGAAATTGATTCGGCGGAAGTGCTTTACGGCCCGTTTTCATCACAATATAGCGGCAACTCGATGGGCGGCGTAATTAACCTGAATACCAAAATGCCGGAAAAATTCGAAGCCCAGATGGATACTATGGGTATGTTCCAGGATACGCATCGTTCAGGTCGTAACGAAATTTTATCGGGTTTTAAGACCTTTATTTCCGCAGGCGACAGGATTGATAAGTTCAGCGTCTGGGGTTCTTACAATCATTTTGAAAACGAGGGCCAATCGCAGACCATCAATGCCGCCGCTTTAACTACCGCAGCCGGTGGCACGGCTGTCACCGGAGGGGAAGGTTACCAAACGGTGACAGAAGCCCCGGCGATTGCCTACGGTGACATCGGCGTTGCCCAGCAAACGACGGATCTGTTCAAAGCCAAATTCGGTTATGACTTTACCGAAGAGCTGCAAGGACGTTTTACCATTGCCTATGAAGATCGGGTAGGGAAAGTTGATGACCCGAATACCTTGTTAAGAGATGCGGCGGGTAATAAAGTATGGGGCGGAGCGACCGCCGCAGGACTATCCGCCAGTCAAAACTACAGAACTGCCGGAGGACAACGATTTGCCGTTCCCGGTTCGGTTTTCTCGGTCAGCGACTCGGAACGCCAAGCGCTAAATTATGGCTTGGGCTTAAAGGGCAAAATCTCGACTAACTGGAGCATCGATACAACCGCCAGTTATTACGATGCATTCAAGGATAGAACGATCCAATCAAACCTTAATCCCAGTCATCCGCTAAACCAAAATAAAGGCCAGGTTTCCGATGAAAAACCCTGGTGGGCGACTTACGACCTGAAGCTGGCGAACGACAAATTCCTGGGCAGGGATGATTTGTCCTTTATGGGCGGCTATCAGTTTAACCATGCCAGCCTGAATCTGGATGTTTACAACAGCAACAATTACAAGGCCGGATCTGCCGATGTTAAAACCAACGACAGCGGCGGCGCAACTCAAACCAACAGTGCTTTCTCGCAGTTGGAATGGCGGTTCTTGCCCGATTGGAGCGTAATGGCCGGGGGACGTTACGATCATTGGCAAGCTCTTGATGGCCACGTTTATGACTATACGAACGCTAATCCAAACCTGAGAATTCAAAACTATGCCGACCGCGATGCTTCGCGCTTTTCGCCGAAAGCGTCGCTGGAATATTCGCCCGATAAGTGGACTTTCCGCTATTCGTTTTCCAAGGCGTATCGTTTCCCGATAGCGGAAGAAATGTTCGCCAGCTCTTCCAGGCTTAATAGCACCACTTTTGCGGCTCCGGGTTTAGGGCCTGAGGCGGGTTATTTCCATAACTTCATGACCCAGTACGATATTCCCAGAGGTTATGTCCGCGCAAATTTCTTTTTTGATCAAATCAATAATGAAATCAACAGTACCACGGTGACCGTTAACGGACAGACGACCACAACCTTTCAGCCGATTGATCAAACCGAAGCAATTGGGGTGGATTTGACCTATCAACAGAACGAGGTGTTTAACCTGCCCATCGACTTGATGGCTAATACCACCATAATGAATAAGCAGATTACCAAACATAATCCTATAGGGACTAACAGTGTTAACTACACCGGCAAAGAATGGGATCGCATACCCCAGTTGCAAATCAACGGCTCGGCTGCCTATCACATTACGCAGCCATGGACTGCGTCAGTAGGCGTCCGTTATCGCAGTGACGCGTTTCAAACGTTGGCTAACACCGACACGGCGGCAAATGTGATGGGTGGTACCGATGAGTCAACTTTCGTCGATTTGAAAACCTCTTATAAGTTACCGATTAACCCAAAATTGAAAAGCACCATTTCAGCAGGGATCGATAACGTTTTTAACGCCAATGCCTTTGAAAACCACCCCTTTCCACAACGCACTTATTTTATTAGCGCGTCGCTGAAATATTAACCTAATTGAACAAACAGTTTATTGATCTGCACAAGGATGTGTTTTTTTAAGCTACTTATAACAATAATTATTTAGGAGGACTCCATGACACATTCCAAACCGCCTTATCCGCTTAATCCCCGACGCGCTTTGATCTGCCTGCTGATAGTAGCATCTCCGTTCGCCGCAGCTGAAACCAAGCAAAACGTTAATGCAAAAAAAGCCCCTGCCGACAATTCCAAAGCAGTAATGTCGGACATGACAGTTACCGAAAAAATAAAGCCTACCGCCAAGGAAAGATACCGGCTGCCGACGACGACAGAAAGCGTTACCAGCGAAAAAATCGACAACACCATCAATGCGATGACTGCCGAGGACGTCATTAAATACCTGCCCAGCATTCAAGTGCGCAAACGCTATATCGGCGACACCAATGCGCCGGTGGGCTGGCGTACTTCAGGCACAAGTGCCAGCGCTCGCGGCCTGATTTATGCCGACGGCATCCTGCTGTCTTCGTTGTTAGGCAATAATAACGGTAACACCGGATCACCGCGTTGGAATATGGTAGCGCCCTCAGAAATTGAACGGGTTGATGTGATGTATGGACCATTTTCAGCGGCATATGCTGGTAATTCCATGGGCGGCGTGATCGACATCACGACGAAAATGCCGGAAAAATTTGAGGCCGGTGCCGATGTAAAATCGACTTGGCAGGATTACAGTTTCTATGGCAAGAAAAAGATGTTCGACAGCCAGGAATATTCTTTCAATGTAGGCGATCGCTACAAAGATTTGTCATTCCGTTTTGATGTCAGTCACCTGGATAGCCACAGCCAGCCTATAGCTTTTGTGAACCCTCTTTCAACGGGTAATGCAACGGGTGCGGACACAGTGGTAACGGGGGCTATTGCAAACTCAAACCCGTACGGGGTTAGCGCTCAAGTGCTGGGCGAGTCGGCGCTTAACCATACGGTGCAGGACAACTTCAAATGGAAACTCGGCTACGACATCACCCCGACCATCCGTGCGGCATATACATTGGGGCTATGGCAGAACGATGCTAATGCCGGTTTTAACAGTTTTTTGCGTGATAGTGCCGGTAATGTGGTCAATAGCGGCAACGTTAATATTGGCGGAAGGCGCTATGCAGCTAGTTTCGCAGAAACCAGAGCCGAGCAAATGCATTGGTCGCATGGTATGAACCTTAAATCCACCACCGGCGGCGTGTTCGATTGGGATTTGGCGGGCAGCGTGGTCGAATACGGCACGGATCTTAGCCGGACATCGACACAAACCCCCGCGCAAGCCGCTAATAACGGCGCAGGCACAGTGACCAGCTTGACCGGAACCGGCTGGCATACTGCCGATGCGAAAGGTATCTGGCGTCCCGGCACCGATCTGCTGGGCAAGCATGAGGTCAGCTTTGGGTTCCATCATGATTTATATACTTTGGATAATCCGGTTTATACCGTTACCAACTGGCAATCGAATGACACCGGCACCATTAGATCCAACTCGCAAGGCAAGACCCAGACCGAAGGCTATTGGTTGCAGGATGCCTGGGACTTCAATAAAGCCTGGAACCTGACGTTGGGGGGGCGAGTGGAAAGCTGGCACGCTTATGATGGACTTAATCAGGCTATAGCTAACAACACACTCAAGTCGCTCAATCAGGCAGAGCGCAATGAACTGGAATTTTCGCCCAAGGCCAAGCTGACCTGGAAGCCTTTAGACCGTGTGCAAACAGGCTTGTCCATCGGCCAAGCCTACCGCTTTGCTACCGTGACCGAGCTGTTTCAAACGACGACGACGACTGTGGGCGGGATAACGAATATTGTCAATGGCAATCCGAACCTAAAACCCGAAGAAGCTCTGTCTTCTGAATTTTCCAACGAATATTTCCTGGATCAGGGCAAGTTGCGCCTTAGCTTATTCCAGGAACGCGTAAAAGATGCCATTTTTTCGCAGCAAACTCTTTTATCCACCGGGGCTATTTCCAGTACGCCTTCAAATGTCGGGGAAATTCAAACTTATGGTGTCGAAGTTGCAGGCGAAGCCAGTGATGTCGGCATAAAAGGTATTGACCTTTACGGTAACGCAACCTGGACCAATTCCGAAATTACCGAGAACGCGGCTTCAGATGCGGCTGCCGCTAGTGCAGGTGCTACTGCCGCTAACCCCAGAGCCAACCAGCCGTCAACCGGCAAACGCCAGCCCAGGGTTCCCGAGTGGCGCGCCAGTGCAACCATTGCCTATCGTCCAATCGACAAGTTGATCACCTCGGTAAGCGGTCGTTACAGCAGCCCGCAGTTCAGCCAGTTGAACAACAGTGACATCAATCCAGGGACTTATGGATCTGGCGGTAATGCTTATTTTATTGTCGATTTGCGGGCCAAATACAACATCACCAAGCAGGTCAGCGCTTCTGCAGGTGTTGATAACGTCACTGATCAGCAGGTTTGGTTATTTCACCCGTTCCCATCGCGCACTTACTTTGCTGAGTTGAAGTATAATTATTAACAATTTAATTATATAAAGAAAAAACAAAAAGCCGGATATGTTAATAGTCCGGCTTTGCTGTGTATAAAAGGGGAAAGATATTCCCCCTATTTCTCTTTATAATTTGGCTCGACTCTTTAATTCGGTAGCATCAATGAAATCTCTTCCCTCTTTTTTATTTTTTGCAACGTTGGCAGTCTCCGGCTGTGCGAATGACGCGACTGTAAAATCCGCAGACGATGGTCAGCAACAGCACGCGCATCATCACTCTAACGAAGCAAAAGGCGCTTGCGCCGATGCCAACGCGCAGCCTACAAACCAATGCGCGGAAACGATCAGCGCCGCTTTCGACGGCAAGGGCGTGTTATGGATTACCTGGGTAAACAATGATCACGTTTATGTGCAGTCATCGGAGGATAAAGGCTTAAGCTTTACTGCACCGGTGATGGTCAATGCCGGTGCCGAAAAAATAGAAGCCAAAGGTGAATATCGCCCGAAGATAAAGCTGGATGCCAAGGGCAATATTTATCTAACCTGGACTCAAAAGCTGGAGGGTAAACATAGCGGTCACATCCGCTTTAGTCGCTCGACTGACGGCGGAGAGCATTTTTCCGCGCCGGTGACCGTCAATGATAATCTGGACAACATCAGCCATCGCTTCGACAGCATGGCTATCGGCAAAAACGGCGAAATCTTTATCGCTTGGCTGGATGCCCGCGATGTTGAAGCGGCCAAAAAAGCAGGCCAGCAATTTGAGGGCTCTTCCTTGTATTACAGCTGGTCGGACGATGGCGGTCAGTATTTTTATCCCAATAAAAGAATCGCCACCCATACCTGCCAGTGCTGCCGACTGGATACCGCGATAGCGCCGGACAACACGCCGGTCATCACTTGGCGGCATGTTTTTGAAGGCGGCATACGCGATCACGCGCTGGTTAAATTCAACGACTGGAATACTCCCGGCGATACTCACCGTGTCGGCCAGGACAACTGGAAAATCGATGCCTGCCCGCATCACGGCCCCGGTCTGTCGATTTCCGATTCCGGCATTTATCACGCGGCATGGTTTAGCGGCTCCCCTACCAACTCAGGACTGTTTTATGCCTATTCGGCCGATGCCGGACGGCATTTTTCCGCGCCGGTTAACTTCGGCAAGGCTGGCACAGGTCATCCGCATGTGCTGGCTTTAGGTTCTCGGGTTTATGTGGGTTGGCAGGAGTTCGACGGCACTAACAATCTTATCAAGCTGATGAAATCCACCGATGACGGCAAAAGCTGGTCGAAGCCTGAAGTAATTGCCCAAACTGCGAAGTCCGGCGATCAGCCATTCCTGGTTAGCGACGGGCAGAAGGTCTATCTTTCCTGGAAAACCCAGCTGCAGGATTATCAATTAAAGCCTATTGATGAATAGGGCAATACGGTTGGCTGAAGTAATGCAAAAATGGAACACGGATGACGCAGATTGGACTGATAAACACTGATTGGAAGTGCAAAAATCCGCGTAAATCCGTCCAATCTGCGTCATCCGTGTTCTATTGATAGTACTTAGCATTCGCTGAATAGTTACAATTATTTAAAAACTAATTATGTCGCCAAATAAAACCCTGCTTGAAGCCAGACAACTGGTGGTCAATTATAAAAACCATCGCGCGATTGATACGCTCGATTTGTCGGTTCCGGCAGGGTGCGTCTATGCTTTATTGGGCGGTAATGGCGCGGGTAAGACATCGACCATCAATACCTTTTTGGGGTTCAATCGGCCGACCGACGGCAATGTCTTTATTGATGGTGAGTCGCCTGACCAAAACCCGACCATGGTTCGCGCCAAGGTCGCGTACTTGCCGGAAAATGTGGCTCTCTATGAGTACATGAGCGGCCTGGAAAACCTGCGCTTTTTCTGTACGTTGGCCAATATCCGCTTATCCCGGCAACACGCGCACGACCTGCTGGTAAATACAGGTTTGCAAACCGACGCCCATGAACGGCGTGTTTCGACTTATTCAAAAGGTATGCGCCAGAAAGTCGGTTTGGCTATCGCCTCGGCAAAACAGGCGAAAGTCATGCTGCTGGATGAACCGACCTCCGGGCTTGATCCCAGTGCAGCCAATGATTTCGCCCAACGGATACGGGCGGCCGCCGATCTGGGCATGGCGGTGCTGATGGCGACCCATGATCTGTTTAATGCCAAGCAGGTCGCCGACCGTATCGGCATTATGAAAGCAGGGCGTCTGGTCGAAGAGTTCGATGCGCACACCGTGGCGCATGATGAGCTGGAGCACAAATATCTGGCGCACGCACGGGGATTGCTTTGATTATTGCGATCGTCCATAAGGAGTTGCTGGCCGTGCTGCGGGACGGGAGGCTGCTGGTGTTGGCCTTTTCGGTCTTCGCAGTGTTGATCGGATTCTTTCTGGCTTCCGTCGCCGAGCATCGGCAGATGCAGCAGGAAAAGCAAGCCGTGGGCGCAACCGCCAAGGAACAATGGGATACGCAAGGCGTAAAGAACCCTCATGCGGCGGCGCATTTCGGTATTTATGTATTTAAGCCGGATTCGCCGCTGGCATCGATAGATTCCGGATTGAGGCAATATACCGGCCAAGCGCTCTGGCTGGAACCGCATAAACGCAACGGGGCGCGTTTTAGCCCGGCGGCGGATCAGGGACTAGCCAGTCGCTTCGGGCAAGCTAGCGCCGGTTTTGTGTTATACGCGCTGCTTCCGCTATTGGTCATCGCTTTGGCTTTTAACGCGGTAACCCAGGAACGGGAGCAGGGCACCTTGCGCATGTTGCACAGTCTGGGGGTATCGGGTACCAAGCTGTTGCTGGGCAAGTTTACCGGCTTGTTGCTGGCTTTTGTGGTGGTATTGCTGCCTGCTATGGCGGTTGCGCTCATTATTCTGTATCAGAATTTCGACCTTGCCGGTGACGATATACTCAGGCTGTTCGCGTTAAGCGGCGCTTTTTTTGTGTATTATGCGGTATTTGCGGCCTTGGCCATGTCCACATCAATCCATTTCAAAAGCAGCCGTCTGGCTTTGTTTACCCTGCTGGCATTTTGGTTAGGCAGCGTGCTAATCGCTCCGCGCCTGGGCTCGGTAGCCGCAGAGATGATGGTTCCGACTCCCAATGCTACGGCGTTTTGGTCGGGGATCAAACAAGACATTCAGCAAGGTTTGGATAATGATGGCGACCATGAGGCGCGAGAGGCGTTATTCAAGGCTCAAGTGTTAAAGCAGTACGGCGTGGCACGGATTGAAGACTTGCCGGTCGGCTATACCGCACTCAAGCGCAGTTTTAACGACGGTTATTCGGAACGAGTCCACGCTCTGCATTTCGATAGACTGAGGGATGCGTTCGAACGCCAGGGCCGGTTTGTCCATATCGCCTCGCTGCTCGGCCCGAGCATAGCGATGCGTTCGGTGTCGATGACACTGTCGGGCATGGATTTGGCGCATCAGCGGCATTTTGAGGATGCCGCCGAAAATTACCGCCATTATTTTATTGGCTTGACTGATGATTGGGATCGCGAACGTAGCCACGGCACCGAGCGCGGCGCTCAGGGCCATGATGCCGACTGGGGCAGCGTCAAGGCATTCAGTTATGCGCCGCCTTCGGCGGGTTTTGCGTTGAATTATGTGCTGGTCGATCTGCTGGTGTTGCTGGCTTGGCTGGCTGCCGCGCTGATGTGGTTGCTGTTTTCCGCGAGAAGGTTGAAGCCATGACCGGTTTGTTGCAAGCCGAGTGGTTGCGCTTCATCCGCAATCCGGTCAATCTGTGGGTCATTGCTGCATTCTTCGGCCTGTTGATGGCGAGCGCGCTTTGGTCCGGTCTTGCCGCCAGTGAATTTCGTGGGCGCGAATTTATTCGCGTTGCCGCAATAGACGCGAATAAATTCGCGCCCACAGAAATGCATGATGCGCCCGCTAGTGGCAAAGGCGCTGATACATCCAAGCTGGCCGACAATACAACCGTGCGTCTCCCGGCGCTCGGCGGTTTGGTATTGAGCGTGCGGCAAATTGATTTGCTGAGTTCCGAACTGCGCATCTCGACCCGCAGTCGCTATACCGATGGACGCAACAGCGATCAGTTGTTCAATCCGTTGCTGCACGAACTGGGCTTGCTCGATTTTGCCAGCGTATTTGCGTTATTGCTGCCGTTGACCGTGATAGCGGTCACTTACGGTTTAGTGCAGGAAGATCGGGAGCAGGGCGTGTGGCGCTTGGTTTGCGCACAAATGCCCCATCCATGGCTGTTGGTCTTTGCCTCGCTCACCGTGCGTCTGGTTATGGTGCTGCTGCCCTCCATCGCGGCATCGCTGCTTGCGTTTATGCTGGATTCCGGCTCCACCTTTTACGCGGCAACGCATTGGCTGATTTTTGTCGGCGTGTTTGCCGGGGTGTGGATGGCGATTTCCGGTCTGTTCCTGCTGTTGCCTGTTTCCTCGGGCGCTGCGGCGGTGGGCTTGTTAGGGCTATGGCTGGTCACGACGTTTGCGGTACCGGCGGGTTTGAGCTGGGCGGCGAACGGCATGCAACCGATGCCCTCCCGGCTTGAGGTAATTGTTGATATTCGGCGGGTTCAGGCGCAAACCGCCAAACAACAGGCCGAATTACTGTCGGCTTGGTATCAGGCGCATCCAGAAACTGTACCCGTGAAAGAGCCATCCCGTGAGATTGCAGGCCTGCCCGCAAACCTGGAGCTTGATAGCAAGGTGCGGCCTTTGATGTATCGCTTCGACGAAGTTCGGAAGGCGCATTTTGAGTTTATGGAACGTTGGTCTGCGCTCTCACCCGCACTTGCCGCCGTGTTGACGGCGGATCGTCTGGCGGGTATTGATGCGCCCCGTTATGCCGAGTACATTCAAGCGGTCAATCAATTTGAAGACCGGTGGCGGGCGTTTTTTGTTCCCGGAATCATGGGGCAGCAAGGCGCGTCGGCTTCGGATGATAAGCAACAACCCGTAATGACGCCCTTGCCGACGACTGAAACCGTATGGACGGTGATAGCGCGGCAGTCGTTGAGCGGGATTTTGCTGCTACTGGCGCTGATAACGTTACGCAAGCAATTCGAAAGGCCGTAAAATACCGTTTAGAATTGGTTGATAATAAATAGTCGTCAAGGTATGAACGCAATACTTTATGATGTCCCCGTTTTTACAATATAAAATGACCCTTATGGAAATTATTTACTTTTTATTGCATTTGCTCAAAGACCCGCTGATAACGTTGCAGGATTTTTTGGCGCATTACGAGATGCTCACTTATGCAATTTTGGTTGCGATCATTTTTGTCGAAACCGGCTTAATCATCATGCCGCTGTTGCCCGGCGATTCGTTGCTGTTTGCGGTGGGGTTGTTGGCATCATCGACTGGAAAGCTGGATATTCAAATCATCATTCCACTACTGATTAGCGCGGCTTTGCTGGGCGACAATGTCAATCACTTCGTCGGCAAGCATTTTAGTAAGTTCGTTAAGTCGAGGAAGCAGATTTTGTTTTTTAAGCATGAATACCTTACTCAAACCGAAGCCTTCTACGAAAAGCATGGCGGCAAAGCCGTTATTATGGCTCGCTTTGTCCCGATTATTCGCACTATTGCCCCTTTCGTCGCAGGGGCGGGCAGCATGAAATACTCGAGATACATCCTGTTTTGCATCATCGGCGCGACCTTATGGGTTACCAGTATCACCTTAACCGGGTATTTCTTGGGATCGAATGAATGGGTCAAACACCATTTCGAGAAGATCGTTTTGGGCATTGTTTTCGTGTCGTTCATGCCGATGGTTTGGCAGTTTGTAAGGGTTAAATTGCTTAAACAAACCCAGTCCATTTAAAGCTGATCATTACTCTAATCGCGCCAAGTAAAAATACGGCTTTACCGATAACCAACGCATCACCGATGTTTAAAAAAATAATATCTTCTATGTTTGGATTTAACAGCCACGAAGGCGATCAAGCCGACCTGAATTTAACGTCTAAGGGTGACGAGCCGGGTTTGCTAATGCAAAAAATGCGGGCATTGTTTGCCGCCTTAAACGGCGAAGAACGACCGCGCTTTGTCGGCGGATTATTATTGACTTTGGTGCTGCTGTTGCATGTATGGCTAGGCCTTTGGTTATTAAAACCAGCCGACGTTCTCCCTCCGGCCTCATCGCAGATCATCATGGAAGTTTCGCTGGTTTCCACACCGAATCAACAAGCCCCGGTTACGCCGCCTGCGCCACCCAAACCCGAGCCGCCGAAAAAGGAACCGGCCAAAATTCCGGTCAAGAAAAAAACGCCGGTGATACCTAAACAGGCGGAGTTGCCAAAACCTCAACCTGTCGCCGATGAAAAGCCCTCTGTTACGCCGACAGCGCCGGTTATAGCGCCGCAACCGGTCAGTCGGCCTGCGCCGACAGTCAACACTGAGCCGAGAATCAGCACCGGCGTCGTCCCATTGGAGCGCGTTCCTCCCAAATATCCTGCGCGAGCGGCGAGTCGGCATATTGAGGGCTGGGTTAAAATCGAATTTACCATCACCACGGATGGCGATGTTGAAAATGCCGTCGTTGTTGAGGCTGAGCCCGCCGAAGTTTTTGACGAGGCCGCGCTAAAGGCTATTAATCAATGGAAGTTCAAAGAGAAAATAGTAAACGGTGTAGCCGTCGAGCAGCGTGCAGTCCAGACCTTGCAATTTAAACTAACTCAATAATCCTAGAAGCATTAGATTGTCCACGAAAAGCACGAAAAGCACGAAAACACACGAAATGAATCGATATGTTTTATTACACAGTCATGCACTTTTCTGGTTCCCACGTTCCTGAGACTGTGAAAGTATTAAGAATTTGGAGTACAAACCTAGGTTTGTACTCCAGCAGTCAGCTAAAAATCACTAACTTAAAAAAATAAGAAAAAGATTTTTTACGCCGGTTTTTACAATACTTTCACAGTTTCTCCTGCGAGGGAACCAGAAAAATTTTTCGTGCTTTTCGTGGACGAAATGATTTTTTTTAAAATGATACATTCCTTAATTTTATTTAACTAAACAGGAGATATTAATGCCCGATCATATTGCGATGGCAGAAGTCATTATCGACGGCACGTTATACACGTTGCTGGCCTTTTCGGTGGCGACATGGACGGTGATTCTTTTCAAAATCTGGGAGTTCACCAGGAACAGTTTTTATAACCGAGCCTTTAACAAGGCATTTTGGGATGCAGCCGATCTGGAGCAGGCAAAAGCCTTGCCCGCAGAGGCAGCCAAAGGGCCGCAAGCGCGCATTGCCCAGCAAGGCTTTGCCTGGCTGGATGAGAGCCGACAGTCCGCCGGGAAGAGCCTTAAATACCGAGGCGTTCCTGCTGAATTATTGGAGCATTCATTGTTGGTACAAATGCAGAAAGAGCAGCACACTATGGAAAGCGGCCTGACCATGCTGGCCAGCATCGGCAGCACTGCGCCGTTCGTCGGCTTGTTCGGAACCGTGCTGGGCATCATGCATGCAATGCATCAGATTACTGCCAGCGGCTCGACCAGCCTGGACGTGGTGGCGGGCCCTATCGGCGATGCACTGGTCGCGACCGCTATCGGTATTGCGGTCGCGGTTCCTGCTGTATTGGCGTATAACTTTTTCCTGCGCCGGGTTAAACAGCAGCGTGCCGGTTTGGAAAATTTTGTGGTCAGCTTTATGCACATCGCCTCAAGCGCGAACGCCAGCGGTAAGGAATAACTATGGCCTTTAAACCGCAATCGGAAGATGAAGGTGCGATGAGCGAAATCAACGTCACGCCGCTGGTCGATGTGATGCTGGTGCTGGTGATTATTTTATTGGTGACTGCGCCGCTACTCACCCAATCCGTGCATGTGACTTTGCCGAAAACCGCCGAAACCACGGCGGATGTTAAGCAGCAACCGTTGCAGCTCGGCATCGATGCGCAGGGGCTTGTAACGCTGAACAAGCTCCCGCTTGCCGACCTTGCAGCACTGGAAACAGCGCTAAAGGCCGAGCTTTCAAACAATCCTGAAATTAGTCTGCATTTATATGCCGACCAGGACGTTGTTTATGCCAAAGTTGCAGAAGTGATGGCTACCGTGCAACATGCCGGAATCGCTAAAATAGCGTTCGTGACTGTAAAGCAGTAGCCCCCTCTCGATACATAAAACCGCGAAGAAGCACATCGGAAATCAGTGTAAAAATCCGCATTCTTCGTGGATTGTTAATAATTTGTATACACTCTAACTACAAATTCACGCATTGATTAGCGTAGGCTTTTAGTCTAGTTTCAGTCGATGCGTATGGGGGGCGGCGGTGTCGCCCTTCATCAATCGGGTGTATTTATGTTCAATTTTTAGACTTTCCTGTACGAAAAACCCTATGCCTATTTCTATCTTTCCTTTTTCGCCAGTTGGACTCATCGTGCTGAGCGTATTCGTTATCGGCTTGATGATGATCATCTTCGAAGTCCAGTTGGCGATGGACAAATTCAAGCCCGCTTTGATGATGATGTCCACAGTAGCCATCATTGGTATTTACTACTGGTTCAGCGGCGACGATCCTGAGCGATTCAAACCCTTGATTGCCATGCAGGCGGCTACCAAAGAATCATTATTCGGGTTGATCGCCTTTATGGCGTTCATGTGGATGATTGTTGAGATTCTTAACGAGCGCAATGTTTTCGCTGCCATGAACCAGGCGTTAATGAATAGAGGGCTGGGAGCGAGAGGGTTGTTCTGGGTGATGGGGTTATTGTGCGCGTTGTTGAGTCCCTTCATCAGCAGCTTAACCACCACCATGATATTCGGTAAATCCATCAGCAACGTTTCTGCAAATCCGCGCTATACCCACTTGGTCTTGTGCAATACCATTATCTCGTCTAACAGCGGCGTTTGGTTTATCGGCACTTCAACCAGTCTGATGGTGATTTTGGCTGACAAGGTCGCCATGACCGACTTGCTAATGTTATTTCCGGCAGCGATTTTCGGCTGGTTTCTAAGCGCCTTGGTGCTGGATCTGTTCTACCTGAAAAAACTCGACACCAATACTTTACTTAAACCCAACACGGCAGCAGAAGGCATCAAGCCGGGCGGACTTAGCCTTGCATTCGTTTGCGCCTTAGCCATTATCGGGGCAGTGGTATTAAACATGGTACTGCATGTCGATATTGAGTTCGCATTGGGTAGCGGTTTGGGTTTGGTGGTGATGTATATTTGGGTGTTAAAGACAAAATGGTGTAATGTTGAAATTAACCTTGACGTCCAACTACAAAAGGTTGAATGGGCGACTTTAATGTATTACATCGGCATTATCACGGGCATGGCGGCCCTCAATCATGTCGGCTGGCTGTCTTATGTGCGCCAACTGTACGAGACATTGGAACCGACATGGGTGAATTTTATTTTAGGCATGGTATCCAGCTGTATCGACAATAACTTGCTGGAAGCTGCGGCGATTATGGCGAATCCCAATTTAGGCGTCGAGCAATGGATGCTGAACGCGATGATGGTAGGCATCGGCGGCAGTTTGACTGTGGTGGGTTCATCGGCTGGTGTTATGGCTATGTCCATCGACAAAAGTTATACGTTCGCTACTCACCTACGTTTTTTGCCAGCAGTGCTGGTTAACTTCCTCGGTTCCTTCGGTCTTTGGTATCTGCAATTCGAGGTATTGCACTGGGTATAAACTTAGGAATACGCATGAAATATATTGAACAACTTGCACCGTAAGATTGCAGGCGGGAGTGCAAGCTTTGCTTGCAGGCGAAGCCTGTACTCCGGCTATTGGCAACTTGCTCAAGTTATTTCGTAAGCGTTTCTTATTGGGCTCAACTGGCTTGTGTATAACGATGAGCGCAACGCGTGGAAACGAGGGTGGCTTCAAAACCGCACTTTTAATTGCACCTCTAAGACCTTGAAAATTTGTGACAAAATCGCCGCAAATGCTACAATTTAACCATTCGACCTCATCGCCGTCATAGCGCCTCATAACATCCATTCTTCTTTCCCATGGCTATAGACCCATTCAGTCCCATCGGATTCATCGTTCTTGCCATTTTTCTCGCCAGCTTGACGCTCATCATCCTTGAAGTTCAGCTTGAGATGGAAAAGTTTAAGCCCGCCTTGCTGATGATGTCGTCGGTGGCCGTGCTCGGCGTTTACTACCTTCTCTTTAGCGATGATCCCGAAGGTTTTCAGGCTCTCAAGCGGATGCAGGCGGAAACGAAAGAGGGGCTGTTCGCGCTGATTGCTTTCATGGCGTTCATGTGGATGATTGTTGAAATTCTCAACGAGCGCAATGTGTTCGGCGCTCTGACGGAATTCCTCATAGAACGCGGTTTTGGGCCGAAAGGATTGTTTTGGGCTATGGGCGGACTATGCGCATTGCTTAGTCCTATTATCAGCAGTCTGACGACGTCGATGGTGTTTGGCCGTTCCATCCGTAATATCTCGACTAATGAGCAATACACCCACGTGGTGCTATGCAACATCATCATCGCCTCCAATAGCGGCGTCTGGTTTGTCGGCACCTCGACCAGCCTGATGGTGATTTTGGCGGGTAGGCTGGACTTGGCTGACTTGTTGATGCTCATTCCTTCCGCGATGGTCGGTTGGATTCTCAGCGCATCGGTGCTGCACGTCATGTACCTGAACCCTCTGGGCGCGGATGGGCTAATTAAGACCCAACAGGATCGGGAGGCAGCTAGGCTTGCCTATGTGAGTCGCCGGGCGAAAGACGCGATTACCCCGGATCATGCTCGCGGCAAAATGAAACCTGGCGGCATGGCTTTGGCGGTGGTGAGTATGGTGGCTATCGTCAACGCGCTGTTGTTCAATTTGCTACTGAACGTAGACATTGAATTCGCCTTGGGCGCGGGACTTGGTTTTATTGTTATGTATATTTGGTATCTCAGGCGCAAGGGCATTAACATCGATCTGAGTGTGCAGTTGCAGAAAGTCGAATGGGGAACATTGATGTATTACATCGGCATCATCACCGGCATGGCTACGCTCAACCATGTGGGCTGGCTCGAATATATCGCGCGTCTATTTGATGTGTTCTCGCCGACGGTAGCCAACGTGCTGATCGGCTTGGCATCCAGCACTATCGATAACAACCTCGTCGAGGCGGCGGCGTTGATGTCGAATCCGGCCCTGGATCATAACCAGTGGGCGCTTAATGCCATGATGGTGGGCATAGGCGGTAGTTTGACTGTGGTAGGATCGGCGGCGGGAGTCATGGCCATGTCTATACAAAAGACCTACACCTTCGGTGTGCATCTGCGCTTTTTGCCTGCCGTTCTGGTCAATTTTTTTGGCTCCCTCGGCGTCTGGTATTTGCAGTTTGAAATATTCCACCTTTCTTGATCGCTTCCTCTGATTCAAAATAACAACAGAACAGCAGTCAGTTAATTTTTCACCTGGATTTAAAGTTTATTATGTCGACAAGTTCACAGAGTCAATCCAAGCAACAAGTCACCGTTTTGGCGCTAAGCGCAATTGGCGTAGTATTTGGCGATATTGGCACCAGCCCCTTATATGCGGTTAAGGAAATTTTCGGTAGCCATTTACCCATTGATAAGCTCCATGTGTTGGGCGTGTTATCGCTGATTTTTTGGTCATTAACCTTGGTTGTGGCAATTAAATACGCAATTTTCATTATGCGCGTTAATAACAAAGGCGAAGGCGGCATCATGGCGCTAATGACGTTTGCGCTGCAAAGCGCTAACGATAATCCCCAAAGAACTCGCTTTATCGTTACCATTGGCCTGCTCGGCGCAGCTTTGTTTTACGGTGACAGTATTATTACCCCCGCAATTTCGGTATTAAGCGCAGTTGAGGGCTTGCAAATTGTTGCGCCGCCCTTAGCGCATTATGTGTTGCCGATTACTCTTGCGGTGCTTCTCGCACTGTTTATTTTGCAGGCCAAAGGCACCGGAACCGTCGGGAAGCTATTCTCGCCGATCATGTGTCTTTGGTTTGTTACCCTGGGCGGTCTGGGCGTGGTTAATATTAGCCACGTTCCCGGCGTATTGGCGGCGGTCAACCCTTATTACGCGATTCATTTATTACTTGAATTGGGCTGGCAAAGTTTTTTAATTATGGGGGCGGTGGTGTTGGCAATAACCGGCGCTGAAGCGCTTTATGCCGATATGGGGCATTTTGGTTTAAAACCCATCCGTTACGCCTGGTTCGGTTTTGTTTTCCCAGCCTTGTTGCTTAACTATTTTGGCCAAGGCGCGTTGTTGCTTGAACACCATGAGGCGGTAAAAAACCCGTTCTTTTTGCTCGCGCCGACCTGGGCAATGTATCCGTTATTATTTTTGGCGACATTGGCCTCGGTTATTGCCTCCCAAGCGGTCATATCCGGCGCGTTCTCGGTCACCAGGCAAGCTATACAGCTGGGCTACTGTCCGCGCATGAATATTTCACATACGTCGGGCCGGGAAGTGGGGCAGGTGTATATTCCTGCGGTGAATTGGTTATTGATGGCTTGTGTATTTGTCGTGGTCTTGAGCTTTCAGTCTTCTTCGGCGCTTGCTTCGGCTTATGGCATCGCCGTTACCGGCACCATGATTGTCGATACTGTTTTGGTGTTTATCGTTATTCAAAAACTTTGGCAATGGAAAAAAATGGCCAGCATTACTTTTTTGACCACATTTCTAAGCGTCGATTTCCTGTTTCTTTCTTCTAACAGCTTAAAGATACCGACCGGCGGCTGGTTGCCTTTAGTGATCGGAGCTGTGCTGTTTTTAATGATGACCACCTGGATTAAAGGCCGCGCTTTGCTGGCGGATTACATGGATGAGCGGCGTATGCTGTTTGAGGATTTGGAAGAGAAGATAATCAGTCATCAGCCAGTCACTGTTAAAGGTTCAGCCATTTATATGGCTAAAAGCCTGCATGGCGTACCTCAGGTGTTTTTGCACAATTTCGAGCATAACCATGTGTTGCATGAACAGATCGTGGTATTGACCATCGTCACGAAAGACGAGCCTTACGTAGATGTCGCGCACCGGATTAAGATTCGCGCATTTGGCAAAGATAACAATTTTTACCGCGTTAAGCTTTATTATGGTTTTCAGCAAAGTCCTGATGTGAGGCAAGCTTTAGAGCAGTGCGTCCACGAAGGATTAAACATCGATTACAAGCAGACTTCGTTTTTTATCGGTAGTGAGCGACTGTCTTTCCGGAAAAAAAGCCCCATGCCTAAATGGCGCAGACCCCTATTTCGGTTTTTATTCCACAATGCGTCTAGCGCGATAGAGTTTTTCAAAATCCCCGTCGAGCGTGTCATTGAGCTGGGGATTCGTATCGAGCTTTAGGCGTTGGGCACCGGGCATTTACCAGTAGCCGTGCGGGTGTGATTCTGATTAATTCCCTAACGCGGAATCTTTGCTTAATGCGCTACTGCGTTCAGGTTTTCGTCTTCATACAAGCGCAGTTTTTTCCAGCCCGCAAACTTGCCGTCATAAAACTCAAGATCGTTATCGATTGAATGCTCGTAGCAGCTTCTGAACAGCTTGGCGGTACGAAACGCATGCAATTCATCGTCTGCCGTTACCTTATCGACATTGCCGACCTGAAAGGTTTTATTTCTGGATTTGCAATTGCTGACCCAAAAAACGGTATAGCAAAGATAACTTTTGTCTTTGCGATGGTCATACTTGATGGTTCTGGACACGCCGGTAACGCCGGTGGTGGTTTTGTTCTTGGGTGGCTTAAGGAACCGTGTCTTGCTGCCTTTTAAAACGGTCAGCATTTGGTCGCGCCACGTAATGGCGGCTTTCAAAGACTTGCCTTTGTTGCCCCACAATTTATGTGAAAAATAACGACTGCTTTCTTTGCCGCGTCTTACGATGCGGACTTGATAACCGAACACATCGGGCTCGGTAATATGTTTATCTTTTGCCATGATAGATCCCCATCAAACGAATGAACTAAATGAATTTAACAGCTAAGTTAGGGCGACGTAGCTTTAATAAGTCCCGAATTAGAGCAATCCCCCGACAGCATTGTAAGCCATTGATGACAAATTATGGCTTAAATTAAAATTAAAGCAAGCTAAAAATAACAACGCACTGCAATTCCCGACTAAGCTAGTGTACAATTTCAGCTATCCACTGATTCAGTGGCGTATATTAAGTTAACAGTCTTTTGTTTTTTCACTTTCATTTGGAGATAATCAATGAGCGTATTAGTCGGTAAACAAGCACCTGATTTTACAGTTCCTGCCGTGTTGGGCGATGGTCAAATAGTTGATTCATTTAGCCTTTCATCAGCCACTAGCGGAAAATATGCGGTGGTGTTTTTCTACCCGTTGGATTTTACCTTTGTTTGCCCAAGTGAGTTGATCGCTTTAGATCACCGTATGGATGCTTTCAAAAGCCGCAATGTAGAAGTGATTGCCGTGTCTATAGACTCGCATTTCACCCATAACGCATGGCGCAATACGCCTATCAATAAAGGCGGTATCGGCCCTGTTCGTTACACCATGGCTGCGGATATTTCACACTCTATCTGCAAAGATTATGATGTTGAAGCGGATGCGCCCGCCGTGGCTTACCGAGGCACTTTCCTGATCGACCGTTCCGGTAAAGTCCGTCATCAAGTTGTGAACGACCTGCCTTTAGGCCGCGACATGGATGAATTGCTGCGCATGATTGACGCGTTGCAATTCCACGAAGAGCATGGTGAAGTATGCCCAGCCGGATGGCACAAAGGCGATTCAGGCATGAATGCAAACCCAGCCGGTGTTGCAGAATATCTGGATAAGAATGCCGATAAGCTGTAAGTAACAGCGGATTATGGCGTCGGCTTTAACCGGCTTGCGTAACATAAAAAGGCTTGGGGCATTGATTGTCCAAGCCTTTTTTATTGTCGGGAAGAGCATTTAATCTAGAAAAATGGAACACGGATGACGCGGATTAAGCTGATAAACACTGATTAAAATCCGCGTAAATCCGTTCAATCCGCGTCATCCGTGTTCTATTAATCATACGCTGAATAGTTACATTTTTTGCTATTCCGGTGTGCTCTGTGCGACATCTTGCGGTTCATCCAGAAACTTCCGGTAATTGATTGAAACCTTAAGCCCCGCAAAACGCCCGGCCATTCTAACTAGCTGTTGGGTTTTTTTATCGAAGGTAATTTTAACCTCGTTCAAGGCGCGATCCTCGTAGCCTTCTTCTATATGGTGGGTTTCCAGCAGGAAACGGTAAATATAAATCTCCTGCTCCGGTTCATCCTTGATTTCAAACGGCTCGCCCAGTTGCGCCAGAACGACCGGTTTTTTGGGTAAATCGTCGGTAATTTTTTCCAGTAATGCCGGGTTAGCTTTGAGCTGTTGTTTTTCTTTGTCGATTTCGGCACCGCCTATCGAGCGTAACGAAACCTCTAAAAATTTGGGCGGGGCTATCGCCAGAAAAAGCGAGGAAAACGACCAGGCAATCAGGCGGCTTTCTTTATTAAAATTCAAATCCGAATAAAATTTCACCTCCGGCTTGATCAGGTTATTGTTGCCGTCAACTTTGCGAAACCAGTAGCGCCAGCGCCTGCCATCCAGGGTGGGGTCATCCTGGCTGGCATAAAGCTTGGATAAGGATACAAAATCCTTGCTATAAAGAATGGGGTCTTTGAAGTGCAAAGTGAATTCATCATTGGCCACGACAGCAAAGTGCTGATCGAATTCATCCATCTGCTGATAAACTTGAAAAGCCCGAATCCAGTACATGCAACCGGATAATGATGCCGTCAGTGCCAGCAAAAAAATAATGCGTAGACTTCGTTTAATGATTCCGGTTCTCATAGAATTTTTTAATGTCGAGTTTCAGTGTCGGTAACGGTGGCTTGCTGAGACAGGATGCTTTCTACATCGATCTTATCAAAATGGTATTGTTCGCTACAGAATTCGCAGTTTACTTCAATAATACCGCGCTCCTTTAGAATATCTTCCAGTTCGGTTCGCCCCATCGCCAATAAGGTTCTTTCGATGTTTGACCGTGAGCAGGCGCAGCTAAATTCAACCGGTTCTGGGTCAAACAACCTGATTTTTTCCTGATGGAACAATCGGTACAGCAGCTGCTCGCAATCCAGCTCGAATAGCTCCTGTTCGGTCACCGTGTTGGCCAGTATTTCGATATGCTCCCAATCGGCCTGAACATTTTCCTGTGCAGGCAGTTCCTGCAATAATAAGCCTACGGCATGGGTGGCGTTGGCAAATAGCCACAAGCGGGTCTTAAGCTGCTCGGATTGCTCGAAATAGGTTTGCAATACGGCGGCCAAATTGCTGCCTTGCAGCGGAACGATGCCCTGATAAGGCGAGCCAGTTTCCGATTCGATGGTCAGCACCAGTCGCCCCTGGCCGAACATGGATTCTAATGGACCCTCGGCTACGTCGTCCTTGCCTCTGACCAAGCCTCGTATTTTTCGCTGATCCGTTGCCTGAGCGACCAGCGTTTTAATGCCGCCATCGCCTTGAGCCTGGAGGATCATCGAGCCTTTAAACTTGACCGTAGCCGACAGCATGACCACAGCGGCCAGTGCCTGTCCCAGCTGCTGCTGCACGTTTTCAGGGCCGCGCTGATGGAGTTTTGCCGCCTGCCAGCTGGAGGTTAATTTGATCCATTCCCCGCGTACGCCCAGCTCTTCAAATAAAAAACGGCGTAATAAATCTTGCTCTATCATGTTATTCCAGTTAAAAGTTATATGTCATTTTATGACATCAGGATCATTAATTCTTGCCCCCATCAGTTTTATAAAAATACCACAGGCCATGATTTTTTCATCAAAAAAATTGACTCTACCTGAGCCCAAAGACGCTTTGCCGGGCCGAAACACTCCCATGCCGTTTACCAACAGGCATTTTGTAACCGGCAATTCGATAGCTCCGCCGTTTCCGGAAAATATGGAACAGGCCATGTTTGGCATGGGCTGTTTTTGGGGGGCGGAGCGAAAATTCTGGCAATGTCCCGGCGTGTTCAGCACGGCAGTAGGATATACCGGTGGCCACACGCCCAATCCGACTTATGAGGAGTTATGCACCGGCTTGACCGGGCATAACGAGGTAGTCAAAGTGATTTATGACCCGGCGGTTGTTTCTTATCGCGAATTACTTCGCCTTTTTTGGGAATCCCATAATCCTACGCAGGGCATGAGACAAGGCAATGACGTCGGTACGCAATATAGATCCGGGGTTTATACCTATACGCAGCAACAATTCGATGAGGCGATGGTATCAAAACAGGATTATCAGCATCAACTGACTCAAGCAGGTTTTAACTCAATAACCACCGAAATCATGTCGGCTGGCGAGTTTTATTATGCCGAGGATAGTCATCAGCAATATCTGGCCAAGAACCCCATGGGTTACTGCGGTTTAGGCGGGCTGGGTGTGGCTTTTGATGAGGGGTGATGTCAGAGGACAAAAAAAAGGCGGTCTAAAAAAACCGCCTTCGAATATATTTTAGGAAGAATACAGCGCAACTTTTCAGCTATGGAGCTCTACAAGAGCCTTAAAAGTTAGATTAATAATACCAATATATAGTGCAATATAAAATGTGACATATTGTCGCAGTTTAATTCTTGTTTAATTTATAATTAAAATCCCGATAATATACTTGAATACGTTTAGTTTTCTATTTGGATAGCCACTACAACACATTGTTTTAATAAAAAATGCTCTCATATGCCGCGCCCAAGTCGGAGTTTTCTGCCCGACAAAACCTGAAATGGCTGTTTATCCTCAGAAACCTGATGATACTCAGCGAGATTGTACTGATTGTTATCTCCGTATACGGCCTTAATATACGACTGCCGGAGCAGCCGCTCTGGCTGGTGATATTGTCGATAGTCGCAGTTAATATTTATACCTCAATGCGCTTACAGACTGCGGATCCGGTTACGGAGCTGGAAATTTTTTCTCAGCTAGTCATTGATGTTTTTGCAATTGCAGCATTGCTGTACTTGACCGGAGGTGCGTCAAACCCCATTACCTGGGTGTTTTTGCTGCCGCTGATTATTACAGCGATCATGCTGCACCAGTCCTATGCTTGGTATATGGTGATTTTAACCACGTCCATGTATACAGGGTTAATGGCCTACAATGTCCCGTTGCCGTCGATAGAGCCCCATATACCTAATCCGGAAATGCAGTATTCCGATGCAAAGAATTATCAGCTGTTGCAACAGGTTCACGCCATGAGTGACACTCATTACTTTAATCTGCATATTTTTGGCATGTGGTTCGGTTTTGTATTTAGTGCCGGTTTGGTTGCATTCTTTGTGGTTGAGCTGGCTAAAACGCTCAAGGCTCAGGAACGAAATCTGGCTGAAGCCCGAGAAAATGCGTTAAGGGATGATCGAGTTGTCGCATTGGGCACCTTGGCCGCCAGTGCGGCTCACGATATGGGGACGCCATTAGGCACGATTGCAATCGTGACCCATGAACTTGAGCAAGAGTATCCGGTTCATCGTTTTCCTGATCTGCACGAGAAATTGCTGATCATGCAGCAACAGGTTGACCGCTGCAAAACAGCGCTATCGGTGATGTCGGCCTCTGCCGGTGAAATGCGCGCAGAGTCTGGTAGCGCGATGCTGTTGACTGATTATCTTGATGAAGTCATCAAGCAGTGGCGCACGCACAAACCGACGGCAAAGTTATGTTTTTTTGTTGATGCTGAAGTCATAATGCAGGCAAAAATCCTAGCAGAACTGACGCTGACCCACTCAATTATTAACATTTTAAATAATGCTGCCGAAGCATCGCCGCCGGAAAAGAGTATAGAATTTCACGCATCCTGGGATTTAGACCATGTTGTTATAAAAATCAGGGATTTTGGCCCTGGATTTTCGCCGGAATTAATCGATTTTGCCGGTAAGCAGCCCGTCATCAGCAAAAAACGGGGTTTGGGGGTAGGTTTATTGTTAGCTTATTCCACTATTAATCGCCTGGGCGGTAAAATTAATCTTTACAACAGCGAGACGGGTGGAGCCTGCGTGGAAATCACCTTACCCCTTTTAAACACAGAGAACAATAATGACAACCCCGGACACGGATAAACCACGGCTATTGCTGGTGGATGATGATGAGACTTTCTGCAAGGTGCTAAAAAGCGCCTTAGAAAAAAGAAATTATGAGGTGTTGGTCGCTAACGAGGTCAAAACGGGAATATCACTGGCCGAACGCTACTTGCCTGAATATGCGGTCATTGATTTGCGTATCGGCCATGAATCCGGCCTGGAGCTGGTGAAAAAACTGATTTCTTTGGACGACAACACCTCGTGCGTGATGTTAACGGGCTTTGCCAGTATCGCAACCGCTGTTGAAGCCATAAAGCTGGGTGCCACGCATTATTTAACCAAACCGGCCAATGCGGATGAAATTGTCAATGCTTTGCATAAAAATGAAGGTGATTCGTCGGTCTTGATTAGTGAAAACCCGTTGTCGGTAAAGCGTCTGGAGTGGGAGCATTTACAAAAAGTGTTAATGCAGCACGACGGCAATATTTCGGCGGCTGCCAGGGCGTTGAACATGCACAGGCGTACATTACAACGAAAACTGGATAAAAGGCCGGTTAGAGAGTAAGTCATAATGCGTTAAGGGTCTTGGTTGTCGGGTACACAAGCATGAATCTTTCTAATTCGGCTGGTTTGATTACCGGTCGCGATAGCCTAATCGGCAACACTTTATGGTCAATAGTATCTTTTGAACGGTTTGCGTTCTCATCAATCTTATAAAAATATTTGCATTAACTTTTATTAGGCTGGCATGCGTCATCTTATTGTTTTTAAATGGTTAACAGTAATTTTTACACGATAAATTCTGATGCAATTAAGGTTTTTTTTATTTATAGCTTTGACATAACGCAGTATCTCATGATAAAAAGTACACTGTCGTTTATAACTTAAATTCGACAAGCAGCTCAGTAAAGCAATTTAGCTGAGTGGCCCCTTTGAGGAAAGGGAATAAAACAATTATATAAACTCTCGAGGATTTTAAAATGGCTGAAGAACAAGAAAAAGATAACACATGGTTGATCGCTGGCGTTGCTATCGCTGCTGTTATTGTTTTAGTTGTAATGTTAAAACAAGATGAAACTAAGCATTTACAAAGTGGTAGTGTAGCTGCGAGTAATGCTGAAGTTGACGCGAAACTCTCTCAGAGAAAAACCAGCAACAAAACTGGTAACGTAGGTAATTAAAATAAGACCCCCCGTTATTCTTATAACGGGGGGTGTTGTTAGTTCCGGTTAATTTCCTATCACCCCCCCCCGCTGTATTCTGAACCTACAGCTGCAAGTTCCTCTTAATACAAGCAACATAAAGTGTCGGGCCTATATCGATACAGTAAATTCCTTCAAAAACATCCCTAGCATTTCATGCACGCATGAATTGAGACTTAATGATGTTCGATTACCGTAAAATCTACGACAGCTTTGAAGCATTAGCTAGGCATCTTTTTCCAGTAGCTGAATTTTTTCTTCCAGCATTTTCACCCTTTTCAACAGCTCAGGCAGTTTGCTGATGGCGATCTGTTCCTTATAAGCCGTTTTTTTGTCTTTTGCCGGACTGCCGAAAACCTGCGTACCCGCTTTGACATCGCCCGCCACGCCGGAGCGCGCCATGACTACAGCGCCGCTACCAATCGTCACATGATCGGCAATACCCGAGCTTCCGGCCAAAATTGCATAATCCTCAATGTTGCAGGAGCCTGATACACCGGTTAAACCGCACATGATGACGTGTTTTCCGACTTTGTTATTGTGCCCAATCTGTACCAGGTTATCGATTTTACTGCCCGCGCCTATTAAGGTGCTTCCTAGCGCGCCCCTGTCTACACAGGTATTGGCGCCAATCTCGACATTGTCCTCAATAACTACATTGCCGACTTGAGGGACTTTGACATGCTGATTATTCCTGAACTTATAACCGAAGCCGTCAGCGCCGATGATGGCTCCTGAATGAATAATGACATTATTGCCCACGACCACATCGTCATAAATAACGGCATAAGGAAAAATCCGGCAGTTTTTGCCTATTTTTACATTTTTGCCGATATAGGCGCCGGCATGTATTTCGCTGCCGTCGCCTAGGTTAGCGTTTTCGCCAATGACTGCGTAAGGGCCGATATACAGTTCATTGCCTAACGCCACATTGGCTTCAAGCACGGCCTGCGGCGCAATTTGTCGAGCATAAATCCTGGCTGGATGTAGCAACTCGACGGCCTTGATAAAACTGAGTTCCGGGTCAGCGCAAATTAATAGCGCCATGCCTTCGGGTGCATTGTCAACGCTGAAGCCTTCCGCAATAAAACAGGCGGACGCTGTTGAATCCTTAATATGCTGGGTATAGCGGCTGTTGGTCAGCTGCGTGACTTGGCCCTGGTGTGCAGAGGTAATATCCGCCGCTGAATGGATGGTTGCTGATGGATCGCCACCCTCAATTCGCGCTCCACAAAAATCGGCAAGTTCTTTTAATATAATCGACATATTTGTCTCTGCTGTTATTCTTAAACATAGCGCCAAAACAATCGGCACGTTTTTGAAAATATAAGTTTAGTGTAACAAATCTAATAAACAACCATATCATCCGCATTGGATGCTGGTCGGAACGATAAGGTTTTCAATGTAACCGATTTGATTTTATTTTTCTGTTTTCCAGAGCCCAAAAGTCAATATTGATTGCGCTGCCAGTGTCCCGATTTGCCGCCGTCTTTCTCCAGCAACCGGACAGACTGTATAACCATACCCCTGTCTACGGCCTTGCACATATCGTAAATGGTCAGTAATGCAATCTGCGTGGCGTTTAGCGCTTCCATTTCCACGCCGGTTTGGCCGTTGGTTTTTACGGTGGTTTGGCAGCGTATCCGGCTGCTATCGATTTCCGGGTTCAGTTGGATTTCTACATGGGTTAGCGGCAGCGGATGGCAGAGCGGAATCAGATCCGCAGTTTTTTTGCTGGCCATGATACCGGCTATTCTCGCTATAGCCAGCACGTCGCCTTTTTTGTGTCCGCCGTCTACGATCAGCTTGAGCGTTTCCGGCTGCATTTCAATATAGCCTTCGGTGACGGCTGTGCGCCGGGTGATCGCCTTTTCGCCGACGTCAACCATGTGGGCTTCACCGGATTGATTAAAGTGGGTTAATGCGGTCATTTTTCTGTAAAATTATCAATGAAAGAGGCTGGCACGGTTCATTATAACAACTGCCGGATAAGAAAAATCAACCCGTCTCCTTTTATGCCGACTTTATTTTTTGTGACTGAGTGAGTGACTATGTCAATTAGGGTGCGTTATTTTGCCAGCTTGAAAGAAAGCATAGGTCGCTCGGAAGATAGTCTGGAGCTTGCAGGCTTGGTTACCGTCGCCGATGTCTGGCGTTATGCCAACCCCAATAAAGCGCTGCCGGACAATAGTTTGGCAGCGGTGAATATGGACTATGTTGAATTGGATGGTGCTGTTAAGGACGGCGATGAAGTGGCGTTTTTTCCGCCGGTGACCGGGGGCTGACCGTGGGCATAAAAATTTGCGCGGAACCTTTCGATCCCTGGCAGGAGATTCAGTCGCATCAGCATTCGGCAAAAGACATGACTGGAAAGTTTGGCGCGACGAGTATCTTTATAGGCACGATGCGCGATTTCAATGAAGGCGATGATATTAAGGGCATGACGCTGGAGCATTATCCCGGCATGACCGAAAAACAGCTGGAAAAAATCGTTGCCGAAGCTGTTCGGCAATGGCCGGTTATCGATGCGCTGGTGGTGCACCGGGTAGGCGATATTCTGCCTAATGAGCCGATAGTGCTGGTGGCGGTATGGACGTCACACCGCAGCGATGCTTTTAATGCAAGCCGATATATTATGGAAGCGTTAAAGTCGAGAGCGCCTTTCTGGAAAAAGGAACTGTTAAAATCCCAGGCCGAACGTTGGCTGGTGAAAAATACCGACGGTTATCTTTAGTTATTAAAATAGAACGCAGATGACGCTGATAAATATGATGAACGCAGATAATTCATGAAAAATCTTACTTAATCTTAATTTATCAGCGTCATCTGCGTTCCATTATGTTTATATTTTAGGAAATACCAAAATGCAGGGACAATTAAGAAAAATGCACGCCCAGCTGGATATGGATAGATCAAAGCCGGTTCGGTACGAGTTGCCGGTAGGCGAGCAACTGGTTGCGTTAAACCCGTTGCTCGGCAAGCCGATTAAGCTGGTGTATGCCGGTAAAATCTTTTGCATCCACTGCAACCGGTCGATTAAAAAGAGCTTCAATCAGGGCTATTGCTATCCCTGCTTCACCTCGCTGGCGCAATGCGATATGTGCATCATGAAGCCGGAAACTTGCCACTATGCGGTGGGCACTTGCAGGGAACCTTCCTGGGGCGAGGAATTCTGCTTTCAACCTCATGTGGTTTATCTGGCCAATTCCAGCGGCATCAAGGTCGGCATTACCCGGCAGACGCAAATCCCGACACGCTGGATAGATCAGGGTGCGGTGCAGGCGCTACCGATTTTTAAAGTCCAGTCGCGTTATATTTCCGGTTTAGTCGAAATCGCCATTGCCAAACACGTCAGCGATAAAACCAGCTGGCAGCAAATGCTTAAAAATAAGGCCGAGCCTGTCGATCTGGCTGCAAAGCGGGATGAATTAATCGCCATTTGTAAGGCAGAACTGGATGAAATTGCCCAGCGTTTCGACCCGCAGGCGCTTGAGTTTTTAGCCGATGAGACGGCGGTGGATATTCATTTTCCGGTGGACAGCTACCCCGTCAAGGTCAAGTCGTTTAATTTGGATAAAGACGCCGAAGTATCCGGGGTGCTGCACGGCATTAAAGGCCAGTATTTATTGCTGGATACCGGCGTCATTAATATCCGCAAGTTTGCCGGTTACGAGGTTGAGTTTTCGGCGTAGGAACAATTGCCGCACCATCCGTTGATTCTTAGTTAAGCAAGAATTAAAAAGGATAAGAGATGCGAGTGCAATCCCATCAAAAACCTAGTAAAATAGCCAACATATGTCGCTTGAAAAAGGCGACTGCCAACAGCAGATTATCTGATGTCTTTAAAAACAAACCGGGTACTTGGGTTTTGAGTTTTTAAAAATGCGGTTAATCGGCTTAATTCGAAAGTTTTTTTGAGGGTATTAGCGTGGAGCTAAACGGCGCACAAATTGTAATTCAGAGTCTAAAGGACGAAGGCGTAGAATATATTTTTGGCTATCCCGGCGGAGCGGTATTGCATTTATACGATGCCATTTTCCAGCAGGATGATGTCAAGCACATCCTGGTTCGGCACGAGCAGGGCGCGACCCATGCGGCGGACGGCTATGCCCGCGCCACCGGCAAACCGGGCGTAGTCCTGGTCACTTCAGGCCCCGGCGCTACCAACGCGGTCACCGGCATTGCCACCGCTTATATGGATTCAATCCCGATGGTGGTTATTTCCGGTCAGGTGCCGTCGCCGGTGATCGGCAGCGATGCGTTCCAGGAAGTCGACATGGTCGGCATTACCCGCCCCTGCGTGAAGCATAATTTCCTGGTCAAGGACGTGACCAAACTGGCTGAAACCATCAAGAAGGCCTTTTATGTGGCGACCACCGGCCGTCCCGGCCCTGTCGTTGTTGACGTGCCTAAAGACATCACCGATCCCAGAATAAAAGTGCCTTACAAGTACCCTAAAAAAGTCGTTATTCGTTCCTATAATCCGGCGGTTACCGGCCACAAAGGGCAGATCAAAAAAGCCGTGGATTTATTATTGACCGCGCAAAAGCCGATCATTTATGCCGGCGGCGGCGTGATCTTGGGTGAGGGCAGCAAGGAATTGATCGAGTTCACCCGATTACTGGAGTTTCCGATCACCAACACCTTGATGGGCCTGGGCGCTTACCCTGCAACCGACAAGCAGTTCGTAGGCATGCTGGGCATGCACGGTACTTATGAAGCCAACATGGCGATGCACGACAGCGATGTGATTATCGCTATCGGCGCGCGTTTTGACGACCGTGTCACCGGCAAGCTGGACGAGTTTTGCCCGCATGCCCAAATCATCCATATCGATGTTGATCCTGCGTCTATTTCAAAAACCGTTAAGGTCGCGATTCCTATCGTCGGCGAAGTCAAACCGGTATTGGAACAGATGATGGAAATGATCCGGGAAAGCAAAAAGAAACCGTCCAAGAAAGCCTTGGAAAACTGGTGGAAACAGATCGACGAATGGCGCGCCGTTAAGTGCATGGAATACGACCGCAACAGCCGCTTGATCAAGCCGCAATACGTGATTGAGCAGTTGTACGAAGTCACCAAAGGCGAGGCGTATATCACTTCGGATGTAGGTCAGCATCAAATGTGGGCGGCCCAGTATTATCCGTTCGACAAGCCGCGGCATTGGATTAATTCGGGCGGTTTGGGCACGATGGGCTTTGGCTTGCCTGCGGCTATCGGCGTTAAACTGGCGTTTCCAGATTCGGAAGTCGCCTGCGTAACCGGCGATGGCAGCATACAGATGTGCATTCAGGAATTATCGACCGCGCTGCAATACAATACGCCGGTAAAAATCATCAACCTGAACAACAGCTATTTGGGCATGGTTCGCCAATGGCAGGAGTTTACCTACGAAAGCCGCTACTCGCATTCGTACATGGACACCATCCCGGACTTCGTCAAGCTGGCTGAAGCCTACGGCCATGTCGGCATGCGTGTTGATAAACCTGAGGAAGTCAGGCCGACGTTGGAAGAAGCCTTCGCTATGAAAGACCGCACGGTATTTTTGGACATCCTGACCGACCGTACCGAAAATGTTTACCCGATGATTGAATCAGGCAAAGGTCATCATGATATGACCTTAAGAGTCGCATCAGGTACATCGACCGACAGGGAGTTGGCGTAATGAGGCATATTATTTCTATCCTGATTGAAAATGAATCCGGTGCGTTATCGCGGGTGGCAGGCTTGTTTTCCGCGCGCGGCTACAATATCGAGTCCTTGACCGTAGCACCAACTGAAGACGCCAGCCTGTCGCGGATGACCCTGGTCACTCGCGGCAGCGATGACATTATCGAGCAAATCACCAAGCAGCTGAATAAGCTGATTGATGTGGTTAAACTGATAGACTTGGCGGACTCCGTTCATATCGAACGGGAACTGATGATGGTCAAGATCAGAACCACCGAGCAGACGCGCGAAGAAATCAGAGGCATGGCGGCTATATTCCGCGGCAAGATTATTGATGTTACGCCGAGCACTTATGTCGTGGAAATGACCGGTCCCTCCAGCAAACTGGATGCATTTATCGCCGCTATCGATGGCGATACCATTATTGAAGTCGTTCGCTCCGGGCCGACCGGCATATCGAGAGGCGAAAAAGGGCTGCATTTGTAAGTTAGCGGCATTGAAACCGTTTTTTTCTTTCATGAATGAGGTTTAATCAAATGGCTAAAATTACCGAATTATCGCAATTGGATTTAAACCGGACTTATAGCTATGCCGATTATATGACCTGGAAATTTGACGATGCCCTCGAACTAATCAAAGGCAAAATCATGTTGATGTCGCCTGCGCCGAATGTGTATCATCAAGATATTTCTACAAACTTAACACGTTTATTATCCGTTTTTTTTAAACATAAAAAATGCCGCGTTTATGTCGCGCCGTTTGATGTCCGTTTATATGATCGCAAAAAATCAATTTTAGCCAGCCAAGACATACATACGGTGGTGCAACCCGATTTGTGTGTCATTTGCAATCCTGAAATTTTGGATCTACAAGGTTGTAATGGCGCACCCGATTGGATCATTGAAATTCTGTCAAAAAGTAACGCCAAGCGGGATATGAACATCAAATATGAACTGTACCAAGAAAGCGGTGTCGGCGAATACTGGATTGTCTACCCGGAAGAACAAGCCATCCATCAGTTTGTGTTGGATGAAAATGAATGTTATCAACTTAAGCGCATGTATACCGGTGACGATATTGCCACGCCGTATTTGTTTCCCGAGTTAGCAGTTGAATTAACAGACGTCTTCGAGACATGGGCTAAGGAATAATATCGGCGTAGAGATGCGATCCGATAATTAAAGATTAACAACTAATTATTTTAAACACACCCAAAAACAGGAAAAAATCATGCAAGTTTATTACGACAAAGATGCCGACCTTTCAATCATCAAAGGAAAAAAAGTAGCCATTATCGGTTACGGATCGCAAGGCCATGCCCACGCCCTTAATCTAAAAGAATCCGGCGTTTCAGTTGTCGTGGGCTTGCGCACAGGTTCTCCGTCTGTAGCTAAGGCCGAAGCACACGGCTTAACCGTACAGCCGGTTGCGCAAGCGGTTGCCGGTGCGGACATAGTGATGATTTTGACGCCTGATGAATTCCAATCAAAATTGTATAAAGACGAAATTGAACCCAACATCAAACAAGGTTCAGTTTTAGCATTTGCCCACGGCTTTGCGATTTTATTCAACCAAGTCGTGCCACGCGCCGATTTGGACGTGATCATGATCGCGCCTAAAGCGCCAGGTCACACCGTGCGTTCTGAATTCGTACGCGGCGGCGGCGTTCCCGACTTAATCGCCGTTCATCAAGATGCTTCAGGCACAGCGAAAGCGATTTGTTTATCGTACGCCTCTGCTATTGGCGGCGGTCGTTCAGGTATCATCGAAACTACGTTCCGCGACGAATGCGAAACCGATTTATTCGGCGAACAAGCCGTATTATGCGGCGGCGCGGTTGAACTCGTGAAAATGGGTTTTGAAACCTTGGTTGAAGCGGGTTACGAGCCTGAAATGGCCTACTTTGAATGTCTGCACGAATTAAAGCTGATTGTCGATTTAATGTTTGAAGGCGGCATCGCCAACATGAACTACTCGATCTCCAACAATGCAGAGTATGGCGAATACGTTACCGGCCCAAGAGTCATCAACGAAGAAAGCCGCTGGGCGATGCGCGAAGCGTTGAAAAACATCAGAAACGGCGAATACGCCAAGCAGTTCATCATGGAAGGCATGACCAACTATCCTGAAATGACCGCCAAGCGTCGCTTGAATGCAGAGCATCCGATTGAAATAGTCGGTGCAAAACTGCGCAGCATGATGCCTTGGATTAAAGCTAATCAGATTGTTGATAAAACCAAAAACTGATCTTATTCGCCCTCTCCTGCTGGAGAGGGCTAGGGTGACGACTGCATAGATGCAGGAGGTAGAGCAATGCAGGAGCAATTGCCGAGGAGATTTAAAAAAGCCCGTCTTTATGATGGGCTTTTTTTGCGCTTGATTTTGGGAATTGTTTTGTTTTGCGGCATGGTTAATACGGATTGAAGTTCTAGTTTCAGTAATGCTAAACATGTAATGCGACGTAATGTATGATTGCAAAAACAGTGCTTTTCTTTTAAGGTTAAGCTGTTCGTGGTAAAGACGCAATATCAATCACCCTACAGGTACTTCCTATATGAGCATCGCCGAACTTCACAAGTTATCCGCCGTAGAAAAGCTAAAGATTATCGAGGCGCTTTGGGGGGATTTGGTCGGTGACGAAGATAATCTCTCCAGCCCATCCTGGCATGAAACCGAACTCATAGAGACTGAAAAAAGATTTCTCTCCGGCGACATTGAAGTACTGGATTGGCAACAAGCCAAGAAAGAACTGCGTTCTCGATTTGAATGAAAGTTCAGGTTCTCCGGTCAGCTATAGAAGACCTTGCCGCAGGCCGAAAGTGTTATGATCGTCAAGAAGCAGGCGTAGGCGACTATTTTTTCGACAGCCTCTTTGCCGAAATCGATTCACTCGCACTTTACGGCGGGATTCATTCAATTCATTTCGGATTTCATCGTCTGCTGGCAAAGCGTTTTCCTTACGCAATTTATTACAAAATAATTGATAGCAAAGCTATCGTCTTTCGTGTTCTTGATTGCAGAGGTAACCCAAATAAGCTTCGTAAAGTTTTTGAAGAAATGGGGTAGTAGGACGGTATTACTTCGTGCTCTAACGGGGGGCGTAGTAGAACGCCAATCATCACTGGATGCGCAAAATGTTGGGCAACGAAAAGCTGTTGCCCAACCTACCGAGCTGTTTTGCGAATTATAGCAAAAAGCGCCTTTTTTCAGGTGTTTTTTTGTTCTTAATCAAGCGTGTGTCAGTATATAAGCCTATGCCTTATAGGTTTACAAAACCCGTCCGGCTCGGAGGATTTTTACCCAAAAAACCGTAAGATTGTAGCCTGTCCCCTGTTGTCTCAGGGGCTTTAAATGGGGTGTCGGAAAACCTACCTGAGTGTAGGGACGATGCTGTTGGCGGCATCGGTCGTGTTGAGTGACTCATGCACCCTGCCTGCGGCAGCAGCGCTTGAGGATGGAAGTGAAAGCGTTCCGGGAAAAGCTTGCGTCGTTCCGCCAGTAGCAGCGGCTGCGCCCGGTCTTGTAATTACAGTTCCTGTTTCAGCGGCTGCACCTGTCACGGTACCCGGAGCTGTATTAGGAAGCGGAAGTGTTCCGGGAAAAGCTTGTGTTGTACTACCGGTCGCTGCTGCGCCCGGCTTCGTGATCACTGTTCCCGCTTCAGCCGCTATGCCCGATGCAGCCTCTTGTCCGGAAAGAATGACGGTGGCGGAATTATCCGCAACGCCCGCCACAACCCCCGAAGGCGGCAAGCCCGGTGCACCAATTACAGGTGGCCTGTACCCTGTCAATAAAAGATCCGCTTTTTGTCCGATTTGTTCCGCCGTTAAATTGGCGCCCGGCTTAAAGAGCGCGTTGACTTCCGCTTGCGTGAGATCCTTACTCAATTCGCCAACCGCAGGTTGCATAACAGCGCCTGATGGCGTGGGAAGCATATGTTCTCCACCATCCTCCATGGCTCTGCCCGATCGCCAGCCTTCCGAAGCAGCTTGTTGCGCTTTTGCGTCGTTATAAGCTTGTCTTTCCGCTTGCGACATTTGCGAAGGCGCTTTGGATGTTCCGGCGGCACCTGCTTCTTCGCCCGCAGCTTTTCCGGCAGTTCCGGCTTCTGTACCGGTCGTACGTCCTGCTTGAGCTCCTGCTCCCGCTTGACCAGCTTTGGAGCCTGCTGCGCTACCTGCCGCAGCACCTGCTTCAGCACCACCTTCGGCTGCCGCGCCTCCGAAAAGTTTTCCCCATAAGGCCCCGGCAGCTTCTGCTGCTTTTCCACCAACAATCGCAGCTCCCCGCCCGGCACCTAGCACTACCACGTCTGAAGCCGTTCCGGCTAAAATAAGCGCCGTATCTTTACCGATGGCATCCGCCGCGGCACCACGTGCAAAATGCGCCGCGTCATAAGCTTGCTGCGCGGCCGCCCGTTGCTCTGCGGTGATATCAGTGCGATTCATATAATTAGTAGCCGCCATCATCATGTTGTTGGCTTTGATGCCGAGCTCTCGCTGAGCGGTAATATCGTTGCCCACTTCATTTAACATCCGGCCCGTGAAAGTCGCGTTACGCCAAGTCTTGGTTCCAGCGTCCCACACCTTGGCCGTTTGCGCGCGCTCCGCAATGTCGGCATCGCTTATGCCGCCCATATTGAATGCTGAGCGCCTGAGCTCATCGATCACTTGAGTGCGCACGGCGTTTTGACGATCCATTTCCACCCGCTCTTCGGGTGTAAATACCCAAGCTTCATTTTCTTGATCAGCAAGCCGGTCATATTCGGCCTCTTCTTCGGGAGTCCACTTACCGTCGGCTTCTGCTTTTTCGACAAAAGCCCGCGAAGCTGCTGCTGTGCGATTTCTTAGGTCGCTTATCAGCCGCGCATCTTCTAACGCGAGGCGATTTTGTCTTTCCAATTTGTCCTCGAAATGCCGGATTTGCTCAAGCTCTCGTTGGTGTTGACGCTCACGCTCTTCGTCGGTTGGGCCGGTGCGGTTGCGCTCTGTCTGGCCTTGGCCGGGCCCTTGTGTCATGCGATTATGCGCTTCTCTCCAACGCCTATCCGCTTCTCTCTGGCGCTCCTCGAAATGCCGGATTTGCTCAAGCTCTCGTTGGTGTTGACGCTCACGCTCTTCGTCGGTTGGGCCGGTGCGGTTGTCATCACCAAAAAAGATATCTATTAGGTGGTTCACACTCTGATCCTCTAAATCATCGATGTCGTCCCCGAGCTCTATTCTCTCGAAGAAGTTCTTCGGGGGGCCTTGATAAGTCAGCCCAAGCTGCTCCTCGGCGCTGTTCGGGGCGTTATCTGTGGTGACGGTGGAAGTCGTGGAGGCCGCCGACGGGGCGGGGGCAGAACAATTGTAGTAACACGCCTCTGCCGAGCCGGACAGGGCCAGCAGACCCGCCAGCGCGGCAAGTGGAAGGGATTTGCGCGGAATAGAAGAGGTATTCATCTTATTGGCCTCATGTTTTAAATGTTGAAGTTGCGATTATTACTAATTTTCTGGAAAGTAACGGCATACAGGCATTTCTTGCCGGTATGACGAGTACGCTGCATTTCTTTCCGAAAGATTAGTAACCCTGCCATAAAATACCCTCTCAAAACCTCACCTCCACGCCGCCGTTCCACACATTTTGCTCGTAGTCGAAAACGGAGATGTTGGAATCGGTGCGGGTTCTGCTGTAGCGCAGGAACAAACGGCTCTGCTTGTTGATGGGGCGACTCAGGCCTGCGCTCACGCCGTGTGCCGCGTCGCCGCGCTTGAAGGCGAATCCGGCCCCGGCGAAACTGTTGGGATTGTTGTAACGGTAGTCGCTATAGTTGTAGGCGGCTTCCGCGAGGATATCCCAGGGCAGCGTCTTGGCGAGCCGTAGCGAGGCGCTGTCCGCCTCGAAGTCGAAGTCGGCGCCATCCGCCGCGTTCGAGGTGTGCGTATAGCCGACGCTACCCCGCAATCCCAGGTCTTGCGCGTTGAAGCGATAGAGCAGAGCAGCGCTGTCGCTGTGGCCGTCGCGATCCAGGACAGGAGCGGTGACGGGAAAAAGGTACTCGGCTTCGCTACGGGCATAGGACAACTCCACGGAGGCGTTGAGACCGAGGCGATAGCTAAGGGCCGGGCGCACGGTGGCCTGGTTGCGGAAGTCCTTGCCGCCGACCTGGGTGAACTCTTCGCTGAAGAGGAGCGCGGCGCTCCAGCGCTCGTCGATGGCGTGACGGTAGTTCAGGTAGCCTGTGTGGTCGAGGGTGTCGGCGGCGCTCAAATCCGGGTAGATGTCGGCCAGGAAAGCGTAGCCGGCGGTTAGCACCCCCTTGGACGAGAGGCGGAAGTCGTAGGCGGCCTCTGCGGTCAGGCGGGTGAACGGCGAGTCCTTGCCGCTGATGTCTGGCGGCAGGGGAATGGTGTTGCCCAGGGCTATGACGTTGTCGTTGTAGCCGCCGGTGGCCGACAGATCCACCCGCCACGGCTTTTCCTCTGCGGGTCTTGGCCGTCCCGCCCGCAGTGTTTCCGCCTCTTCGCGAAAGGCGCGCGCCACGGGCGTGTCCGAGGCGATTACCGAGCGCAGATGCCCGGCGGCGGCCTGGGGGTTCCCCCGGCGTTTCTCCAGCGCGGCGAGGTAAAGGTTCACCGTCGCTTCGAGCTTGGGATTTCGCCTGAGCGCCTCCCGGAAGGCAGCTTCGGCCTTTTCCTCTTCCCCTAGGGCAAGTTGACAGCGCCCCATGAATTCCATGGTTTGCCCGCGTCCGGGATGGGCCTCCTCGTAGGCGGTGAGGCGCACGATGGCCTCTTTATAAAGCTTCATGCCCGTGAGGCTCCAGCCTGCCTCGAAATCCAAGTCCGGGTGGGCAAGGCCCTTTTTCCGCACGAGTTCGAACAAGGCGTAAGCGGGAGCGAATTTTCCCAAGCGGTTGAGGGCGACTCCCTGGAAGAAATTCGCATCAGCGTCGGCGGGGTCGGCCTGGGTCGCATCGTCGAAGTGCTGCAAAGCCTTGCGGTAATGGCTTTTTTTTAGTTCCGCCGCACCCTTGGCGATTTCCTCGCCGGACTTGTCGGAGGCAAGCGCCGCCGTGGAGAAGGCGCAAAGGCACAGAACTGTGAACAAACACTGGCGTGACATGGGTTTTCCCCTTGTTATTGTTTCAGAGGGATACTATAGTAACCGAACGGGGGTGAGGGATTCCCTACCCCTTTGTGGAGGTTTATGCTTGGAAAATCCTGATTAGGCAACCCGCAAAAAATAAACCACAAAAAATTATTACCGCAGAGGAGCGCAAAGTTATACGCAAAGTAACGCCAAGAAAGCTTTGCGAAACTCAGCGATAAACTCTGCGTGACTTTGCGGTTAAATAAAAAGCCATAGGAGTTTTGGGTATGGGAAAAGCGGCTTCCGTGCATCATATCAAACGGCTCTGCTGCCTGGGGCTAGACGCCAAGGCGTTGGTGCCGGAGCTTTTGCACGCGCTGCACGACTTGGTTCCCTCCCATTCCAACGTGTTTTTCTGGGTGGATGAGAGCGGCGAGATCAGCGACGCCTATGGGGAAAGCCCGGAGTTCTACGAGCTGATCGGCACCTATTTCGCCGAGATCCACGACCATCCCGGTTTACTGCCGCACATCGCCTCTTTCCGCTCTTTCGTGCGGGAGGCTCCCACCGTTACGCAGCTTAGCCATCGAACCGGGAAAGGGCTTTACGCCTCGATCTTCTACGACGGCATCATGCGCCCCGCCGGTTACCACGACATCGCCTATGTCCGCATCAAGGAGCAAGGCCGCCCGCGCGGCCTTATGCTCCTGGGGCGGGAGCGCGGAAAGTCCTTGCTGTCCGCCCGGGAAGCGGATCTGTTGCGCCAGCTCGCGCCTTACATCGCCCATGCCCTCAATCCGCCGCGCGGGATCGACGACGAAGAGACGGAAGGCTGCGACACGGGGCTCCTGGTTTTCAGACCAAGCGGCAAGTTGGAATATGCAAGCCCGAAGGGGAAAGAGTTTCTGTTCTTCGCTACCCATCCCGTCATCTCGCCGTCCATTCTGTGGAGCGGAAAGATCGCGCAGGACGCGGCTATGCTATGCAAAAGGCTCGGCGCGAATCTCCAAGGCGAAGGCGCGCCCGTCCTGCGCCACTGCAATCCATGGGGCAGCTTCGTTTTCCGCGCCCATCCCCTCAAAGGCCGCACACCGGACGAGGATCTTGTCGGCGTCACGGTGGAGCGGCGCGTCCCCCGGCGGCTCTTCCTGTGGAGCCACATCGGGGCGCTCGGGCTACCGCCCCGGCAGGCGGAGGTGTGTTTTTATCTCGCGCTGAACGAAAGCCGCGCCGCTATCGCCCGGCGCTTGGGCATCAGTCTCGACGCGGTGCGCTGGCATGTGCGCGAGATTTATGCCCGGCTCGACGTGCATAACGGCGTTGAATTGATGGGGCGACTGGCTGAAGCCGCGCGGTTCATCTCCAAGGGTGAGGGGAACGCAACTGGCTAGTGATGATCACAGGTTGTTTTTTCCTATGAAAAAAATCCGCAATAACTCGGCAGATTCGGTTAAGAGTGTTTGATCGGGTTGATTTGGTTTGAGAACCGGATAAGGGTTTTTAACGAATCCGTTCAAATTTGAATCATTCTTTTATTGGGGTACAATCAGGCAGCGTAGTTAGGCGAAACATCACCCATGGAGATCATTATGAGCAGTCCTAAAACGGAAGTGGCATCTATGCTGGAGGCGCTTGCCGATGACGTAAACTTTGAAGATATTCAGTACCATTTATATGTACTCGTATGTACTCGAAAAAGTTAATCGTGGCCTTGAAAGGGTTGAAACTGAAGGCGCAGTTCCGCATGAAGAAGCTAAAAAACGTTTGAGTAAATGGCTTGTTGGTTAGAGTGGTCGCCGGAAGCCATTGAAGACATCGAGTCCATCGCGTCTTACATTGAGCGGGGCCTCCGTGGTTTGCACAAATCGGTTATCTCGTTCCCATCCATGCGCTGCGCCTGTCGTTATACGCAAAGTATTTAAAAGCAAGTCATTCCGGCAGGGATTCACGTCAGGCTATCCTGCCTGACGCCCTTCGGGTTAATGCAAATCTGTTCCAGACAGATTTGTGCCGGGATCCAGAAGCCATGGATGGCAATGTCGAAACAGGCGGTAATCTTTGTCCTGTCCAATTAAATCGAGTCTTCACATCCCTGTGCGCTGGATCCCGGCAATCCCTGCCGGGATGACGGTGTTTCGTAGATACCTGTGTATAAATAGACGGGCGCTGGAGCGTGGGAACGATAACTCTCCTCATTGACCATAATCCTATCGCAATGCTATTGTTTATCAAGGATAATCTCCTTGGTCTTACCATTAAAATATCAACAATAAAAAGAAGATGACTGATGAATAATCTACTGAAAAACTCAATCTGGATACTGGTCGCCGCACTCGGTGCGGCAGCCGTTGGCGGTATCGCTTTGAACCGCGGCGAGAGCATCAACACACTGTGGTTTATAACCGCCGCGTTGTGCGTATACGCCATAGCCTATCGTTTTTATGCGGTCTGGATTGCCGCGACGGTGCTGGCGGTTGACGAAACGCGGGCGACACCGGCAGAGCGGCTGGATAATGGCCGCGATTTTGTGCCGACCAATAAATGGATCGTATTCGGCCATCATTTTGCGGCGATTGCAGGGCCGGGGCCGCTGGTGGGGCCGACGCTGGCCGCTCAGTTCGGCTATTTGCCGGGGACGCTGTGGATATTGTTCGGCGCGGTGCTGGGCGGTTGCGTGCAGGATATGGTGACGCTGTTTTTATCTACCCGGCGCGATGCCAAAAGTTTGGGGCAGATGGCGCGTGATGAGCTGGGCGCATTGGGCGGCACGGCAGCGCTGATTGGCACGTTTGCGATCATGATTATCCTGATTGCGGTGCTGGGGCTGGTGGTGGTTAATGCGATGAAGCACAGTCCGTGGGCGACGGCTACGGTGTCGGCGACCATTCCGATTGCGATGATCGTCGGTCTGTACATGCGCAGTTTCCGCCCAGGCCAAGTGCTGGAAGCTTCGGCGCTGGGCGTGGTTTTATTGTTGCTGTCCGTGGCGGGCGGCGGCTTGATCGATCACAGCGAAACCTTGCGCGTCTGGTTCGACCACGACGGCTTGACGCTGGCTTGGTGGGTGATGGCTTACGGTTTTGCGGCGGCGATTATGCCGGTGTGGTTGCTTTTGGCGCCGCGCGATTATTTATCGACTTACATAAAGCTCGGCACGATCACGTTGCTGGCGGTGACGATTATTATGTTGCAGCCGACCGTGAAAATGCCTGCCTTGACGCAGTTTATCGACGGCACCGGGCCTATTTTCGGCGGTACGCTGTTCCCGTTCGTATTTATTACCATCGCTTGTGGGGCGATTTCCGGTTTCCATGCGCTGATCGCTTCCGGCACCACGCCGAAACTGCTCAGCAATGAACGCGATATACGCATGATCGGCTACGGCGGCATGTTGCTGGAATCTTTTGTCGCGATCATGGCGATGATGGCGGCAACCGTGCTCGATCCCGGCGTGTTTTTTGCGATCAACAGCCCGGCGGGCGTGGTCGGCAAGGAAGCTGTCGATGCCGTCGCCAAAATTTCTTCGTGGGGCTTTCCGGTCACGGTCGATCAAATGCGCCTGCTGGCCAATCAAATGGGCGAGGCGACGCTGTTCGCCCGTACCGGCGGTGCGCCGTCACTTGCCGTGGGCATGGCGAGCATTTTCGGCAGCGCGTTCGGCGAGAGCATGCTGGCCTTGTGGTATCACTTTGCGATTATGTTCGAGGCGATATTTATCCTGACCACGCTGGACGCAGGAACCCGCGTGGGTCGCTTCATGTTGCAGGATATGCTCGGCAACATCTGGCCGAAACTGGGCGAAACCTCGTGGACGCCGTCGGTGGTTTTGACCAGTGCGCTGGTGGTGGCAGGCTGGGGCTATTTCCTTTATATCGGCGTGATAGACCCGAACGGCGGGGTCAATATTTTGTGGCCGCTGTTCGGCATCGCCAACCAAATGCTGGCCGCGATTGCGCTGTGCGTGGCGACCGGCATTTTGGTCAAGTCTGATAAGATTGAATACGCCTGGGTGACCGGCTTGCCGCTGGTGTGGCTGGTGACGATCACCAGCAGTGCGGCCTGGGAGAAAATCGCCAGCGACAATGTACGGATCGGTTTCTTTGCTGCGGCCGATGATCTGGCCGAAAAACTCGCGGCAGGCGTATTGCCGCCGGAGAAAGCGGCTGTTGCGCCGCAGTTGATCTTCAACCAGCATCTGGACGGCTGGTTGACCTTATTCTTTGTGACTTTACTGTGGCTGATCGTGTTCGACATGCTGCGGGTTTGCAGTCGTTATCTGGCCGGAAAGCCGGTGTTGCCGCTGGCGGAATCGCCGCATATTCCCAGTTGTTTGGTCGAAGACTGGGTGAGGGATTGATGTTTAGCAAATTTAAAATCTTTTGGCGGATGCTACGTCGTCTTTCCGGCGACGACGCTTACGAGCGCTATTTGCGGCACCATGCAGCGCATCATCAAGACGAAACGCCGTTAAGCAAAGCCGCTTTTTTCAAGCAATGGCAGGATGAAAAGTGGAATGGGATTAAGCGGTGTTGTTAGCATGGGAAAGTATAGCGGTTTCAATGTTGATCAATTAATAAGTAATCAACATGACATTATCGCTGGAGTGCAGGCTTCGCCTGCTCTGGCAAGCAAGGCTTGCACTCCTGGGTAGTCTTAACTGGATTTGAAAATGCTGTACGCATGATGCGCATGGGCGATTTAGGCCAAGTCCCTGGGACAACCTGAATAATTGCAAGCTACGCGGCTATTCCCATAGCCTATTGCCTGAACACACTTTATAATATGCGGCAGACAGCATTGGGCGGCGGCTATTTTTCCGCAGCCGCAATGGCTTTCGGCTTGATCATCCTCAACGTAACAGATTGAAACAGGAACCCTTAATGTCACAGAAAATTTCAGATGTAGTAAAACCCGGTGTTGTAACTGGTGATGACGTACAAAAAATCTTTGCGATTTGCAAAGAAAACAGCTTTGCATTGCCTGCGGTAAATGTCATTAACACTGATTCGATTAATGCAGCGTTGGAAGCAGCCGCGAAAGTAAAATCGGCTATCGTGATCCAGTTTTCCAATGGCGGCGCGGCATTTGTTGCCGGTAAAGGCCTTAAAGCGGAAGGCCAGCAAGCTGCTATCTTGGGCGCTATTTCCGGCGCTCAACACGTACACGCTATGGCTGAAGCTTACGGCGTGCCGGTCATTTTACATACCGACCATGCGGCTAAAAAACTGTTGCCTTGGATCGACGGGTTGTTGGATGCCGGTGAAAAACACTTTGTGGCAACCGGCAAGCCTTTATTCAGCTCGCACATGCTGGATTTGTCCGAAGAAAGCCTGAAAGAAAACATCGAAATTTGCGGCCAATATCTGGCGCGTATGTCCAAAATGGGCATGACTCTGGAAATCGAATTGGGTTGCACCGGCGGCGAAGAAGACGGCGTTGACAACAGTGATATGGATCATTCCATGTTGTACACCCAGCCGGAAGACGTAGCTTACGCCTATTCAGAGTTGAGTAAAATCAGCCCACGCTTTACGATTGCCGCTTCTTTCGGCAACGTTCACGGCGTTTACAAGCCAGGCAACGTTAAACTGACGCCAAGCATTTTGGCTAACTCGCAAAAACACGTGTCCGAAAAATTCGGCGTTCCTGCAAACACGTTGAATTTTGTATTCCACGGCGGTTCAGGCTCCAGCGCTGAAGAAATCAAGGAATCAATCAGCTACGGCGTAGTCAAGATGAATATCGATACCGACACCCAATGGGCAACCTGGGAAGGCATCATGAACTACTACAAGAAAAACGAAGGTTATTTGCAAGGCCAGATCGGCAACCCGGACGGTGACGATAAGCCCAACAAAAAATACTACGATCCGCGCGTCTGGCAACGTGCCGGTGAAGTCGGCATGGTGGTTCGTTTGGAACAAGCTTTTCAGGAATTGAATGCGGTTAATACCCTGTAAGCTGATAAGTTAAGTAAAAAAGGCCGATGCTCTGCATCGGCCTTTTTTTTGCCCGGCAGGCGGCAAGAAACGCCGAAAATCAAAAGATGATGATCTACTGTTATAATAAGCGCCAGAAACGAAGCGCGTAACAGAACAACACATGACGAATTACCCAGTAATATAGTACACTATCTCAACCTCACATCACGGTTAACACGATGACTGCATCAAACAATGTAAATCCGCACGAAATCCATAAATTCGGCTCGATGGCGGAACGCTGGTGGGATACTCAGGGCGAATTCAAAACTCTGCATGATATTAACCCGCTCCGTCTCCAGTTTATCCAGCGTTATGCGGACATTGCCGGGAAACGCATCGTCGATGTCGGCTGCGGCGGCGGCATTTTAACCGAAGGCTTGGCTAAACAGGGCGCCGATGCGCTGGGCATCGACCTGAGTGAAGACTTGATCGACATCGCCGACCTGCACGGACTTGAATCCGGCGTGACCGCGCATTATCAAAAAATCAGCGCCGAAGACTTGGCCGGGCAACAGCCGGAAAGCTTCGATCATGTGACTTGCATGGAAATGCTTGAACACGTGCCTGACCCCGGCTCGATCATTTCCGCCTGCGCCAGAATGGTCAAACCCGGCGGCATGGTGTTTTTCTCGACGCTGAACCGCAAGCCCAAGGCGTATTTGTTGGCTATCTTTGCAGCAGAATACGTGCTGCAAATGCTGCCCAAAGGTACCCATGATTTTAAAACTTTTATCAAGCCGTCGGAATTGAGCCAGACTGCGCGAGCGGCAGGCCTTGAATTGCAGGGCATGGTCGGCATCGAATACAACCCGTTCAGCAAACGTTTCAGCCTGGGCAAGGACATAGACGTCAATTACATCGCCGCCTTTAAGCGTCCCGCCTGAACATGACTGCCGATTTCAAATTATCCTGCGTATTATTCGACCTGGACGGCACGCTGGCCGATACCGCGCCGGATTTGATTTCATGTTTGAACCGGGCGCTAAATGTTCACGGCTTCGATGCTGCGGCAACTGAAATCGTCAAGTCGTTTATATCGCATGGTGCTGCGGCCATGATCAATGCCAGCCAGCCTTCAATAGACGATCGGTTAAAAGCCGACATTCTGGAAACCATGCTCACCCATTACCAGAACAATATTGCCGAACACACGGTTTTTTTCTCCGGCATGGCTGACACGCTGGCTGCGATTGAAGCGCAAGGGCTTAAATGGGGCGTGGTCACCAACAAGCGCGAACGCTTCACCAACCCGCTGATGGATGCGTTAAAGCTGACCGGGCGCGCCGCCTGTATCGTCAGCGGCGACACCACGGCCAACCCCAAGCCTCATCCGGAACCGATGTTGTTAGCCTGCAAACAGGCTGACGTCAATCCGAAAGAATGCGTTTATATCGGCGATGCCCGGCATGACATTACCGCCGGGAAAAATGCGCAAATGAAAACCTTGGCCGCAGTTTACGGCTACATTAACCCCGGCGATGCTCCGGAAACCTGGGGCGCTGATGCGTTAATCGAGTCGCCCGAGCAAATATCAACCTGGATAGACGCATTGCCATGCCGTTAACGAATCAAGTCATCTTAATCACCGGCGCGGGCGGGGGCTTAGGCAGCACCGCTGCTCTAGCTTTGGCCAAGCACGGCGCACATATCATCTTGCTGGATAAAAATATCGCCAAACTGGAAGCGGTTTACGATGCGATTTTAGGTATCAATGCGCCAGAGCCGGTCATGTATCCGTTCGATCTGGCCGGTGCCAATGAAAACGAGTACCAGGACTTGGCCGACAAGATCGATCAGGAATACGGCTCCCTGCAAGGCATCTTGCATTCGGCGGTGGAGTTCAGCGCCTTTTCTCCAGTCGCCACGCACAAAACTAAAGACTGGGGGCATACCTTGAACGTCAACCTTAATGCGCCTTTTTTATTGACCAGAGTTTTATTGCCGGTTTTGCAAAAGAGCGAGCACGCATCCATCGTATTCACGTCCGATTCCTCCGCCAGAAAGGCTCCCGCCTACGCTGGCGCTTACGGCGTGTCCAAGATAGCGCTGGAAGGCCTTGCCAACATATTGGCCGAAGAGCATGAAGCCTTCGGCAAAATCCGGGTCAATACCCTGATACCGGGGCCGATAGACTCCCCGTTAAGAAAACGCGCCTATCCGGCCGAAGATAAAAGCAAGCTGCCATCCATGAAATCGCTGGCTCCTATTTATCAGTATTTATTCGGCGCAGAAAGCCTAGGCATTACCGGCCAAGCTATCGATGCCAGAACTTTTTACCTGTAATTAAATCATTATGGCTGAAAGAGAAGACGTTATTTTAACCCGTGATGTCAACATCGTCACCATCCCCGACGGCAATGCCGGGACTTTAAGCAAAGGCCAGATAGTCACCATTCATCAGGCGCTGGGCGACAACTATACCGTAGTCAGCGAGCACGGCCATATGGTGCGTATTGCCGGAGTAGATGCCGACGCTCTGGGCAAGGAGCCGCATACGCTGCATACGCTGGTATCGGCGACCGATGCGGCTGCGGTTGAAAAAAACTGCTGGGAAGTGATGAAAACGGTTTACGACCCGGAGATTCCGGTCAACATCGTCGACCTCGGCCTGGTTTATGAGTGCAAAGTGACGCCGACCGAAGAAGGCTCTTCGACTCCGCTCAGGACAGGCCTGAACGATGTTCATGTGATGATGACCCTGACTGCGCCAGGCTGCGGGATGGGGCCGGTCATTCAGAGCGACGTGGAAAAATGTATCCGCGCGCTGCCCGGCGTCGCCAGCGTTAATGTCGAAGTGGTGCTGGATCCGCCTTGGTCGCGGGAAATGATGTCGGAAGTGGCCCAGCTGCAACTGGGCTTGTATTAAAGTCGATATAAAAATAACGATAATTAGACTTCGGGAAAACAAGATGACCAGTTTTAAAGATATTAATCTGCAAGTCGGCTCACGCGTGCAAATGACGTTGCAACAACAGGGTTCAGCCAAACCACAAATTTTTTATACGGAATTCATCGGTTGTGTATATGGAGAGTTCCTGATAATAAAGGTGCCTTTTGAGAATGGGCTTTCTGTTCAAATGCAGGTAGATAATCAGGTTATCTTGAGGATAATGTCAGGGGTGGATGTTTTCTCGTTAACTTGTAGGATAAAAACCATCTTCAAAGCTCCGTATTATTATATGCACCTCAGCTTTCCTACGGATATTCAATCCGTCGCATTGCGCGGCGCGATCAGGGCTAAGGTGAACTTGCCGGTGCAAGTCAATGGCGTAGCCGGAGCCGGTATTATCACCGATATCAGTGCCACAGGCGCAGCGATAATTGCCGGTAAAGCATTGGGCGAGATTAACCAAGAGGCTTTAATTTCTTTCGAGTTCCCTATCAAGCCGACCAATCAAAGCGCGCATATAGAGACCAGTGCGACGATACGCAGCGTTCAAGAGGTGCTCAGCAAGAAAAAGGACGTGCCGCCAAAGATATCGCATGGTATTTCGTTTCATGAGCTGGATCTTACCAGTCAGGTGATGCTATTAAACTTGGTTTATGAATCGATGCAAAGATCGTAATAGACAGTCATATTTAAGGCGCAATCAAATAGGAAAATCCGGCAAAAGCGGTATAGTTATCGGTTATGGTGGTCATGCCTACCGTGCCGCCAAAATCCAGCATCAGCTGGGGCGTCATTAAATAATTCAGCGAGGCTAAAAATTGGCTGGTCGGCTTTTGCTGCTTGGTTAAAACGCCGGAAAATTCTCCGGCAATGCCCCAGCGTTCGGTAATCGGATGCGATGCCGCTATCGCCCAGTTGTACCGGTATTGATCCAGATCTTCTTCCTTAAATCCCCGCCGGGTCACGCCTGCGTTTACATCAATCCGCAAATCGGAAATATCCTGGCTGACAATCAAGTTGCCCAAATAATCAGTGCGTCCTTGCCCCAGCGACGGACGAGCAGACGGTAAGACTACCCCCGCCTCAAAACCGACAGCCAGCGTTTCGCTAATCGGATAATAATGTTTAAGCAGCACGGAGGTGTTGCCGAAACCGGAAATCGTTTCGTCCGGATTGCGCGATTTAATCCAAGCTTCGCCGCCGACCAATAATCCCCATTGATCGGCAAACGGGTATTTCAACAGGAAAGGCAGGCTGTTACGTTCAGTCTCCATGCCGGGTTGATTCGATTGAGCGCCGAATTCAACTTCCAGATGCCGCAATGCAGACAATTCCGCCGGATTGGAAACCGTGGGCCGGTAAGGTGTAACGGTAAGTTGTTCGGCGTGAGCGATCAAGGGGATCAGCGATACAGATAGAAGAGGAAGAAAACGCATAAGATTGGATTAGATTGATAAGTAAAGTGCGTAAATTTTACGTGAATAGCCGCAAAAAGACAGTTTTCTGAGGCAATCGGGCAGGGTATGCAGAAGTCAAAATGAAGGGGATAAATTTGGTATACAATTAGGCTTAAGAGAAATTCTTTTAAACCTCGAATCAATTGCTCATCACTAGGGCTAACCCAACAATTAAATGTCGAACGACCATCAAAAAATCCAACGCGAATACGGGTCTCCCTGGCCCGATTACGAGCTGCTTGATGCGGGCGACGGCAAGAAGCTCGAACGCTGGGGAACAATCATCACCATCCGCCCGGAAATCCAGGCCGATTTCAAACCGGGATGGCCTTACGATCAATGGCAAGACATGGCGCATTGGGAATTTGAAGAGCAATCGTCAACCCAAGGCCGCTGGCTTAACATCAAGCCGCATGCTCCTGAACAATGGCTTATTTCCTACGGAAACTTAAATTTCGGCTTGAAGCTGACCCAATTCAAGCATGTGGGCCTGTTTCCCGAGCAACAGGCTAACTGGCGCTTTATAAAAGAACGGGTTAGCGCCAGCCAAAAGATCTTGAATCTATTTGCCTACACCGGTGCGGCCTCGCTGGCTGCCCGTGAATCCGGGGCGGAAGTGGTGCATGTCGATTCGGTCAAACAGCTGATCACCTGGGCCAACGAAAACAAGGAGCGATCTAATCTTTCCGACATCAAATGGGTGCATGAGGATGCATTAAAATTCGCCCAGCGCGAATTGAAGCGGGGCAGTCAATACGACGGCATCATCATGGATCCGCCCGCCTGGGGTTTAGGCGCAAAAGGCGAAAAATGGAAGCTGGAGCATCACCTGTCCGGTTTGATAGAAACGGCGCACGGGCTGATGAATCCGGGCGCGTTTTTAATCCTTAACACCTACTCACCCAAAATAGAGCTGGCGAATTTGGCAGCGTCTGCCGGGCAGTATTTTTCTGCAAAGCAACTGGAAATCAAGCAACTGTGGATGCCGACAAAAACCGGCAAGGAGCTGTATTGCGGCAATTTATTGCGGGCGATCAAGTAAGGTAGAGCAATGCGAAACTCCATATGCATCAACTTAGCGGAGTGCAGGCTTTGCCTGCAAGTTATGCGATGTGTTGCCGACGGGCAAACAAAGCTTACACTCCTGATATTGTTTTCGCCATAAGCGCTTGAAAAAGCATAAAGTACAAATGAATTGATAGGGGTTTGAGCAATCAGCGCACAATGCCGATTACAATCAATCGAAGTTGTGGTCGATTGCCTGGTGGTGAATCCACCTTATAGCTATGAACCCTTCTTTGATATTTATGTGCAAATGAATAGAGCTGCAGGATGTGCTGAGCGCAGTGAAGCGCCCGAATTATTATGTATTTCGAACGATGTGCCTAATGCACTCTATCACATCCCTGTGCTCTGGATCCCGGCATTCCCTGCCGGGATGACGCGATTGATTGGTTTGGCTTTGGTTAGGGCTGCTATTTATTGCCCTTTATCGATTCTCAACTTCCCAACCCTTGCAGGCCAGGGCGATGTGGTGCGGGACGGGACGGGCGCCGGTTCCGTAGGAGCTCATGGTGCGGGTCGTCATACCTAATGCTTGCGCGGCATCGGCCAACGACAGTCCGTTGCGCAATCGCCAGGCTAGGAAGGTGCGGGTGTCCTCGTCGGTGGCGGCTTGATACATGGCTTCCAGCCACAAGGTGTCGGCTCCGATTTGAATGTCATAGTCTGTCCATTCGACTGTCCAACCTACGCTGTTGGTGAGCCGCACCTTGGCGAAAGCGGCCGGATCGCGCAAAGGCGTGAGGCCCTGTTTGGCGAAAATAGCTTCACCTTTATCCACGGTCATTACGCTGCCGTTGATAAAGGTCATTTGCAGTTGGTAGTTCGGTAAAGGTTCAACCGCTGCTAGGCGGGGGCGTTTCATTGATGGCATTTTGTCCATTCCTTAATCAATTCATCACGGTTTTCCGTAACCCAGTCCATTACCTCTTTGCGCAATCCGCGAGGAAAGGTACCGGTGCAGCTCAGGGTCTCCAGGTTAATCAATACATCAAAATTGCCGCCGACCAAATGCACATGCATCGGCGGAGAATCGTCTTCTCTTAGTTCAAGTCGGTATTTGTTGCGAAAGCGATGTTTCGTAGCCATGTTGTAATAGTAGGTAATAATTTCGATATGTCAACCACCTTCTTGTGGGTTGAGGGGGCTTTGATAGGTGTTGGGTCGCGATTATCGATGTATCGATGACTCATCACATCCCTGTGTTCTGGATCCCGGCATTCCCTGCCGGGATGACGATGATGCAATTTGCGCTATATCTATATTGTTCGCATATCAAAATTCGGTTTTTAAAATCTCCTCGGCAATTGCTCCTGCATTGCTCTACCTCCTGCATAACCCACAAGGATGTGGGGAATGCAGATTTTGCATGGAGCAAAAATCTGTCCGTGCAGTCGTCCAATAGGAGAGGGAGTATAAAGGTGCCGAATTTTTAAGTGTGATGAGTATGGCGATGTTTAGTCGCGAATAGCGATGTACATCAGTCTGTGAATTCCAACGCTAAATTGTACCAATGAGCGATTATCCTTCACTTTTTACATCGATCAACGCTATTGGCATACACCGATCTTTCGTACTAGAATGCATTTTACAGTGCTATAGTGTACTGAGTGAGGTATGACATGCCCGTGCGCAAAATTCCCAAGAACTATCGCAACGTGACCGGTATCGCGGCACACCGCAAGGCCGAAGGCCAAGCAATGTTCGAATCAACGCTGGAACGTGACTTTATCACTTTACTGGAATTTGATCCTGCTATTGAAACGTTCGAAGTTCAACCATTGGTTGTGAGTTGGATTGATGGTGCGGGTGGTGCGCATGGTTATACGCCTGATGCCCTTGCTACCTTCAAACTGCATGATCATCGCAGCAAGGTGCTGTACGAGGTTAAATACCGTTCCGAACTGGCGCAGCATTGGTCTGAGCTACGGCCCAAATTTCGCGCAGCAGTAAAATTCGCTCGTTCTCATGGATGGCGGTTTAAGATAATCACTGAAGTGGAAATCCGTACGCCTTATCTGGAGAATGCGAAATTCCTACTTTCTTTTGTCAGACAAGGGCCAGCCGAAGAAGCACACATGGATATGCTGGATGAGCAGATGCGACAGGTACGGAATACAATCCCTGCGGAATTACTTGGTAGGATATTTCAAGACGAATGGAACCAAGCAAGGTTATTGCCATCACTTTGGTATATGGTAGGAACTCGGCAAATAGGGTTTGACATGGATACCAAGCTCACCATGAATAGTCCAATTTGGAGCTTGCACAAATGAACGTATCACATCAGCTGTTGCAGCTTCAGCCTGGTGTTGCAGTTCTTTATCGAGATCGCTTGCACAGGATTACTCACGTTATCGATCTAAATGAAGTGCTTGTTGTGGATGATGAGACTCGGCAAGTTAGTCACGCCAAAGTAGGCGATCTCGCTCCAGCAGAGGTTGTTGCACCACCGGAAGGCAGGCCGGATCTGGTCTTGGTTCCAGATGAGGCGTGGGAAGAAGCAACTAAGCATTTCGAGATCATTCGACCTTTACTTGATATGCCAAATCGCAGTCGGCAGGATGTCGTTGCGCGGGCTAAAGCATTCGAACGCCATGAAAACACGCTCTATGACTGGATTCGACGTTATGAAGCTACCGGGTTGCTCACGTCGCTACTACCTCGCAGCAGAAGCGATAAGGGTGCAACCAAGCTGACGACTGAAGTTGAAACTATCATTCAGGCCGTGGTCGGAAGCGACTATCTAACCAAGCAGCGCAAGTCCCAACAAAAAGTTTGTGACGAAATTCGGCGGCGCTGTGTTAATGCGGGCATCAATCCTCCGCATAACAATACGGTACGCAACCGCCTCAAGGCGTTAGCTGACGAATTTGTAATGGCCAAGCGCAAAGGCTGGAAAGCGGCCGACCAAGCTTACTCGCCTGTCGAAGGGAAGTTTCCGGGCGCTGATTGGCCATTCGCAGTGTTGCAGATCGATCACACGCCACTAGATATTATTCTAGTAGATGACGTCTATCGACGGCCGGTAGGCAAGCCTTGGATTACTCTGGCAATTGATGTTTTCAGTAGGATGGTCGCTGGGTTCTACGTGTCGTTCGATCCTCCAGGTGCTTTATCTGCGGGCCAATGTCTGGCAAATGCAATTTTGCCAAAAAATGTCTGGCTAACAAAACATGATATCAAGGGTGATTGGCCCTGCTGGGGTATGCCAGGAAAACTGCACATGGATAATGCCCGCGAATTTCGTGGCAACATGCTTCAGCGTGCTTGCTTGGAGTATGGTATTGATATCGAATGGCGTCCGGTAGCCCGGCCACACTTCGGTGGACATATTGAACGTTTACTTGGCTCATTTGCTCAAGAAATCCATACGTTGCCTGGCACCACGTTTTCTAACCCGCGTGAGCGCGGCGATTATGATTCCGAAGCCAAGGCGGCTCTGACCCTGACAGAGTTTGAGGAATGGTTTGTGATTTTTATCGTAAACGTCTATCACCAGCGTCTCCATTCGGGCATTAACATGCCTCCATTGGAAAAGTACCGGCAAGGCGTGTTTGGTACTAAGGATATGCCGGGGCGAGGGCTGCCCACACGGGTTATGGACGAGGATCGTTTGCGACTCGATTTGATGCCATTCGAAGAGCGAACGATTCAGGACTATGGTGTGGTGATCGACGAAATCCACTACTACCACGATGTTTTGCGGCGATGGATCAATGCTCCAGATCCGGCGGCCTCAAAATACAAGCGTAAATTTATGTTCCGGCGTGACCCGCGCGATATCAGCACCATTTGGTTTTATGATCCCGAGGTCAATATCTATTACCCAGTGCCATACCGGAATACATCCCACCCGCCGATCAGTATTTGGGAGCTTCGAGAAGCAAAACGCCAGATTGAAGCAGATGGCCGTAGGCATGTTGATGAACGGACGATCTTTGATGCTTACGGGCGGATGCGCGAAATTGAGCAGAGTTCCCAAGCCAAGACCGTAGCGGTTCGACGGACAGCTCAACGCCGTAAATTTGGGCAAGAGGCAATTCGCCCAAGTGTCACTCAAGCCTTGGACAAATCTGAGCCAGCACCGGCATCGGCATCGGCATCGGTACCGATCACGACACCTGCCATTCAGCCTTTCGACGAAATGGATGACTTGACGTGAGCCACTTGAACGACTCGGCAGCTAAGCAGTTGGAATTGAGCAATGCAGAAAGAATTGAAAAGATTCGATCTCCCCGCTGGATCGGTTATCCAAGGGCCAAGGTCGTCTTGGCCAAGTTGGAAGATTTGTTGGTCTATCCCCGCTCACATCGGATGCCTAACATGCTGGTAGTTGGGGATACCAATAACGGCAAAACCATGTTGGTGCAGCGATTCTGCGCTCTCCACCCAGCTGACAATAATCCCAGTGGCGATGGCGTGCGCGTACCGGTGCTCTTCGTGCAGGCTCCGCCTATTCCGGATGAAGGCCGTTTTTACAATGCCATCCTTGAGCTGTTATTTGCGCCTTACAAACCAAACGACCGGGTGGACAGAAAGCAATTCCAGGTCATCAAGCTGTTGAAATACGTTGGCCTGCGTATGTTGGTGATCGACGAGATCCACCACATCATGGCAGGTAACTTGAACAAGCAGCGTACGTTTTTAAACGTGCTTAAGTATCTGGGCAACGAATTGCAGGTGCCAATCGTGACGGTGGGAACGCGGGATGCTTTTCGTGCTCTCCAGACCGATTCACAACTGGCCAATCGTTTCGAACCAGTGCTGTTGCCGCGATGGGAGTTCGATACCGATTTTCTGCGCTTGCTTGCGAGCTTTGAACGCATGCTGCCTCTGCGCGAACCATCTTTATTACACGATACGACCTTGTCCACCAAATTGTTCTCGATGTCCGAAGGTTATATCGGCGAGTTGTCGCGCTTACTGAATATGGCTGGTGCATACGCAGTTGAGTCTGGAAAGGAGCGCATTGACGAGAAAATTCTAAATGCTATTGATTGGGTATCACCATCCGATCGCAAGCGACAAATAGATCGAGGCGGTTGAGCATGCTTTCTGGCGAGTTGTGGCCAGCGCATCCCCATCCTTACCGTGATGAGTTATTGTCGTCGTGGCTGGTGCGGGTGGCGCATGCGAATGGACTCAAGGTTCAAACCTTCTGTGCCCAGGAATTTGGTAACGACCATGAGCTTTGGAATCGTGATATAGATCGCTTGGCTCCAGCTTGGTTAATTGAAAGCATGAGCAAGAAAACAGGTACGCCAATCAACCGGGCGTGGGAAACAACGTTGTTAGGTTACGAGGGGAAACTATACGACAAGTACCATCCGGCCGGGCAGTTGCGTTGGATACTGCCGTTACAGATATACCACCGGAAACGGCGAGGATTCGGCCTCCAATTTTGTCCAAAGTGCTTGGCAGAGGGATTTGAACCTTACTATCGCAGATCATGGCGTGTAGCGCTTTATACTTTTTGTTCCAAGCATGATGTGATGTTGTGGGATCGTTGCCCAAGCTGCGGCAATGGTGTTGTGTTTCATAGGCTTGAACTGGGCAAGCCTGATTTAATTGATGGGCCGTCGTTACAGTGTTGCTGGTTTTGTTGGTTTGATCTGTGCAGTGCTCCAGCCGTGCCGGTAAATAGGTGGAATGACCGCACGTTTTTATCTTGGAGCAGAGCCTTGCGTTTGATTGATAGGGGGGGCGTTGACTCGGCGGATTTCGATTATTCCAAGCTTGTTGTATTACATCAATTCTGTACTTTGATGGTCTCAATGAGGCGTGCGCCCAAACTGATGGCGTATGTCCAGGAAAGAACTAACCAATCATCAATTCCTCTGGTCAAAGGGCATATAGCCTTCGAACTACGACCGCTTAAAGAACGGCATCATGTTCTGGGACTCTCCTGGTGGCTGATCAGTCGTTGGCCTTCTCGTCTTCGAGCGGCCTGGAAGTATAAAGTTGTACGTTACAACGTGCTTGGGAAAGATTTTGACGCAGCACCAGAGTGGTATCTCGCTGAAGTTAAGCGACTAATTAGTGGTGACTAAGCCTTAGGAACGTCTCCGACTTCGCGAAGTGCTATGGATTTGCCTTCGATTCTGTTTACAGAATGAACTAGGGAGTAAGTGCATAAATAATTATAATGACTGAGTAAATGAATTAACTCGCTCATAGAAGAGAACATGTCCAAGCACACAACTAGTCGATATCATAACTAGAACAATTGGATGTGCGTGACTTAACAATGGTATGTATTGAAGCCAACCTCATCTGGAAATGATAATGACTAAAATCCCTTTTACTGTCTCCGCAAGGGCAGCAATACTAATTGGGCGGGAAAATATTGCAAATTCGAAAGGGGCAATTATTGAGCTTGTCAAAAATTGTTATGATGCTGATTCGCCTTTTTGCATCATTGGAATAGATAATGAATTCGCAGAAGTTCCAAAGTCCTTAACGATTAAAAATCGAGATAAACTGATAAAGAAAGGAATTAGTTGGAACTACATAAAGAGGCTGTATGCGCCGAAGGGCGATAGATATGAGCTGATTAATTCGTCTCGACAATTGATATTTAAAGCATTTGAAAAACGACTACGAGATCTAGTTGTCTTATACATAATTGATGCTGGGGATGGAATGACCAAAGAAATCATTCAAAAACATTGGATGACTATTGGTACAGATAATAAATTACAAGATTTTATGACCCATTCCAAGCGAATAAAGTCAGGCGCAAAAGGTATTGGTCGATTTGCTCTTGATAAACTTGGGCGAGAATGTCGAATGGTTACAATTGCAGATCCTGAAGTCTATAGCAATTTATCGGAAAGTGATGGTATAGGTGCTGTTTGGCATGTCAATTGGGCTGATTTCGAAAAGAAAAATATAACTATTAGTCAGGTTGAAGCTAATCTCGAAATAATCCAGTCTGGTGGGTTGATTGAGAACTCAAGTGTAGTTGATCCTTTATTCGATCTGGTAGACATAGCAAAAATAGTAAAAGAGCGTAGCAGTTCAGAAATAAATGGCTTACACCCTAGCATATTAAATAAAACGTTTTCTCAAGGTACAATTTTAAAAATATCAAAGTTACATGATGTTTGGAATGATAATCTTGTAAAGCAAATTTTTACTGATTTGGAAGTCTTAGTGCCGCCTAGGGATACAGAAGAGTTTTCAATACATATGATTTCTAGCTTGAAGCCTGAGGATTATGGTGAAGTCTTAAGTTCAATTTGTGATGATTTTGATTATAAGCTAACGGCTAAAGCTGACTTAGATCAAAATGTGGTAATTACAATTGAGAGAGAGGAGTACGATACATCTCTCATTCCACATGACTTTTTTGAGCGAGATAAGATTAAAAGCTCTAATTTCGCAAATAGATCTGCGTTTTTAACTAAGAAGTATAGTCAACACTTAACCTTTAGTCAGCTAATACCAAGTGATCACGACAATAGTTTATTAAGCGAGATAGGCCCATTTGAGTTTATTTTTTATTTTCTAAAGAAATCCACGGATTCAGTTGATTCTGCCAGATTCTTTTATAAGCCAATCAAGTCACATACCCGCAAGGAGTGGTTAAGTAAGCTTGGTGGTATAAAGATGTATCGAGATAATTTTCGTGTGCGTCCATATGGGGAAGCAAATGAACCTGCATTCGATTGGCTTGGTCTAGGATCTAGGAAAGCTGCTAGTCCTGCTGGTGTCGCCAAAGCAGAAGGTGGTTATCGAGTTGAGCCAGAGAATATAGCAGGAGTGATTAAAATCTCTCGCTTAACAAACCTTGAGTTCGTCGATAAATCCAGTCGTGAGGGGCTGCAAGAAACGCAGACATTTCAATTATTCAAGCAGATAATTACGGCAATAATAGCGAAATTTGAGGAAGATAGATCTTTTATAGCTAGTGAGCTTAAAAAATATGATGATGAAAAATTCGGTGCGGTGAGAGATGTTGAGAAGGCAGATAAATTAGCCCAATCTATTCTGAAAAGGAATCGTCAGAAAAATAAGGAGAATCAGACTAACAAAAATGATGATTCGTCAGTTAATGATGAGCAAAGTTCAACTGAGAATCAAGAGGCTTTAGCCCTTGCTTATTTGGCTGAGTCGAGAAAAGAAACAATTGAAAAATTAACAAGTGAACATAAACTTTTAAGAGGGTTGGCTAGCAGTGGAATTCTCTCAGCAGCTTTGGGGCATGATTTAAGTAAAATGCAGGGGAAACTCCAATCAAGGTCAGATAAGCTCATAAATTTATTAAGTCAGAAGGTAACTAAAGAGAGTTTTGATGATGTTGAGGATTATGAAAATCCTTTTATCTATATAGATCAAATGAAGAAATCAGATAAAAAGATTTCAACGTGGTTAGGTTTCTCATTGGGATTTACTCGAAAAGATAAACGTAAACGAAGACAGCTATTTTTGGGAACATATTTTCAGCAGTTAAGATCAAGTTGGCTTAGTACTTTGTCTGAGCGAGGAATAGAGTTTTCGGTTGATTGTGCAACTAATATTGAGCTTAGGGCTTTTGAGATTGATTTTGATAGCGTCTTTGTTAATTTGTTAACAAATTCTCTAGATGCTTTCACACGCCCTTCAATAAAGCGAGCACCTCGTAGAATTTTGATAAAATGCGAAGAAATTGGAAACCAAATATTAATTGAGTATCGAGATAATGGGCCTGGAATATCTCTAGATATTCTAAATCCAGAGACTATATTTGATCCAATGTACACAACTAAACGTGATCATACAGGACAGGAAATTGGTACGGGATTGGGAATGTGGATTGTAAGAACTGTTGTCAATGAGTATGACGGAAACATAAAACTTTTATTTAATGTGGATAATAATCAAGAGAGTGGTTTTGGTCTTAGAATTTCTATTCCATCAAAATATAAAGTGAAGGACGCTACTAATGCCTTATAAAATTATATTTGTTGATGAACAAATAGAAGAGCAGAATGAGTTCAAAGCTGCTTTTGCTGATCTTATTCGAACAGATGTGGTGAAAGTGATAACGTTGCTTCCTGCAGAAGATCTGGATGAAATGATTGATAATATTTGTCAAGAAAATCCAGATGCTTTAGTTTCAGATTGGAATCTAAATGAAATTAAAAGTGACCTCCCAAGATGTTATAACGTTTCTTATTATGGGTCTGATTTAATCGAAGCATTCTTGCGTATTAGAGAAGGTTTTCCATGTTTCATAGCATCATCTTATGATTCAGATGCGTCTGAAGCAACTTCCATTAAAGACGTTAATTTGGTGTACTCTAAGGATGTAAACATTGATAATCATTTGGATAATCAGGGCAAACATCTTACATTCCCCCAAAAAATTTTGCTGCAGATCCAAAAATACAAAACACGCATCACAGAAGCAGAAGAGAGCTTAGAGCAATTGTGTGATCGTAAACGTCAAGGAAATAAACTTAGTTTAAAAGAAGAGGATGAGCTAATAAGGCTTGATTCATTCTTGGAGCGCGCTCTTGATGCTACTGCTGCTATTCCAGAAGAGTTTAAGAAAAGTTCGAATTCTGAACAGTTAAATAACCTTATTAATTCAGTTAATGAGCTTCTAGAGAAAGTGAAGAATGCAAATTAAATATGAATTTAGAGAAACCACTCCCCAGAGAACATTTATCGGTAATCCCTATAATGACTACAGAAGGTACAAAGATTTCCTGAGAAACGATTTTAATAATAGATGTGGCTATACCGATTGTCCAGATATTTGGTTTGGAGGGAAAAGGTGTTTTCATATTGACCACTTTAAATCTAAAAGCAAGCATCCTTATTTAGTAACGTCATATTCAAATCTGGTGTATTCATGTTCTTATGTAAACATACAAAAGAGTGATGATGAAGGAATGTATTTGGATCCTTGCGATACTGATTTTAATCAGCATTTCTTTCGTGACGATAAGGGCAATATACAACCAATATCTGCTAGTGCAGAAGCGCGTTATATGCATAAAAAACTCAAACTAGGTCTGAGGCGGTATGGTTTGATATGGATGCTAGATCAACTGCGCATAAAAAAAACGGAAATCAGGGAGCTGTTAAATGGAGCTATTCATTCGCAGCATCCAAAGAGAGTCGAGCTTTTGGAAGCATATCTACTTTTGGATAGTGAATTTAATAATTATTTTGATTATTTGGGTACGGAGCTATGAGCCCAAAGAAACATACTGGCTCTTTCTATACCCCGCCTTATATCGCTAATTTTGTTGTCAAAAGAGTAGCAGGAAAGTTAGATGGAAGACCCCTTAAAATTCTTGAACCGAGTGCTGGTGACGGGGTATTTATACGTGCACTATCGATATCTGATCGAATAAAATCTAATATAGATAAGCTATTTGCTGTAGAAATATCTGCAGCTGAAGCTGAGAAAATTTCAGCTGATAATGATCTTAATAAGCTTGAAGTCATTTGCAATGACTTTTTAGAGCTTCAATCTGAATTAATGGATTCTGATTTCAATTTAGTCATTGGAAATCCTCCTTATATTAAAAGGAATTATCTTAGCAATAGGCAAATAGAACTATCAGCAAAAATTCATGCCTCATACCCAGAACTGTCTAAAAATACTGTAAAAAATATCTGGAGTGCCTTTCTAGTCAGGTCAATCAGTCTTTTAGCTGATGATGGAGTCCTAGCCTTAGTGCTCCCAGCCGAATTGCTTCAGGTTAAATATGCGAAAGAGCTTCGAGAACTACTTTTGAATCAATTTCAACGAGTAGAAGTTTTTACATTTAATGAGCTATTGTTTCATGAGTGTAAGGGGCAAGATACTTTAATTTTGATAGCCGAGAAAAAATCAACCGCACCTGGTCTTTTTTTTTGTAATGTTGAGAATCTTAAAGATTTAGAAAAATCCCCTTCTCGTTTAAAACTAAATCATCATAAATCATTAGATTCATTAAAGTGGACCAGTCATGCATTAAATTCTTCAGAACGTAGGTTACTTGAACAATTAGCGAAGAACCTGCCTACAATAAATGATGTGTGTTCTTCTAGGGCTGGGATAGTTACTGCCGCAAATGATTTCTTTATTCTCAGTAAATCTGAAATAGAAAGATTATCATTGCTAAAGTATGCAAAACCAATAATTCAAAAAGCGTCGGTTATTAATGGGGGAGTTATTTTTTGTCAAAATAAATTAACTGCTCTGTCTGATATAGATACTCCATGCTTCCTTTTGGATTTTAATGAACAGGGTGTTGAGGAAAATAAAATTCTACAAGATTATCTTATTGAAGGTACTTCTAGACAAATACATCTTCGATATAAAATGCGCAACAGAAAACTGTGGTTTCAGGTTCCTAATATTGGCGCACCAGCACCTGCTCTTTTCTTTAAAAGATGCCATGATTATCCTAAAATCATTAAAAATGAATCTACTGCTTTAGCAACTGACAGCGCGTATCTTGTTACTCCTCGTGACGGTTTCGACATAAATAGCATTATCCATTCATTCTATAACTCGCTTACGTTGGCATTTGCAGAGCTTCATGGTCGTTATTATGGTGGAGGTGTATTAGAACTAACGCCAAGCGAGTTTAAGGGGCTGCCGATTCCATATATATCAATAACTAATTCACAGTTTTCTAAGTTTGCTCTGAGCTTTGATAATAAAGACTCGATTGAAAAAATTTGTTTAAAGTATGATGAGTTTATATTAAAGAGTTCATTCCCAAACATTAATTATGAGCAGATTGAGCAATTACGAAGAATTCGGGACAAGCTTTCAATCAGACGACACAGGCTTTAGTAGCAATAAGTATAAAGCTGAATTTAACTTCGTTCCTCGCTTCTATTTCCCGTGTTTATTTTTGACATTACAGCATCAGCGTATGCTTCTACATATGGCCACGTATGTTTTAGCGCCGCTAGGCGAATATCTGCAGGTAGTGGCGTTGCATTTTCCCAGCGTCCATTTTTCTTGGCCAGCACATAGAGTAATTTGTTCATTAGTTCGTCACTCATCCTCATGCCACTGGGTAAAGACATCAAGGCAAGTTTGAACGATTCCCCTTCACGCCACTGAAATTCGATCAAACTGTAGACTTGCTGTTTATGAATTACATCAGCGATTACTACTGCACGCTTGATTTTCCGTCCAGAATCCAGGTAACTCCATTGTCTAGTCCAACTAGGCTTTGTTAGAGGAATGTGTGCTATGGGATATTTTATCTGACGGATTCCAGCCTGGTATCCTGGTAGCGCATCTAAATACCGTATCATCGCCTCGAAATTTTTGAAGCTGGCAGGTAGCGGAGCCTGACGCACACGTTCAGTTTTCATTGCCGTTGGGGTCACTCCGTTATCCGAATAGGTGCCATCACCAGTACCGAGGACATCTGTTGGCAAAGCGAGTGGTCGAACCGTATCGGCGTTAATGTAATGGCACATCTCCTTTTCTGGCTTTTCCAGTTCCATGCTGGACAATGCACCAAAACGATCCTCTGGCAGCGTAACAACTGCTGACTGCATATTGTTGGAAGGCTCGTTATCACTCTGTAATTCCCCATCGGTAATGACCTTGTCAGAAGCCTGTTTGACCGGGAATGCAGTTTTTTTCTGATCGTCTGGAAGATCCTCGCCTTTTTCTGGGCGCAGGTTGCTATTATCTCGATCGCAGGTGATTGCATTAAAAGGAAACGGCCCCGTGCAATGTTCCAGGGCAAAAACTATATAACGCCAGTTGCTGTCATCTGGCGTTCGCATCGGCTTCACCCGTGCTCGCAGGTTGGTTGAGCCATTGAAAGGGAATGCGGCCTCAGGATATAAGCGAGGTTTGTTTTGCACAGCCTCCTTGATCATAGAATCATGTACAAGAGTGGCCCCTGCAAATGCCTCCTGACTGTTCAGAATACGGCCAATAACCCAAGCGTCTGCATCGGCAAACTCCTTGCGCAGCTTGAGCAAACAGCGTTTTTCCTGTTCGTTGAAAGCACACTCAGCCGGGTTCACGATCGAGCCAAGGTCGTGACGGAAGTCGCCTGCAAAGATGGCCTTAGCCAGGTCGGTAGAGGTGGCATAGTAAAACCGGATAATCTCGGCAATAGGTACAATGATGCCGTAGGGATCGTCACGCCATTTGATGGCTAGACAGTTTGCTGCAAGCCCTGCGCCGATTTGATGGAAGCGCTTGAGGATGAGAGGGTGCCCGTCTACCTTGGCATCGGACTTAACTAAGCGAACCGTATCAGGCGAAATGGTGAGGTTATGGAAGATTTTATCTTTGCCCGCCGCCTCAACAAGACAGTGACGGTTGAGCCAGAGCGATCCGATGGTGACAAGAGGGAGTTGGCCAACACCGATACTGATTGTACGGCGCTCTTCGTGATTGACCGCGCTTGAGGCGGCGTAATCTGTTACGCCGTCCAGTAGCGGGCTGATGATGAGCTGAATTTTAGGTTCGGTGGGAACCATGTGATTACGTTCTACACCGCCAAACCAATCTACTCGCCAGATGCGGCCATCATCTGGAAATTCTTTGATTTTTGGAATTGCTTTTCGCATGATTGTTACTCAGTAGCGTTTAGCGATGTAGGGTACAAATTAGCGATGTTCAGTACGATTTATCATTGGAATTGTCACAGTCGGGCATTACACCCTTAGCCTGTAAATCTGCATGGTAGGACGACCGAACCATCGGCGCGCTGGCGACTTGCTTGAACCCTAAGGCTTTGGCAACTGCGCCGTATTCGTCGAATTGTTCAGGGGTGATGTAGCTTTGAACCGGCAAATGGGCTTTGCTGGGTTGCAGGTATTGGCCTATGGTCAGCATTGAGCAGCCGTGGGCCAATAAATCTTTCATGACTTGATGCACTTCGTCCGGCTGTTCGCCTACGCCGAGCATCAGGCCCGATTTGGTGGGGGTTTGCGGCCGGGCTTGGTGGAATTGGCGCAGCAAATCCAGCGAGCCTTGGTAGTCGGAACCGGGGCGCACTTGTTTGTATAGCCGGGGGACGGTTTCCAGGTTGTGGTTGAATACGTCGCAGGGCTGTTCGGCTAATAGGGCTACGGCTTTTTCGATGCGTCCGCGAAAGTCGGGCACCAGGATTTCTATTTTGGTGGCGGGGGTTTGCAGGCGGATTTTTTCGATGCACTCGGCAAAATGTCCGGCACCGCCGTCTCTTAAATCATCGCGGTCTACCGAGGTGATGACCACGTATTTTAAGGCCATGGCTTGTATCGCATCGGCCAAGTGTTGGGGTTCGTCTTTGTCCAGCGCCAGCGGTTTGCCGTGCGCGACATCGCAGAAAGGGCAGCGGCGGGTGCACAAATCGCCCATGATCATGAAGGTGGCAGTGCCGTGCTGGAAACACTCGCCCATATTGGGGCAGGCGGCCTCTTCGCAAACGCTATGCAGGTTGTTTTCGCGCAGCAGTTGCTTGATTCGGGTGACTTCGTCGCTGGCCGATATTTTTACGCGTATCCATTCGGGCTTGCGCAAAGTGGTTCCGGCTGGTTCCACCTTGATCGGGATTTTTGCCAGCTTTTCGCTGTTGCGCTGGTGGGAATCGGGCGTGGAACGGGAGGGCGCTTGATATGTCATTTTTCTAATGCCGTGATGAGTGCTTGGGTAACGGGGATGGCGAGTCCTGCGTTGCTGACGGTCACGCCCAGGTCGGCCAGTTGGGTCACTTCAAGTCCCGAATAGCCGCAGGTGTTGATATGGTCGAAAGGGCGCAAATCCATGTGGTTGTTGATGCTTAGGCCGTGATAGCTGCAATTTTTTTTGATGCGCAGGCCGATGGAGCCGATTTTTTTGCCGTTGACGTAAACGCCGGGGGCGTCGGCTCTGGCGACCGCGATAATGCCGTATTGTTCCAGGGCGAAAATCATGGCTTGTTCCAATGTGGTGACCAGTGAGCGGATGCTTAAGTTTAGCCGTTTAATATCCAGCAGGGTATAAATAATCAGCTGGCCGGGGCCGTGATAGGTCACTTGCCCGCCCCGGTCGGAATTGACGACCGGAATGTCGCCGGTATTGAGCAGGTGCTCACGCTTGCCGTTTAAGCCCAGCGTATAAACGGGGAGATGTTCGGTGATCCAGATTTCATCGGCAGTTTCGGCATCGCGATTTTGGGTGAATCGCTGCATGTCCTGCCAGATGGATTCGTAATCTTGTAATCCTAAGTTACGTATCGCTGCCATTAAGATGATTTATAGTTAACTATTTAGCCACAGATTGACACAGATCAAACAGATTTATTTTGCAAATAACTCGCTTAAATGTTGATCCGTTTCCCCAATTCATGGGCAACCTCTTTTGTAGTGACCAAAGCCAGCTTTGGACTCCAGAAAATATGAGCACCGGAGTTCAAAGCTGGCTTTGAACATATCGCGCGTTTGTATGTGCAAGGGTGAACGTTAGCTAGGAAAGTGCTGGACAGCTTGATTCCATTCATGGTTCGACAGGCTCTCCTGAGCGTAGCCGAAGGTTTTGCCACGAAATCAACAGCTTTTCGTTCGTCCTGTGTCTGTCGAAGGATTTTATCTGCATTTCCTTGGGAGTCGGTACCATCAATCAGCGTATATCCGTGTTAATCTGTGGCTGAATGGTCTGAATAACTTACAAAGCCATCAAGACATGTGGATGGTCGGTTAAATCCTGGTAAATGGCGTCCAGCTGTTGCTTGCTGGAGGCTTCTATAATGACCGTCACGGCGATGTAATTGCCGTCTTTGCTGGGGCGTGTTGTTACCGCGTTTTCGCTAATATCGACGACATGGCGGCGCACGATTTCTATGATCAGCAGGTCAAGTTCAAGATCGGATTTTCCCATGGCCTTGATCGGAAACTGGCAGGGAAATTCTAATAATGTTTCTTCGCTCATGGTTGGGATTTTTTGTAAGTCTGGAATAATTGATTCATGGTTTGCCATATCGGGCCGGGTTTGCCGTTTGAAATCATGTTGTTATCAAGCTGGATAACCGGGATGATTTCCCGTGTCGAGCTGGTTAGCCAGATTTCGCTGGCGGTTTTTAAGGCGTCCAATGAAATGATGTCTTCGCTGTAGGGGATGTTGTTTTGCTCGGCAAGTTCCAGAATCACGTCGCGGGTAATGCCGGGCAATATTTCGTGGCCTTTGGGCGGCGTAATCAGGATGCCGTCGATCACAGCAAAGATATTGCTGGCGGCCCCTTCGGTCACATAGCCGTCTTTGACCAGGATGGCTTCGGCACAGTCTTTTTCTACGGCCTGCTGCCTGAGTAAAATATTGGCCAGCAGCGTGGTGGCTTTGACATTGCACAGCTCCCAACGGCTGTCATCAACGCTGAGGGCTTTCGCGCCGGAACCCAAATCGGCAAACGGCACGATGGTTGAGCTCATCGCAAACACGGTTGGGATAATACCTTTCGGGAAAGCATGATCCCTTTTGGGGCCAACGCCACGGGTAATTTGCAGGTAAATATACTGATCCAGATTTGCATCCAGCAACGGCGTCAGGATTTCCAGCCATTGCGCCCGGTCGTGCGGGTTAGTTAAACGAATCGAAGACAGGCTGTTTTCCAGTCGTTCCATATGTTCGGAAAAATGGAACAATTTGCCCGAGTAGGACGGGATGACTTCGTAAATCCCGTCGCCGAACAAAAAGCCGCGATCCATGACTGAAATTTTGGCTTCATCCAGCGGCAGGTAATCGCCATTTAGATAGACGGTTTTATTGTCCATCCGGCTTCTCCAGCAGCTGCATCGCGCTGTCATAGAGTCGCCGAAAAATGTTGCCTTGCTCTACTGATTTCAGCGCGATCAGGTCTTTGCTGACGATCTGCTCATCTTTAAGGGTGACGTTGACCGTACCCAGTTTTGTGCCTTCTTTAACCGGCGCGGTAATTTTTTTATCGATGGTGATGGCGGCTTTCAGATCGTCGTAACGGCGGCGGGGAATCGTCACATAAAGATCTTCGGCCAAGCCAAGCGGGATGTTTTTAGAGTCGCCTTTCCAGATTCGTGCCTCGGATAGCGCCGTTTTGCCTGAATACAGTTTGTGCGCTTCAAAAAAGCGAAAGCCGTAGTTGAGCAGGTTCTGGTTTTCGTTGGCTCTGGCGTTGGGGCTGCTTGCGCCCATGACTACGGAAATCAGGCGCATGTTGTTTCTTAATGCCGAGGCGACCAAGCAATATCCTGCGGCATCGGTAAATCCGGTTTTAACGCCGTCCACCGTTTCATCGCGTGATAACAGCTGGTTGCGGTTATGCTGAACGATGTTGTTGAAGGTGAATTCTTTTTGCGAAAACCAGCGGTAATATTCAGGAAATTCTTTGATTAAAGCGCGGGTGAGGATAGCCAGATCGCGTGCGGTGGTGTAATGGTTTTCGATAGGCAGGCCGTTGCTGTCTTCAAAATGGCTGTTTTTCATGCCTAGGCGTTCGGCATGTTGGTTCATCATGTCGGCAAACGTGATTTCGTCGCCGGCGATATGTTCAGCCAAGGCTACGCTGGCATCGTTGCCGGATTGAATGATGACGCCCATTAACAGGTCTTCAACCTTAATCTGGTTGCCGACTTCGACAAACATGCGGGAGCCTGGCGTTTGCCAAGCTTTTTGGCTGATGGTGACCAGATCGCCTAAATGTAAGTGGCCGTTGCTGATTTCCCGGAACACCACATAAACAGACATGATCTTGGTGAGGCTGGCGGGGGCAAGCTTAACATCGGCGTTGTTTTCCGCCAGCACCTTGCCGCTGTCAAAGTCCATTAGCATGTAGGCGCTGGCAGCAATCGTGGGCGCTGGAGGAGTTGTGATTTCAGCGTCTTCGGCGTGTGCAGTCGTCGCGGCAATTAATAGGCTAAAAAATAAAAAAACGGAGATATTTTTAAAATGAATCATTAGCTCTCTATCGGTGGACATAGGATGGGCTAAGGCACGAAGCCCATCAATCGCGAACGAAGGGCTTCCTGATCAGCCCATTCTATGGGCTTTATTGTATCACGGAGATTTGTTTTTGATCAGGTTCGGTAACAAATTGGGTGGCTGTTATGCCCAGTTTTGCCAGCTGATTATTTAGCTGTTGAACGTTCGTCGGTGATTCGATAGGTCCCATTTGAACTTTATATAGAGTCGAGCCTTTGTGTGTTGAGGGTAGTATTGCAGGCTGAGGTAAATGGTGCGAAGCAATTTTATTTTGCAGTTTTTCAGCTTTCTTTTTGTTGCCGAAAGAGCCTACCTGTAAATAGACATTCTTCTGTTGTTTTTCTGCGGTGTCTTGCAGTTGCGCTAACGCTTGTTCAGGCGCTATAGCCTTGATTTCAACGGCTCCTGTTCCTGCCTGTTGAAGATCCAGTTTCTTGGCTGCGGCATAAGACAAATCCATAACCCGGTTGCCATGGAAAGGACCCCGGTCATTGATGCGGACAATAACGCTACGCTGATTTTCCAGGTTGGTGACGCGAGCGTAAGACGAAATAGGCAGTGTATTGTGTGCGGCGGTCATCGCGTACATGTCGTATATTTCGCCGGACGCGGTTTTCTTGCCGTGAAACTCGGAGCCGTACCATGAGGCTATGCCTTGTTTCAGGTAACGGGCAATGCTGGGTAACAGGCTTGTTTCGTCGGAGCTGGCAGTATCAGAGCCGCCAAAGTGGAATCTTGAATGGTGTGCAGTTGTAGCCGATGTTTGATCCGAGGAGTCGGAAGTTCTTATCTGTTCGGCGGTACAGCCGCATAAAACAAAAATTAAAAGTAGCGGGAGGATCTTATTCATGGAAATGAGCCTTTTTTATTTAAAATAGATAGGCTTAACTGATAAACGGCCATGGCATATAAAGGACTGTGGTTGTATCGGGTAATGACATAAAAATTGTCCAACGCCGCCCAGAGTTCTTCGCCTTGTTCTTGCTGTTCAAAGCTAAGCAGTTTCACTTTACTGTCTAAAGGTATTTGCCTCGATATAATTAAGTTGAGCGATTCTAACTCGGTAACGCTTAAATTAGGCTTAAGGTTCTTATTCAATGCCGATTTATAGTTCGTATCTTTCGCGGTAACCGGTACGGCAACAGCTTTACCGGCTTGCCAATGATGTTTGGCAAAATAGTTGGCAACACTGGCGATCACATCGCTGCTGTTGTGCCAGATATCGCGGCGATGGTCGTTGTCGGAATCCACGGCATAGCTTCTGAAACTGCTGGGCATAAATTGCGGCATGCCCATCGCGCCTGCATAGGAACCTAGCGGATCGGCGGGGTTAATGTGTTCATCGCGGCAGAGCAGCAGGAAGTTTTCAAGTTCGCTGAGAAAGAACTTGCTGCGCGGTGGATAGGCAAAGCCCAGTGTCGATAGGGTATCGATAACGCGGTGATTGCCGGTGTTTTTTCCGAACTGCGTTTCAACGCCGATAATGGCAATGATAATTTCGGGCGGAACGCCGTATTTTTGTTCGGCAGCGGCCAGTGCGGGCGCATTGTCCCGCCAGAATTGCACACCGGCATTGATACGCGCATCGGTCAGGAATATTTTGCGGTATTTATACCAGGGCAAGCCTTCCGAGGGCGAGGCGATGCGTTTGAGTATGTCCTGCTTAATCTCGACGGTTGCAAACAAGTCATCTAATTCCGCTTCATCGAATTGGTGCTTGGTAGCCATTTGTTCTATGAACGTATTAACCGATTCGGTGTCTTTGATGTTGGTGCTGGTGGTGCAAGAGATCAGTAACAGGCTAAAGGCGAAGGGCGAAAGGCGAAAAGGATGCGCTAGGCTTCTGAGCCAGGGCATAAATAGCTTTAGCTTGGTGTTTTGGGCTTGTTTTAGTTTCATGGGCGCGATAAGAATATGAATTGGAGGTACAGAGAGCAAGGTTGTATTTTGGTAACTATTCAGCAACGATTAATAGAACACGGATGACACTGATTAAACGGATAATCACTGATTTAAAAGCACATAAAAAATTTGATCTCAGCTTTAAAAATCCGTTTAAATCCGCCCTATCCGTGTCATCCGTGTTCCATTTATCTTAATGTGGTATAAATTTTTTGTGGGTGTGAATCGACATAAGAATGCCGAAGCCGGCCAGTAACGTGACGATGGAAGTGCCTCCGTAACTGACTAGGGGTAGTGGCACGCCGACTACCGGGAGCACGCCGATGACCATGCCGATATTGACAAAAACATAAACAAAAAAGGTAAATGCCAAGCTGCTGGCTAATAAGCGGCTGTAAGTGTCCTGAGCCTGCGAGGCAATATACAGGCAGCGGCTGATGATAAGCAGGTACAAAGCCAGCAGGCCTACGCAGCCGAACAGTCCGAACTCTTCAGCAAAGACCGCAAAAATAAAGTCGGTGGAGCTTTCCGGTAAGAAATCCAGTTCCGACTGGGTGCTGCCCAGCCAGCCTTTGCCGTAGATGCCGCCGGAGCCGATAGCGATTTTCGATTGGATAATATGGTAACCCCGGCCCAGAGGATCGGCTTCCGGGTTTAAGAAGGTGAGTACCCGGTCGCGTTGATAGGGGCGCATAAAATGCCAGAGTATCGGTGTGAGTCCCGCCAGCGTGGCGCATATTGCCAGCATGAAGCGCCAGGACAGACCGGCAAAAAGCAGTACGCCGGCACCGGAGCTGGCAACCAGCAACGCGGTACCCAAGTCAGGTTGTTTGGCGATCAATAGGGTTGGAATAACGATCAGCATGCCAGCTATCAGCAATTGTTTTGATTTTGGCGGCAAGGCGTGTTCCGCTAAATACCAAGCGATCATCATCGGCGTGGTGATCTTGATCATTTCCGAGGGCTGGAAACGGAAAACGCCCAGATCCAGCCAGCGTTGCGCTCCTTTGCCGAATTGCCCCATAACCAGAACCGCAACGAGCAAAGCGATCCCTAAGCCGAACAGCAGCGCCGAATAGCGCTTGAATTGATAAGGGTCGACATGAGCCAGCGCCGTCATTAAAAGAAAAGCCAAGCCGACGCGTACGCCTTGGCGCATCAGCACATCCATATTCTGGCTACCCGCACTGTAAAGGATAACAAAGCTCAGTATGGAGATCAGCAATAAGCCGACAAATAACGGGATGTCTATGTGCAGTTTTCTGAGGATATTGCCGAGTAATGACGGCGGATAAAATTGTTCACTCCGGGTTTCTGTTTTCACTATTGTCCCCTAAATATTGCTTGATAACCTGTCCCGCGATGGGCGCTGCGACTGAACCGCCGTGACCGCCGTTTTCAACGATGACGGCCACTGCAATTTTGGGATCGGCAGCCGGGGCGAAAGAAATAAATAAGGCATGATCGCGTAATTTGAAGTCGATGTCGTTTTCGTTGTATTTGGCATCCTGCTTGATGTTAAAAACCTGAGCAGTCCCGGTTTTTCCGGCGATTTGGTAGTTAATGTCTTTGCCGATGCTTTTGGCAGTGCCGTGGGGATCATGGATAACATTGACCATGGCCGAGATGATGGTATTGATGTTTTCGGGTTTAAGCTCAATGTTGCCCAGCTGGGTTTCCATGTCAGGGTCTACGGAATCCGGGTTGATCGCATGTTTCACCAGAAAAGGTGTGACCACTTGGCCTTTATTCGCCAAGGTGGCAACGGCTTTGGCCAGCTGTATCGGTGAAACCTGGAGAAATCCCTGGCCTATCCCCGTGATCAGGGTTTCTCCCGGATACCAGGACTGATTGTGTTGGCTGCGCTTCCACTCGCGCGAGGGCAACAAGCCCTGCTTTTCTCCAGCGAGGTCAATGCCGGTTTTTTCGCCGAAACCGAAGTGCCGCAAGAAATTGTGCATCCGGTCTATGCCCAGGATTGATGCCAGGGTGTAAAAATACACGTCGCAGGATTGGGTAATGGCATCGCTCATAGCAACCGAGCCATGGCCGCCTTTTTTCCAATCCCGATAATGGTGGCTGACATTGGGCAGTTGATAATAGCCGGGACAGAACAGCTTATGCTCGGCGCTGATCGCATTGTACTCGAGTCCGGCCAGTGCAATAAACGGCTTGATGGTTGAACCCGGCGGATATAAGCCGCGCAATGCGCGGTTATAAAGCGGTTGGTTTTCGGAGGATTGCAGCGCCTGATAGGCATCGTTGGCGATGCCGATAACAAAAGGGTTGGGGTCAAAACCGGGGCGACTGACAAAAACCAGTACGCCGCCGGTTTTAATGTCAATGGCGACTACTGCGCCATTGAAGTCGCCCAATGCATCATAGGCGGTTTTTTGCAGGTCGATGTCCAGCGTCAGATACAGGTTCTCGCCCGGCACAGGGAGAACCGAGTTCACCGTGTTGATCGCCCGAGCTTGGACATTGGTTTCTATTTCTGCATAGCCGGTCTTGCCGTGCAGCTCGGTTTCATAGGTGTTTTCTATGCCTATCTTGCCGACATGGCTGGAGCCCCGATATTCGGCGATGGGCAGAGTCTTCATTTCCGCTTCGTTGATGCGGCCTACATAACCGACCACATGGGAGGCCAAGTCGGCGTAGGGGTAATGTCGAACCAGACGAGCCTGAAAGTCGACGCCTGGGAAATAAGGCCTGACTACCGCAAATTTGGCAAGTTCCTCGTCGGTCATGCTGATTAACAAGGGTGTGCTGACGAAGCGTTTTTGTCGTTTGCGTTGTTTTTGGAACTGGTCGATTTTTTCGTCAGAAATGTTGAGCAGTTTTTGTAAGCGTTGCAAAGTGCCGTCAAGATCCTTGATTTGCTCGGGAATCAGATCAAGACTGTACGATTGCGTGTTGTCGGCCAGCACTTTGCCGTGGCGGTCATAAATAATGCCCCGGGTCGGCACCAGCGGTTCGATTTTAATGCTGTTGTCTTTTGCCAGCGTTGCGTAATGCTCATGCCCGACAATTTGCAGATAAACCAGGCGCACAATCAGGCCGGAAGTTAACAGCAGAATCAAAATAAAGGCCGCAACAATACGGTTAAGAAATAGACGGCTCTCTACTAGCTTATTTTTAATGGTATAGGTGCGAGACATAACAGCTGTGACGGGTTTTATTTAGCGCGACGTGACAAACGGACACGGCGCAGTGCTATATATATTAGGGGCCAGCAGAGTGTGCCGGTAAAAACAGGTAGCCAGAAAGAAGCGTGTAGTTGATCGGGGTGTTGAATATTCTTTAGCCAGAACAGCAGCACTTGGGAGAACAGCAGACAACAAAAAATAAACAAGCCCTGTTGCGGCAATGGAAATTGGCGCAAGCGTTTGTGCAGCATCAGGCAACAATAAATAATCAACGAATAGGACAGCGCATATTGACCGAATACTCTGCCAGTCAATACATCGGTCAGCAGGCCGAATGTCCAGGCATTAAAGATGCCGGCGCTTTCCGGCACGGCAAGTGCCCAGTAGATAAGCACCAGTAACACCCAGTCAGGGTTGATGTCGGCTAAAAAACCCGGCCAGGGCGCAATCCTTAAGCACATTGCCACGAGAATAGTCAAAACAATGCGGCCAAAGTCGGGCTGGCTATCGATCACGGGGCTGTCCCTGCGCCTTCACCTTCGGGCGTTTTTTCGTTGGGTGCCGACGGCTGCGTGGTCAGAGAAACCGGGGATGAGTCGCTCCAGACGATCAGCAGCTCCCTGTTTCTATCCAGCATGGCTTTGGGGGTGGCGGTGATGTTGACGAAAGGCTTGTTGGTGATTGGGGTAAAATCATCAACCACGGCAACCGGATAGCCCGATGGGAAGGTGCCGCCTAAACCCGATGTTATCAGCAGGTCGCCGGGGCGAATGTCCGCATTATTCGGTAAAAAAGGCAGGTTAAGCCGGTTGAGCTGGCCGCTGCCTATCGCAATGGTCAACAGGCCGTTACGATTGACTTGAACCGGGATGGCGTGGTTCGGATCGGTAATTAGCATGATTTCGGAGGTGAACGGCAAAGCGCGAAAAACCTGCCCGACCACGCCGTTCGCATCCAGTACCGGTTGTTGGGGGTGGACGCCAAAACGGGTGCCTTTGTTGACCACTACTATATTTTCGTAGGGCGCGGTATTGATGGACAGTAGTTCTGCAATCAACAGTTGTTCGCCGAGTTTGAACGAGTTTTCCAGTAACGCACGCAGACGAATATTTTCTTTTTCCAGCGAGTCGAATTTAAGCAATCGGGTTTTGTCGATGAATTGTTCTTCGCGTAAATGGGTGTTTTCTTTTTTTAAGGACGAATAGGTGCTGACAGCATCACCGGCTTGCTCAAGCAATACGGTCGGCAAATCAATTAGATATTTTAACGGGTCGACAACAACGGATAATGCGGCTCGAAGCGAGTCCAATTTATGGCTGGTGTGCTCAGTTATCAGTAAGGCAACTGACGCGATGATTGCCACAAGTAGGCGGGTGTTGATGGAAGGGCCGGTAGCAAATAAAAGTTTTATAGCAGGTGCCTCAATGTCCAGTTAAAAAATATTGGGAACGCTCCGCAGGCTGGGGGTGAGGTATGAGCCCCAACCTGCGGTTTTTGTTGCTGCCTAAATAAACACTTTTAAGGGTAGGCAGGATGACGCTTGATTATTCCAAGGAAAAAGGCGCGATGCCTTTTTTATCTAGCATCTCCAGTACCATGCCGCCGCCTCTGGCGACGCAGGTTAAAGGGTCGTCGGCAATATAGACCGGTAAACCTGTTTCTTCGGATATTAATCGGTCTATATCTTTTAATAACGCACCGCCGCCGGTCAGGAATATGCCGCGTGTAGCTACATCCGAGCCGAGTTCAGGCGGAGTTTGTTCCAAGGCCAATTTTACCGCGCCGACAATGCCGGATAGCGGTTCTTGCAGTGCTTCCAGTATTTCATTACTGTTCAATGAAAAGCTGCGCGGCACGCCTTCTGCCAGATTGCGTCCTTTGACTTCGATTTCCCTGATTTCGCTGCCGGGATAAGCGGTGCCGATTTCATGTTTTATTCTTTCGGCGGTGGCCTCGCCAATCAAGGTGCCGTAGTTTCTGCGGACATAGCTGATGATGGCTTCGTCAAAACGGTCGCCGCCGATACGGACGGATGAGGAATAAACGATGCCGTTGATGGAGATAACCGCCACTTCGGAGGTGCCTCCGCCGATGTCCAAAACCATTGAGCCGCATGCTTCTTCGACCGGCAAGCCTGCGCCGATAGCCGCTGACATCGGTTCTTCAATCAAATAAACCTCACGCGCACCGGCCATTGCCGCAGACTCGCGAATGGCGCGACGTTCAACCTGTGTTGATCCGCAAGGTACGCAGATTAAAATACGTGGACTGGGTCGCAGCAGCTTGCTTTGATGGACTTTTTCGATAAAAAATCTCAACATCCGTTCGGTGACTGCAAAATCGGCGATGACCCCATCTTTCAGCGGACGGATTGCGGTAATATTACCCGGTGTACGGCCCAGCATGCGTTTTGCATCAAGACCGACAGCGGCAATGGTTTTATTGCCCCGGATTCGGTCTTCTTTGATGGCAACAACCGACGGTTCATTAAGCACAATGCCCTGGCCGGGAATGTAGATCAATGTATTGGCGGTACCTAAGTCAATAGCGAGATCGTTGGAGAAAAGTCCGCGAATTCTTTTGAACATTTTTAGCTGTATCCTTCAAGGGGAATGGTTGTGTATTACTTTATCAATCAAGCGGGTGTTTGAGCAAGATATAAAGTATTATAAACATAATAACGTATAGAATCTCTGAAATTTTTATTGGGAGTTAAATGGTGTCTTTAACGGCAGATGATGTGAAGAAAATAGCGCATTTAGCGCGACTGGGCATCGAGGAGAAGGATGTTGCCTCTTATACAAATGACTTGTCCGGGATGCTGGATTTGATGACGCAAATGAGCGACCTTGACACCGATAACGTCGAGCCTATGGCTCACCCGATGGATCAGGTACAAAGGTTGCGGGCCGATGTGGTCACCGAACAGGACAAGCGCGAAAAATTCCAGGCTATTGCGCCGCAAGTCGAAGCGGGACTTTATTTAGTACCCAAAGTGATTGAGTAAAGGGAGCAGTAACAACTATGCATAACAAATCAATTGCGGAATTAGCCAAGGGCTTGCGTTCCGGCCAGTTTTCAAGCGTGGAATTGACCACGGCTTTTTTAGACAGAATTAAACAACACAGCGTACTTAATGCTTATATCACCGTCACCGAAGAGTTAGCCTTAGAGCAAGCTAAAGCAGCCGATGCAAGACTCGCAATCGGTGACGCGGAACTGTTAACCGGCATCCCGGTTGCGCAAAAAGACATTTTCTGCACCGAGGGCGTTAAAACCAGCTGCGGTTCGAAAATTCTGGATAATTTTATCGCCCCCTACAATGCGACGGTGGTGGATAAATTTAATAACGCCGGTGCGGTGATGCTGGGCAAACTGAACATGGACGAGTTTGCGATGGGTTCGTCCAATGAAACCAGCTATTACGGCGCAGTCAAAAATCCCTGGGATACTAACACCGTTCCTGGCGGTTCTTCAGGCGGTTCGGCGGCGGCTGTTGCGGCGCGGCTTGCGGTTTGTGCGACAGGCACCGACACCGGCGGCTCGATACGCCAACCTGCCGCTCTTTGCGGCATTACCGGATTGAAACCGACCTATGGACGGGTGTCCCGTTACGGCATGATTGCCTATGCCTCCAGTTTGGATCAAGGCGGGCCGATGACCCGTAGTGCCGAGGATGCGGCTATCATGCTGCAAACCATGGCCGGTTTCGACGACAAGGATTCAACCAGCGTCGATTTGCCTGTCCCCGATTATAGGGTCGGGTTAAATAACAGCCTCGAAGGTTTAAAAATCGGTTTGCCCAAAGAATTTTTCGGCGAAGGACTAAATGCCGATGTGGCCGCAACGATAGAAGCCGCTATCGACGAATATCGGAAATTAGGCGCTAAAGTCACGGAAATATCGATGCCCAGTCTTAAACTGGCCATTCCCGCTTATTATGTTATTGCCCCGGCGGAGTGCTCGGCCAACCTGTCGCGTTTTGACGGCGTGCGGTTCGGCTACCGCTGTGAAAATCCGGCGGACTTAACCGATCTTTACACCCGTTCGCGCGGTGAAGGTTTTGGCAAGGAAGTTAAGCGCCGTATCCTGATGGGGACTTATGCGTTGTCGACCGGTTATTACGATGCTTATTATATTAAGGCGCAAAAAATTCGCCGATTGATCAGCGAAGATTTTAAAGCAGCGCTGTCTGAAGTCGATGTGATGATGGGGCCGGTCACGCCATCCACCGCGTTCGGTATCGGCGAGAAAATAGGCAATCCGATTGAAATGTATTTATCCGATATTTACACGATTGCGATCAATCTTGCCGGAGTCCCGGCCATGTCGGTTCCCGCAGGGTTTGTCGAAGGCAAACCGGTAGGCTTGCAGATCATCGGCAATTATTTTGCCGAAGACCGGTTGTTGAATATCGCCCATCAGTATCAGCAAGTAACTGACTGGCATCAACTTATCCCTAACGATTTTGAGTAAACGACTATGACCACTATTACGCAACTTTCGCAGTTAGATTTAAACGCCACTTACAGCTATGCCGATTACTTGACCTGGCAACTGGAGGAAACCGTTGAACTGATACGCGGTAAAATCATGTTGATGGCGCCTGCGCCGAATGTGAAACATCAACGTCTTTCACGCAATCTATTGGTTATTATCGGGAATCATTTACATAAAAAACCTTGTCAGGTTTTTCACGCGCCGTTTGATGTGAGCCTATACAACCGGCGAAAATCGACGTTAGCCGACCGGGAGATTTTCAGCGTCGTGCAACCCGATTTATGTGTGATTTGCGATCCTGAAAAATTGACCGTACAAGGTTGCAGCGGCGCGCCGGACTGGGTCATTGAAGTGTTATCTCCAGGCAATACCAAGAGGGAAATGCGCCTTAAATACGATCTTTACCAGGAAAACGGAGTCACCGAATACTGGCTGGTTTATCCCTATGAACAAGCGGTCTATCAGTTTGTGTTGAACCAAGATACAGAAAAATATCAACTATTCGCCATGCACGCAGGCGACGACATCGCAAAACCCTATCTTTTTCCCGAACTGGAAATCGATCTAGCCGACGTTTTTGCCGAATAAAAAGGAGCTGCCAAAATGAATTCACAATGGGAAACAGTTATAGGTCTGGAAATTCACGCCCAACTTGCCACCAGATCCAAAATATTTTCCGGGGCTTCCACTGCTTACGGAGCGGAACCCAATACCCAAGCCTGCGCCGTCGATTTAGGTTTGCCGGGCGTATTGCCGGTATTGAATGAGGATGCCGTGCGCAAAGCGGTTATCTTCGGCATGGCCATCGAAGCGCATATCGCGCCCTATTCGGTTTTCGCCAGGAAAAATTATTTTTATCCGGATTTGCCCAAAGGTTATCAAATCAGCCAGATGGATCTGCCTATCGTCGGTGTCGGGCATTTGGATATTGATGTTGACGGCGTAACGAAACGCATCGGCATCACCCGCGCTCACCTGGAAGAAGATGCCGGTAAATCGCTGCATGAGGATTTTCACGGCTTGACCGGGATTGATTTAAACCGTGCCGGTACGCCGCTGCTGGAAATTGTTTCCGAACCGGAAATGAGTTCAGCCAAAGAAGCCGTGGCCTATATGCGGAAAATGCATGAACTTGTGCGCTATCTGGGTATTTGCGATGGCAATATGCAGGAAGGTTCGTTCCGCTGTGACGCCAACGTCTCGGTGCGTCCTAAAGGCCAGAAGGAATTCGGTACGCGGGCTGAAATCAAAAATATCAACTCGTTCAAGTTTGTCGAAAAAGCCATTAATCACGAAATTGAGCGGCAAATAGAGCTGATAGAAAGCGGCGGCACCGTGGTGCAGGAAACCCGCCTGTATGATTCCGACAAGGATGAAACCCGTTCCATGCGCAGTAAGGAAGAGGCCAATGATTACCGGTATTTCCCCGATCCCGACCTGTTGCCGGTGCTGATTGATGAAAACTTTAAAACACAAATAAAAGCCCAACTGCCGGAATTACCCCAAGCAAAAAAACTGCGTTTTAAAACTGATTACAATCTGGATGAAGAGAGCTCCACCTTGCTGACATCCTCCCGTCAGATGGCTGATTATTTCGAAGCCGTGGTTAAGGAATCGGCTTGTGAAGCAAAAATGTGCGCCAACTGGATAACTGGCGATCTTCTGGCAGTGCTTAACAAAGCCGACCTGGATATTACCGACTCGCCGGTCAGTCATGAACGTCTGGCCGGATTGTTAAAACGCATCAGCGACGACACCATTTCCGGCAAGATTGCCAAGCAAGTGTTCGAAGAGTTGTGGCAGAGCACGGCGACAGCCGATCAAATCATCGAAGCCAAAGGCCTGAAACAAATCACCGACACCGGCGCGATAGAAGCCATTATCGATAAAATTATTGCCGATAACCAGGATCAGGTTGAGCAATACCGTAGTGGTAAAGATAAGGTCTTCGGCTTTTTTGTCGGGCAAGTCATGAAGGAGATGCAGGGCAAGGCTAACCCCGGAGAAGTGAACAAAATGCTTAAGGCCAAGTTAAAGTAAGCCGGTTACAAATGAACCCCGTCCTCGGTTTTCGGAGGAGTGGTATAATTGAGCTGGTTTTATGGGTCAAGTGATTAAAATGCCAAAAATAGAACGAATTAAAGCCGAAATTTCATTTCATGAAAAAATGTTTTTTGCTGCGTTAGCCATGGTTATGGCGTTGGTGGGATGGGCGGCAGAGCATTATTTAACGATTAGTTTCTGGATATTGCTGCTATGCGCATCAGGCTTTTTTTGTAGCTTGGCTTTTGCGTTGTGGAGTTACAAACAGATAAAACGGTTATTGGAGGATTTGGAAAATGAATAGTATTTTGCTTGCTGTGATGATGATTGGTTTTGTGGGTTTTCTGGCGTATCTTGCTTACGATACATGGTTGGATGTAAAAAAAGGACAGTAAACAAAGCGCATCACTTGCAAACGATGCGCTTGCTCAGAACCCCTGAAATAGAAAATCCAGCGTCGCAGTAATTTCAAGCTGCCTGGACGCAAGCGATGCGACCGGCATTTTTAACAAACGGAGCGGCACTGCGGCCAGCTTCGGTGTTTCCAGTAGACATTCGACGCCTTCAATTTCGAACGTCGGCGTAAGATTAGCGGGAAGACTGACGGCAGGAAAACGATCGCGTCTGCGTAGCGGCACGACGATGCGGGTTTCCAGGCCTTGTAACAAATCGCTTTGGACATCCAGAAGATACGGCGTCGTTTCAGCATGCTCACCAATATTTCGATAGATATCAAAACGCGGCATATTAAAATGACCGCCATGAGTCCAATGGCAAACTTTCATCTGTCACAGTTTGATTATAAGCGGCGATAAAATCGGCGTTATCCTGCTGCCAGCACCTTTCCCGTTCATTACGTACCAGTTCGCGTAAGAATTGGTCGCAAGATTGCGAAATATTGATGCCCAATGCTTTCGCTTCGGTCAATACATCTGACGAGAGAGTAATGTTGGTTGCTTTCTTTGTGGTGTTGGCTAGAGTCTGCATCGTATAAACTCCGTTAATGTTGGGTGTGTATGCGCATACTATAGCAACATATAGTCAGTTGCATTCTATAAAATCTTTATTTTGTAACTATTCGTCAAATAACTTGGATAAAGCATTGTGGAATCTAGCAATTTGTAACGATTGGCTTGTTGTTCAGGATGTTAGCGAAATCCGCAAGCTTTTAAGTTACGCGTATCGACTGAATCTGGGCGAGCGCTATCGAATGGCCCAGTGAAGCGGCTTTAGCAATCCACATCATGGCAAGGCTATCGTCTTTAGGTAAGCCGTTGCCATCCAAATAACAACACCCCAGCAAGTGCATCGCATCGGTAAAGTTTTGCTTTGCCGCCAGTTCCAGCCAATAGACAGCGCTTTTCAGCTTGTTATGCTCTAAAAAAAGCAACGCCAAATCATTTTGAGCTTTTGCATCCCCTGAGTCGGCGCTTTTAATAAGCTCAATATCATCTGGATTTAGAGAAATGCAGATGTCGTGTTTGATCGAGTCGAAACAGATCATGGTTTTGTGTTGGGCCTCATTATTGGCAGCGCACTGTAAGCTACCGTCGGCAACGCGGCGTCTTATAGTGCGTTCGCTCCATTCGGTTAACGTAGTGGCTGTGTGAAGGCTGACGTGTTGCATGTTAGGGCCATTGATTTAAAAGAGTGCAATATATTTGGCAGTGTTTTTTTAGCGGCATTTTAGCATGGCAGGTCTTTTTGGCAGGCATTTCTGCCGTGACCAGTTTTTCGGTCGGCGCGGGCAGTGCTTTATTGGCGCGGATCATCTTTCTTAATGCATGTAAGTGGTTGTTTCAATGTGGATTACAATTAATTCGAAAAACAAAATGTCGATAGGTAAGAATGTTTGGCATGGCTGCTGCATGTGTCTTGTTGCGGTTTATTTTTAATTTAAAGAGGATTGACTCATGAACGCATTATCTATCAAAAAAGCACAACAAGGTTTTACCTTAATCGAATTAATGATCGTTGTGGCGATCATTGGCATCTTGGCGGCGGTAGCGATTCCGGCTTATCAGGATTACACCGTTCGCTCAAAAGTCAGTGAAGCTGTGATTGCAGGAGATGCTGTTAAGGGATTAATCAGTGAAGCATTTCAAACGGATAGCATGGCTGGGATAACAGCGGCGGTTGCCATGTATAACGCTAAGCTTCAAGCTGAGAAACAATCCAAGTTTGTAGACGATATACAGGTTGCTGCATCAGGTGCGATTACAGTTACTCTGACAAGTGCAGCAGGTAGTGGTTTACCGACCGATGCATTAGGCCAGACGATAGTATTTACTCCGAATGTGCAAAATGCACTTCCAGCAGCCGGTGTAGCAGGCGCTATTGATTGGGGTTGTGCCACTGCAACGAGTGTTACGGCAGGTAACCGTGGACTTACTGGTATGGTTGCCGGTAACCTTCCAGCTAAATATGCGCCGGCTGAATGTCGTTAAAAGCTAGGCAGCCGGGTAGGGTGGGCAACGCTTTTCTGCCCACGCGATTAAACGCATAACCTGTATTAATCGTACCTTAACCCAACACAAACCATCCAATCCTTCGCGGGGTTGGGTGGTTTTTTTGTGGGTGGTGGGTGCTTTTATGATATATTCTTTAGCATGAAACTAAAATTTGATCGTGAAGTCAGAAAATCAATTGCTGATGAATTGAAAAAGATTTCTAATTTCGGCGGTGTCGGGTTGGGCTTTATGGGCTATTCAAGTAACAGTCCGGTAATCCTGTTGGGTGCGTTTATCTGGTGGATAGTTTGCCAAACCATTTTGCATCTGCTCATGTCTATTCAAGACGAAGAAGGGGAATAAAATGACCATTGAAATTGCTGCACTTTTAGGAATGGGACTTGTTGCTTTATGGGGATTGATTGCTTTGCTGTTTGCCATTAAGTCAGCCAAAATTCACCATCACATTGATACCGGCGCGATTCATTCTAATTAAGCCGGGTAGGGTGGGCAACGCTTTTCTGCCCACGCGATTAAACGCATAACCTGTAATTAATCGTATCTTGATCCAACACAAACCATTCAATCCTTCGCGGGGTTGGGTGGTTTTTTTATGGGTGCCATTCGGGTTTTTTGGTGTACCCGAGGGCAAAAAGGCAAAACCGCGCTGCCCACCCTACATTTACTGATTTTGCTATACTGAACAACACATCCGCTGGCTAATACATATCACTATGTCATGTTATCGACGCGCCGACATTCCTGGCGCAACTTACTTTTTCACTGTGGTCACCTATCGCCGTCGCCCGATTCTTTGTGATGCTCCGGTACGTGCGGCATTGCGCGATGCCATCAAAACGGTACAATCACGACACCCTTTTACCATCAATGCCTGGGTTTTATTACCCGATCATTTGCATTGTGTTTGGACATTGCCGCCGGGCGATGCTAATTATTCGATGCGTTGGGGCTTGATAAAACGGATGGTTTCTTTGGCATGCGCCCAATATTATCATCGGACGGATTGGATGACGGTATCCAAAACCAAGCATCGTGAATCAACCTTCTGGCAACGACGTTATTGGGAGCATTGCATTACAACGGAATTGGATTATTCGCATCACATTGATTACATTGTCATCAATCCGGTTAAACATGGCTTGGTGACGCGTGTAAGGGATTGGCCGTATACTACTTTTCACTGCGATGTCGCGCTGGGCATTTATCCGTTGGATTGGGCTGGGACACTCGATACCATTGCTTTGGCATGTGGCGGCGAACCGAGTTGATGGTTTCTTATGTGCCTTTTGGGTATGGTGGGCGTTTTGTTTTGGTGGGCAAAAAAAGCGTTGCCCACCCTACGGAATTATTAATAAAGACATCACATCAGCGGAAGTATCTGGTTAAGAATCTTCCCGTTTGTTACCAGGATCTGCTTTGGAAAGAGTCCTTTATTGCCTTGGAAGTCGGTAACCGTAGCGCCTGCTTCGCTTGCAATTAATGCCCCGGCGGCAACGTCATACAGGTTTAATTCCTGCTCCCAAAAAGCGTCAACCTGTCCATCCGCAACCAGGCATAGATCAATTGCCGCAGAGCCGAAACGGCGCTGCCCGGTTGTTATTTCGGCGATTCGGCAGAACCGTTGCAGGTTGTTTTCTTTTAAGTAGGAGCGCAAGCAGGCGAATCCGGTCGCGACCATCGCATCAGCAAGGTTGCTTTCATTGGATACGGTAATGGGCGATCCGTTTTTCCAGGCACCTTTGCCTTTCTCGGCAGCATAGTAATCATCCAGTGCGGGCGCATAGACAGCCCCGAATATGATTTCCTGGTCGATCTCCAGCGCGACGCTGATGCCCCAGAAATACTGGCCCCGTGAAAACGAGTGCGTTCCGTCAATCGGATCGACGATCCAGCGGCTGGTTTGGTTGGCGCTTTGTCCGCTCTCTTCCCCCCAAAAACCGAATTGCGGGTAATGCTCAGCAAGGGATTTTTGTAAGAAGGCTTCAACCGCCACGTCGGCATCGGTGACCAGGTCTCGGGGGCTTTTTTTAGTCACCTCTAAATTCTTCAGGTCTTTAAAATGAGTCATGGCGATTGATCCGGCTTCGCGGATAATCTTCTCAAGAGCGGTAGACGAAATAGGCATTTATTGTAACCTTGCAGAAAAGAGGGGAGAGTAGTATTGGAAAGAATCAGGCACGGCACGTGACTGGCTTTCACGCACCAGGAATTAATCATACAAAGGCAGGTATGTCGTGGTCTGAGAATGATAGACATATAAAAATATAACCTGATTGGCAAGGAATCTCAGAGCATCGTCATATTGGCAGGGATGCCAATATCCAGAGCCAAGGATGGTAGCTTGCCGAATCGCTTGGCTTAATTCTATGCTTCACATCCATGTGGCTGGATTCGCTTCGCGCTCTAACGGGTCTGGCATTCCTGCCGGAATGACGAGCTTTTTGTTATTATTGTTAATCAAGAAATATAGTGCATCGTTATTTCGTGCGTACCCTATCTGTTGTCGATGATTTTTTCAATCTATATTGGTCGACAAGTGAATTGCGGCTTTAGATGCGAATAAGAAAAATAACGATGGCCACAAATAACAGCGAGGTTGTAAATTCCTCCAGCCATTCGGCGAACGGCGGCTTGCCGTTGTTCATTATGATGTCTACTCGATTGGTCACTTGGTCGCGCATATGGATTGGTTGTTGCAACATGATATTTCTCCTAGTGGTTTTTAGTATAACTACGCATTTGGCCTACTAATACGCCTTGAATTTCGACTTGCTCCGGGTTGTAGCGCAAGGCTTCCATGGTTGAATTAGCAGGGATGAGTAATGTTTCGTGCGGGTATTGCTCAATAAATTTCAGTGTGGCTTCGGCTTTGTTGACCAGGGCCACGACAATTTCGCCATTACGGGCATGGCAGCGTTGTTCGATAATCACCCAGTCGCCGTCGTAGATGCCTTGCTCCAGCATCGAATCGCCTTTGACTTTAAGGACGTAGCAGGGCTTTTGTGTTTTCAGTTGCTCAGGGATAGACATATAAGTGATGTTTTCGACGGCTTCGATGGGTTTTCCGGCGGCTATAAAGCCGACAAAAGGCAGAGCGCTTTGATCGTCGGAATGGTCGGTCATTTGTTTGGCGTATTCGGTCAGGCGGATACCGCGTTGCTTGCGCTCCGGGGCTTCGATCAGGTTTTCGTTAATCAGGGCCTTAATGTGATTATGCAAAGAGCCGCGAGATTTTAAGCCCATGCCTGCACAAAGCTCTTCCAGAGTGGGCGGATGGGGAAAGTTGTCCTGATTTTGCAATAAGAAATCGAAGATTTCCTGCTGCTTTCGGGTAAGTGATTTAATCATAATTCGTTCTCTGTTTGTTTTTTAAAAATATAGCAGAAGAACAAATAAAGAACAAGTAAAAATTAAAGTTATTTTTTAGCTTAACTAATGGTGTGCTGCTTGGGGTATGATTCGCCGAACGGGCGAGACACAGTTCACCCTAATGACTATTTGAATTGGAGGATGCCATGCAACTTATACCTGCATTATTACCCAGCCTGATCCAGGCGATAGATCATGTAATCGAAGCCAATGCCGAGGAAGTGACGGCGCTAGATCAGGCTATCGGCGACGGCGATCATGTGACCAATCTGCAACGCGGTATCAAGGCGCTGACGGCCCAAAGCGATGAATTGGCAAAGCTTGATTGGCCGACGGCCTGGCAGAAAATCGGCATGACCATGATGACGGCGGTGGGCGGCGCGTCAGGTTCCTTATACGGTACGCTGTTTGTAGCGATGAGCAAGGCAGCTCGCGAACGGCCTTTAGATTTGCAGGTTTTTGCCGAGATATTCGGCAGTGGCGTGGATGCGGTAAAACAGCGGGGCAAGGCCGATGCAGGCGAGAAAACGATGCTGGATGTGCTGATTCCGGTCGCGGCAAGCTTGCGGCAGGCGGCAGAGGATTCGGTTGCGCTACCGGTGGCATTGGAAAATGTCGCAAGGACAGCAATCGCGGGTATGGAATCTACCCGAGACATGCTGGCGACCAAGGGGCGCGCTTCTTTTCTGGAGGAGCGTAGCCGGGGGCATATTGATGCGGGTGCTAAAACCAGTCAGTTAATGGTTTGTGCGCTGGTTGACGTGCTGGCAAAGCAGTTAACAACCCCAGCGTAAGGCTGCGGTATGGACGGGCGCATCCCACAGGCGGAGCAGTTCTTCGTCAAGCAGGCTCAGGGTGATCGAGCAGCCCGCCATGTCGAGCGAGGTGGTGTAATTGCCGACCAGGGAGCGGCAGATGTTGATGCCGCGTTTTTCCCAGTATTGGGAGGCCAGCTCGTAAACCAGATGCAGTTCCATTAAAGGCGTCGCACCGAAACCGTTGATGTGCAGTAACGCCGATTGGCCTTTTTGCGGTTTCAAGTCATCATCAATGATGCTCGCCAGATAGTCGACAATTTCGTTGGCGGAGCGCATGGCTACGCGCTCGCGTCCGCACTCGCCATGGATGCCTACGCCCATTTCGATTTCGTTGTCGCCGATGTCGAACGTGGGTTTGCCCAGAGCGGGCACTGTGCAACTGCTCAAGGCCACGCCCATGGATGCTGTGACTAGATTAATTCGATCTCCCAGTGTCTTGCAGGCCTTTAAATCCGCTCCCGCCTCCGCTGCCGCGCCGACGATTTTTTCTACAATTAAGGTGCCTGCAACGCCGCGTCGCCCGGTGCTGTGAGTTTTGGGGAAGGATACGTCATCGCTGACTAAGATGGTTTCATTCGGGCAATCGAGCATTTCGGCGGCAATTTCAAAATTCATCACATCGCCCGCGTAGTTCTTGACGATGAATAGGACGCCGCCGCCATTTTCCACGGCTTGCGCCGCCGCCAGCATCTGGTCGGGGGTAGGGGAGGTGAACACTTGGCCCGGACAGGCCGCATCCAGCATGCCTGTACCGACAAAACCTGTATGCAATGGCTCGTGCCCTGAACCGCCGCCGGAAATCAGTGCAACTTTGCCGGGTGTGGTGGGCTTTATGCGCTTGATGAAATGCGGCTGGGTGTTGAGTTGAACGATGTCGGCATGGGCTTTGGCAAAGCCCGAGAGGCTTTCGTCTAGCAGGGTGTCGTCAACGCTATTGATGAGTTTCTTCATTGCAGCAGCTCCGGTGATTCAGGTTTTTTGATGATAGCGTGAGCAGTGAGCCTAAGCTATTGGCTTTAATACTTAGGCGTCAGTTTTTCAATGCTTGGGTCACGGCGCGGATGTCGGGCATAACCCAGGTGGGCCGGTAATCCGTAGTTTTAAAATCGTCTTCGGTGGACACGCCCGACAGCACCATCAGGCTGCGGATGCCGGTGCGGACGGCGCCGAGAATATCAGTCTCCAGTCTATCTCCGATAGCGATTGTTTGCGCTGGATCAACACCCAGCAATGCGAGAGCCTGCTGATAGATAATAGGCTCGGGCTTGCCGATGATGGTCGGTATTACGCCGGTAGCTGCCGTTATTGCCGCTAAAATCGCGCCGTTACCGTGAGTAAGTCCGCGTTCAGTCGGTAGCGTGGTGTCGGCATTAGTGCCGATGAACTTGGCTCCAGCCCGGATGTTTAGCGTTGCGGTTGCCAGTTTGTCCCAGGACAGGTTTCTATCCATGCCGCAGACAACAATGTCAGCGCCCATGTTGGGGTTGTCTTTGTCATCATTCAATTCGTAGAGTTCAGTCAAGGTAAAACCGCGTTCAAGAAGTGGCTGTGTTGCGCCATCTTCGCCGATCACATAGACGCGGGTCTCTGCCGGATTGGTATGCTCGGCTAGGTACAATGCAGTTGCCATGCTCGAAGTCAGGATTTCATCACGACTTACTATTACGTCCATCTGCGCCAGTTTGATAACATATTGCTCTTGAGTCAGTCTGGCGTTGTTGGTTGCCAGAATGAAAGGAATTTGTTGGTCGCGTAAGGTTTGAAAAAAATCAGTCAATCCAGGCATGGGCTGTTCGCCGTGCCATAAAACGCCATCCATATCAATAATGAGTGCGCGTATATCGGTAAAGGGTTCCATTAGCTTGTTTCTCTTGTTATTGTGATTTGGATGGAATGCAAACGTGCATTGGTATAAGAGTAATCTTTAAAGCCTGACATAAAAAGCTAAATTTTGTCCAGATTCGCATCATCGCGTTGATCAAATTGAGCGGATAGCTCTAAATTATGAAGTCGTTTAAATACGACATTGTAAAAATCAAAAAATAGGCTAGCGCAGGGTGGATAGTGCATAAAAACACCTTAAAAGTGTTAGCAGTTGCTTGGAAAGGATGGCTGGGTTTGCAAGCAAAATGGGCGGTATAACTAGCGTAATGCGGAAACTGGGAAGGTTTCGGGTGTATAAAATAAAATCCATAACATGTTGATTCATGCAGTCGTTATCCATGGGCTAACGCAGAACATTGAGCATTGGGCATTGACATATGTCCCCTTTCTATTTAAAGTTGCATTCGCATAAGCAGTAAGTAACTAAAATTATAACTATTACTATTAACTCATCGGAGCACGCATCATGGCAAAACCATTAATACAAATGGCATTAGATTCATTGGATTTCGACCAAACAGTAGGCCTTGCTACCTTAGTAGCTCCTTATGTTGATATTTTTGAAATCGGAACTCCATGCATCAAATATAATGGACTTAACCTGGTTAAAGAATTAAGAGCAAGATTTCCAGATAAACTGCTTTTGGTTGACCTTAAAACTATGGACGCAGGCGAGTACGAAGCAACACCTTTCTATGCGGCAGGTGCTGATATTTGTACAGTACTAGGCGTTTCCGGCCTTGCAACTTGTGCAGGCGTCATCAAAGCTGCTAATGCCTACGGCGCAGAAGCTCAAATCGATTTGATCAATGTTGATGATAAAGTTGCGTGTGCGCGTGCAACTGCCGACATGGGCGCTCATATCATGGGTATTCATACTGGTCTTGATGCACAAGCAGCGGGCCATACTCCTTTCGCTGACTTGAATGACATCGCAAGATTAGGCTTAAACGTCAGAATTTCTGTTGCCGGTGGTATTAAGCCGTCAACTGTTCAAGATGTAGTTCGCGCGGGCGCAAACATCATCGTAGTTGGTGCTGCAATCTATGGCGCGGCTTCCCCTGCTGATGCGGCGCGTGAAATTCGCGAATTGGTTGACGCGGTATAATTATGCATCAGCAACTTATCATAGAAAAGATTTCAGGTGTTCTTGAAGCTACAGATGATACGTATGATGTAAAGTTAACCCACTTGCTTGATAACGCCAGGCGCATATTTATTGCAGGCGCTGGGCGTTCCAAGCTCGTTGGCAATTTTTTTGCAATGAGGCTGGTTCACGGCGGTTACGATGTCAGCGTCGTAGGTGAAATTGTGACGCCGAGCATTAAAAACGGTGATTTGTTGATCATTATTTCCGGATCCGGAGAGACTGAGCAATTAATAGCATTCACTAAAAGTGCAAAAAAAATAGGCGCTAACATCGTTTTGATCTCTGCGAAAAGCAGCTCAACCATAGGTGATCTGGCAGATGCGGTATTTCAAATCGGCAGCTCGGAACAATACGGTAAGGTTTTAGGGATGCCTATGGGGACTGTGTTCGAACTGTCTACCTTGTTATTTTTGGAAGCAACCATTTCCCATATCATCCATGATAAGGGAATTGCTGAAGAAGTCATGAGAGAAAGACACGCTAATTTAGAATAGCGGCACAGGAACGAGTGGCTATGACCACTCGTTCTGATCCTTGCAAGGTAAGCGCCGAAAGAACATGTTGTGACAGAGTCAATCAGGCTGAAAATTCACCATTTAGTAATCTAATAATAGTAAGGAGAAGAATATGACTTCGCGTCGAGAATTAGCGAACGCCATACGCGCTTTGAGCATGGATGCCGTGCAGAAAGCAAACTCTGGGCATCCAGGCGCACCTATGGGCATGGCGGACATTGCCGAGGTGTTGTGGAATGATCACCTGCGCCACAATCCGTCCAATCCGAAATGGTCAGATCGTGACCGTTTTGTCCTTTCCAATGGCCACGGTTCAATGCTGATTTATTCGCTATTGCATTTGACTGGCTATGATTTGCCCATGAGTGAATTAGCCTCATTCCGTCAGCTACATTCAAAATGTGCGGGACATCCCGAATACAGTTATGCGCCCGGTATTGAAACAACGACCGGACCGTTAGGTCAAGGTATCGCCAATGGTGTTGGTTTTGCGATGGCTGAAAAGCTGCTTGCAGACCAATTTAACCGTCCTGGTCATAAAGTCGTTGATCACCATACCTATGTATTCATGGGTGATGGCTGCTTGATGGAAGGTATTTCTCATGAAGCCTGTGCATTAGCGGGTACTTGGGGTTTAGGCAACTTAATCGCTTTCTGGGATGATAACGGTATTTCTATTGATGGTCATATTGAAGGCTGGTACACGGATGATACAGCTAAACGTTTCGAAGCTTACGGTTGGCACGTCCTGTCAGTAGACGGACATAATCCTGAAGAGATTAATAAGGCAATTGTCATGGCTAAAGCGATGACTGATATGCCTTCATTAATTTGTTGCAAAACCACTATTGGTTTTGGCTCTCCAAATAAGTCAGGCTCTCATGAATGTCATGGTGCGGCTTTAGGTCAACCTGAAATTAATTTAACTAAAGCAGCTTTAGGCTGGGATCACGAAGCATTTATCATTCCAGAAAATGTTTATGCAGGCTGGGATGCTAAAGCAAAAGGCTCGAGAGCTGAAGCGGCATGGGATGCTAAATTTGCAGCCTACGAGGCAGCGCATCCAGAATTGGCGGCAGAATTCAAACGTCGCATGGCGGGTGAGCTACCAGCTAATTGGCAAGCGGCGGCAGATGCATTGATTGCTGAAACCAACGCAAAAGCAGAAAATCTTGCCACACGCCAATCTTCACAAAAAGTAATTGGCGGATTAGCGCCTACATTGCCTGAATTTTTAGGTGGTTCTGCGGACTTAACGGGTTCCAACTTAACCAGTTGCAGCAGCTTCAAGCATGTCAGCGGTAAAGAGATGGGTAATTACATTTCTTACGGTGTGCGTGAGTTCGGTATGTTCACTATCATGAACGGTATGGCGTTACATGGCGGCTTATTGCCTTTCGGCGGAACATTCCATATGTTCTCTGATTATGCGAAAAGCGCTTTGCGTATGTCCGCGTTAATGAAAATTCGCACCATTGCTGTTTTAACTCATGACTCTATCGGTCAAGGTGAAGACGGTCCAACGCATCAGCCGATTGAGAATACTTCTGCTATGCGCTACATTCCGAATATGGATGTTTGGCGGCCTGCGGATACCACAGAAACAGCGGTTTCCTGGGTAATGGCAATTGAACGTATGACCGGGCCTTCAAGCTTAGTGTTAAGCCGTCAAGGCTTGCCTTTCATCGCGCGTACTGATGCACAAATCGCAGCTATCCGTAAAGGGGCATACGTTATTTCTGAAGCAGCAGGCAATGCCCAGGTTATCCTTATTGCGACTGGTTCAGAAGTTGAGTTGGCAATGAAATCACAAGCAGCCTTAGCAGAAAAAGGCATTCAAGCGCGTGTTGTTTCAATGCCGTCAACAAATGTATTTGACCGTCAAGACCAAGCTTATAAAGACAGCGTATTAACGCCCGGTGTAAAACGTGTTGCAATTGAAGCGGGCATTACTGATTTTTGGCGTAAATATGTTGGTTTAGAAGGCGCAGTTGTCGGTATTGATACTTTCGGCGAATCTGCACCTGGCGGCGTATTGATGAAACACTTCGGCTTCACTGTTGAAAACGTAGTTAAAAACGTAGAAGCGGTACTTTAATTTTAAAGGCCATATTTGCGGCAGTTGTTGCTAATTGATAAAACAATATCTTTTAGGTTACATGCACAACGCAGTATGGCTACTCTAAAAACAACGCATAGAGGGGGATTCACACGTGAAAATAAATAATTTGACGAATGGTTTAGTTGCTACGCTGTTATTAGCCAGTCCCATAGCAGGGGCAGAAACAGAATACCCGGCTTCAGATTTTAAGCCAAAAGTAATTTATCAGGATATTGATAGCAGCCAAAGCAAGTCTTCATCTGCGACAGCATCGACCAAGCAGGCCAAGTCGGCGGATGCAGATGCGGATTCAAAATATCCAGCGGCAGATTTTGAGCCAAAGGTTCTATATAAGGATGCTGACTATAAACCAAGCAAGTCCACCGAAACATCGTCGACGGTTGAACGAGCTACGACAAGCGATGCAGCGGTAAGCGGAGCGGTAAAAGTCGAAGAAGAGTCAATGATGAGTTACTTGCTGGGCTTGGTCGCTTTTGCGGTGGCTGGGTATCTCTTCTTTACTAAGCGCGAATCAAAAGCTAGCGGTTCACGCGCCTATTCCGGTCAGCCTAGTGGTCTTTCCGGTGTTGCTCGATACCTGAGAAAACATAACATGGGTGCTGCGACTGGTGTTGCCAGATACTTGGAAAGTCAAGTTGTATCTGTAAAAGGCTCGGCGGCAACAAGTAGCGTTGAGAAGTACCTTGAAAAACAGGCTAAATCTGTAAAAGAACAATCAGCACAAGCGGGAACCGGCGTCGAAAAGTACATGCGCGACCGGGGGTGATAAGTGGATCAAAATTACTTGATCGATTTAGTGTCTGGACTGTTTGGTTCCAAAAGGCAGGTTGAAACCCGAACCAGTCGTCCCCGTGCATATTCGAGTGTCCCGGCTGGATTAACCGGAGTTGCCAAGTATCTGAGAAGGCAGGAAGTTGTGCCGGGGCAAAGTGGAGTTGCTAGGTATCTGAAAAACCTGGAAGAGTTGTCGGCAGCCAATGAGGTTGCTGGTTCCTTGGGAGATCATGAAGAAGCGTTGACGGCAGGCGTTGATCAGGGACTTGCAACAGTATCCAGTGTTGCCAAGTACTTGGAGAAACTGGATCAGTATCCCGTAAGCAGCGTCGCCAAGTATATGGCAAGACAGGCTATATTCGCAAAAAAAGCGCCGAAAATAAGCGGCGTTGCTAAATATATGACAAAGCATGATGTCGTTGCAAAAAAAGCGCCCGCTGCAAGCAGCGTTGCGAAATATGTTGAGCAACAAGCGAAAGCACCTGTTATCAGCAGTGTTTCTAAGTATTTAATGAAGCAGACTATATCTGCCAGAAATACTGCGGCGGCTACTGGGGTCGGCAAATATCTTGAAGACGAGTCCATTGTCGCAAGAAAGGCCGCCGCTGCCGCGATAGTTGCCAGGTATCTGGAAGAACAGCGTCTACTTGCAAATAAGCAAGAACAAGAAAAAGAAAAAGAACAGCTGTTGGCGAGAGAAAAAGAGATGCAAAAGGCGCAGGAAAGAGCTGTGGCTGCTACTGCAGCAACCGGAGTAGCTAGGTATTTGGAAGAGCAGGCAATTCTGGAAAAAGAAAAACCACCGGTAAGCGGTGTTGCCAAGTATGTGGCAAAACAAATTATATCCAGAAAAGAAGCGCCTGTTTTAAGTGGCGTTGCAAAGTACGTAGCAAGACAGTCGATTCAAGCAAAACAAGCTCCAATTGCAAGTAAAGTTGCAAAGTACTTGGAAAGAGAATCGACTGCAAAGAAAATGCCTAAAACAAGCGGAGTTGCCAAATATATGGAAAAGAAGGCAGTATCTCCGGCTGCAAGTGGCGTCTCTAAGTATATGACTAGGCGAAATATTTCTGAAAAAGCAATCCCTGAAAAAGCATAATTTGCCTGAGCGGCATCTGTAAATAAAGTATGGATGTCTTGGTTGAACGTGAGCTGGAGACCTTAGCTTATCGTTGAGATCGGGGCGATCAAGTTGAGTGAAATGAAGCCCAGGTGCCATCATATGTAGCTTCCCAAGCTAAATGGATGCGAGCTTGGGGGTTCTGCGAAACAAGACTTAGTAAAAGCAATCGCTCTGATCTCAGATTCGAGGGCTTTGCTTTTTGATGATGAATTCCTGCCGTTCACTGTATAATCCTATTCCTGCAATTATATTGGATGTCATGCGCGTAAATTCTGAATGTATTTGGAAATGACGAGCGTATATCCTGATTTTTAATTTTTAAAATAAAAAGGAGCCCCTAATGGCAAAGACTTTACTTGAACAACTGAGAGAAATGACCGTGGTGGTTGCCGATACGGGTGATATTCAGGCGATTGAAACTTTCAAGCCACGCGATGCCACGACCAATCCTTCATTGATTACCGCCGCAGCTCAAATGCCGCAATATCAAGGAATCGTTGATGATACCTTGAAAGGTGCCAGAGCGACTTTGGGTAAAGATGCATCTGCTGCACAAGTGGCTACTCTTGCTTTCGAGCGCTTGGCCGTTTCTTTCGGACGCAAAATACTTGAAGTTATTCCTGGACGAGTTTCCACTGAAGTAGATGCTCGTCTTTCATTCGATACCGATGCCAGCATTCGCGTAGGCCGCGAACTGATTGCGATGTACGAAGCGCAAGGCGTTTCACGCGAACGGATTCTGATCAAAATTGCCGCAACCTGGGAAGGCATACAAGCTGCTGCCGTTCTTGAAAAAGAAGGCATACACACTAACCTGACTTTGTTATTCGGTCTGCATCAGGCTATCGCTTGCGCCGAAAACGGAATCACCCTGATTTCACCTTTCGTTGGACGTATTCTGGATTGGTACAAAAAAGATACCGGTCGTGATTCTTATGCACCAGCTGAAGATCCAGGTGTGTTGTCGGTTACAGAAGTCTACAATTACTATAAAAAATTCGGCTATAAAACCGAAGTTATGGGCGCCAGCTTCCGTAACGTGGGTGAGATAGTTGAATTGGCAGGTTGCGATTTATTGACTATTGCGCCATCTTTGTTGGCTGAGCTTCAGTCTACCGAAGGTGAGCTGGTACGCAAGCTGGATCCTAAGAATGCAGCCAACGCGTCAATTGAAAAAATATCCCTTGATAAGGCGACCTTCGATCACATGCATGCAGAAAACCGTATGGCTTCTGAGAAATTGGCAGAAGGTATCGATGGTTTCACTAAAGCGTTAGAGTCGTTAGAAGAAATTCTTGCGGCACGACTGGCGACTCTGGAAGGATAATGAGATAAGCCATCCGGCACTTGGATTTCTTATCTATAGCCGGATGGCGAAGACTTTCTTTTCCATGTAACATGCAGGCCAAGTGTTAAGTTTCGTAGAACCACCTCAATACGGAATCTAACTGAACAATAAGTGAGGTGTATTTTGGAAATATATTATGAATAATCTTACAGCGCTTTCATTAAGTATTGCCGGTCTGGCTGGATTAGCTACATTTCTGGCGGTAGGGCCTCTTAGCGGCATCTTTCTTATCTGGGCTGCAACCATTGCATGGGCGGCTTACTTTTTTCTGGGTGCCAATCAGGAAGCCTTAAAAAACACCATCGTGTGTGGAATTTTCGGCGTTTTTATGGCTTGGTTAGCGGCTATTGAACTCACTACCATTCCATCAACAGCAGTACTTGGCTTCCCGATTTGGGCTGCTGTTACGGTAACATGTTCAGTATTGGTTCTGTGTCTTGCGGCAAATATTCCAGCACTGGCAACAATTCCGGCTAGCGTACTGGGCTACTCGTCTACATTTGCATATTTGCTGCAAACTCCGGAAAAATTGACTAAAGACGTTTTGCTGAGCGCTTCCTTGGACAACCCGCTGATCTTAATATCCATCTCTATTGTAGTGGGTACATATTTCGGTCAGTTTTCTGGACAGCTGAGCGCAAAACTGCAAGAAAAGTAATCCAAAACCTTACGACTTTAAGTTTTAAGTTGAGTGTAAGGTGAATTTCCAATAGTATTGTGCCTTTCTGGCTGTCTCTCATTATCGTATATTTGTGCGATACCGAGGGGGCGGCCAGCGCTTTTTAAGCCCCTCTCTTTTTTTGTGACAAAGCTAAACACGAGCTTCAAAAATGCAATTCAATCAGCCAGCAAATGCTTTATCAATGTTCGGCAATATCAACCGTGAATACCCTGTCGCAGCCGCATTAATATTGCAGCGACCCAGTCTTGGCCTACCTTCCTTCACATTAGATGCGATGTTTTTACGCTAATTGTCTAACCGTTTTGCATCCCGGATAACCGGTACATCCCCAGAACTTACCTTGATTGTCGCCACGCGCGCGTTCGCAATATCATTGGCATACCGCATTTTGGGCATGAACTGTCATCTTGCCGCTGTTTTATCCTCGACCAGAGTTTTGTGACGTGCCTAACATGATCAATGTAGGTGGTTTTAACCGACCGGACTGAATCCTGGTGCAAATGGCCAGAACATCACTATCGCTTAGAATGGCCTGCATCTTGGTTTTTACAAAGCGGATGTAACCCATCCCATAAACAACATTGTCCGGCATTGCGGTTTTGAAAGTGCTATCGCCGACAAAGACGACCACCGAAAACACCGTATCCGGTTTGAGTTCCAGTGCAGACCGCAGTGTTTCGGTTCTGATGTAGCGGATTTTGAAAGGTGCTGGTGTGCCGGTAAATCTTTTGCGTCCAGGTTTTTTGTTGCGCGCTGCTGAATATCCAGCCTTTCATGTTCTTGGTCTCGATCACAAAAACAAAAACATCGTACCGTGACGCAATGACGTGGTCGATTTGAGTGGTTCCGCTCTCTGTCGGTAGCGTCACGTTCTTAAACAACGTGTAGATTTCTTTATCCAGAAAGAACTTTGCTGCCAAGTTAACCTGAAGCTCATCAAGCACGCCTTTCATGAACGGCGATTTCAGAAAAGCGATCAGGAAGGCCAGTGGGGTCATCCACCAATAGGGTGCTTATTATTTTGGCTGAACATTTGGGTAACGAGTGATGATGCTTCCATATAAAGGAGTCCTTATATTGGTTGGGGTGCTGGTTAAAATTATCAGCATCGGATGCAGAGCAAGTATCAGGATCAGTTGTTCTACAGGATGCGGTGTCGTTAAGAGCTGCATCGTTCGCTTCACTGCGTTCAGCACATTCTAACGGCCATTGGCTTCAAAACGAAGAAATTAAGCAATGGGATTCTCGTTAACATTCAATTGCTTTGCAAGTTCTAAAACTTGATTAATGTTTATAACGGTGGATTCATCCAGTAATTTGCATTCGTGGATTTTAGCATGATGGTCGACAAGCACATATAACCGTTGATTGTTACAATAAATGAGGCGTACGATGGGTTCATTCAAGCATGAACCATATTTAATCACGAACCTTGTGAATTACCCTTACACTGCGCTCAATCAGAGCGCAGTTATGATACGTGGTTTTTTCGGTTTTCCGGGCTGCTTACGTTATGCTTTAAAAACTGGTCATGAAGTTATTTGGTACGGTACACTGTACAAAACAACAGTGTTTATGAGGTTCAAAATATGCGTAGAATGGTTATAGATCAAGATATTCGCCCCCTGTCAGAATTTCGTTCCGGCGTGGCATCTTTCATAAAACAGGTTCATGACACAAAGAGGCCGCTTGTGATTACTCAGCACGGCAAAGGTGTTGGGGTTTTACTGGATGTCGGTGAATTTGAAGCCATGCAAGAGAAAATCGAATTGCTGGAAGATATTCATATCTCAATCACTCAATTAGAGTCTGGGGATGGTGTTAGACATCAGGATGCGAGGAAGGAAGTTTTAAAGAGACTTGAAAGGTGAAATTAATCTGGTCGCCATTGGCAATTGACCGAGTGGCGGAAATTTCACAATATATCGCTCAAGACAGTTTAAATGCCGCCCAAAAATGGGTTGATTCAATATTTCAGGCAGTCGAAAGGCTGGAACAATTTCCAAAGAGTGGGCGCATCGTTCCAGAAATCAGGCAAGATGATTTCCGTGAGATCATTCATGGCAACTACCGTATTATCTATAAAATAGAGGGCGAACGAATTTCTATTCTTACGGTCAGGCATGGTAAGCAAATATTACCCATTGATGAAATCAAAGCATAACAATTGCATGCACTCGGACTGACATAAACATCACGCCTTTTGCTCATGGTTGCTGGTGATTCTGGCGTTAGTCAATAAATACAACAGGATATAAACGTTGAAATTAATTCAGATAGAAAAAGATGATTGGATATTCCAATGCCCTGAGCTTTCGGAATCGGTTAATCATGAGCTTGATCGGGCTTTAGAATTCTGGCGTGAGGGAAACTATGAAATTTGCGAAATACTCCTAAGATGCATTATTGAAAATAATGCCTCTTATATTGATGTTTTTCATCATTCCATTTATGCGCGCCTATCACAATCTCGGATTATGGCATCAAAGGCGTAATGAGCTGGATTTGCCGATCAGCATATTTACTCGTCTACTTGCCGTTTGTCCGAATGATAACTTGGGGGTTCGGCATCTTTCTTCCAAGGCTCTGGTTAGAGAAAGGAGATATTCTTTCTGTCGTACGTCACTGTAAAGCCTGTGAGGATGATATTGCGCCGGAAATCATATATACATATCCGCTAGCTCTAATTTTGTCAGGTGAAACCACTAAAGCAAAATCCCTGCTCAAGGAAGCGGAAATGCAACTTCCTCTGGTAGCCAAAGAGCTAAGAAAAAAACGTCATCCCAGACCCAAATCTATAATGCCTGGATATATTTCTTATGGCGGAGCAGATCAAGCTTATGAATATTGGGTTGAATACGGGAAATATTGGATTAACAGCGAAAAGGCAATGGCATTATTGTCTGAGAAGTAATGTAATAGCCATATAGCCCCGAATAAATCATGTCGGGTAGCTATGAAGGTGGAGCATGCTGTTTATGCCCGACATTTGCCGCTTCGATGTGTCGGGTTACGCTACGCTAACCCGACCGATCTTTAAGAAAGCCCCAAAACATCCTGCATATCGTATAAACCGCTGTCCTTATCAGCCAACCAAACTGCCGCTCTGACTGCGCCGTTGGCAAAAGTCATGCGGCTGGTGGCTTTATGAGTGATTTCCACCCGCTCACCGTCGTCGGCAAACATGACGGTATGCTCTCCGACGATGTCCCCGGCTCTAATGGTTGAAAAACCGATGGTTTTTCTGTCCCGTTCGCCGGTATTGCCTTCCCTGCCGTAAATTGCACAGTCTTTCAACTCGCGGCCTAAGGCGTCGGCTATCACTTCGCCCATGCGCAATGCGGTGCCGGATGGCGCATCGACTTTATGCCGGTGGTGGGCTTCGATCACTTCAATGTCGGTGTAATCGCCCATGACTTTGGCGGTCAAAGCCAGCAATTTAAGCGACAGGTTTACCCCGACGCTCATGTTGGGGGCCATCACTATCGCCACGTCTTTTGCCGCTTCGCTAATCTGCGCCTTTTGCGCATCGCTGTAACCGGTGGTGCCGATGACCAGCTTTTTTCCGGCTTCGCGGCAAATCTCGATAAAGGCCATTGATGCATCGGGGCGGGTAAAATCGATCAATACGTCGAACTGGTCGATTACGGATGCCAGATCATCGACGACTTTAACGCCGACCACGCTGATGCCTGCCAGCTCGCCTGCATCCCGGCCTATCGCAAGACTTTCGGGACGGGAAACGGCAACGGCTAATTCGGCATTTTTAGCCAGCGCCGCCGCTTTAATCAGGCAAAGGCCCATGCGGCCGGAAGCGCCTACTACAGCAATACGCATCATGACTTATCCTGTTAGTTTGTCGAAAAAGCTTTTTACACCGTCAGTCCATGAAGACTCCTGCGGGCTGTGATGTTTGCCTCCGCCGGATAGAGACTCGCTGAGCTGCTGCACCAAGGCTTTTTGCTCTTTGGTCAGATGCACGGGGGTTTCAACTTGCACTTTGCACAATAAATCGCCGACTGCTCCGCCCCTGACCGGCTTGACGCCTTTGCCGCGTAGCCTGAACAATTTACCGGTTTGCGTTTCGGCAGGGATTTTTAACAGCACTTTGCCGTTCAAGGTAGGCACTTCCAACTCGCCGCCCAAGCAGGCGGTAGGAAAACTGATCGGCACTTCGCAATATAAATTCGCGCCGTCACGGGTAAAAATCTGATGATCTTTTACTTGAACCTGAACGTAAAGATCGCCCGCAGGGCCGCCGTATTCCCCGGCTTCGCCTTCACCAGCCAAACGGATGCGGTCGCCGGTATCGACGCCTGCCGGGATTTTTGCTGACAGGGTTTTATTTTCCTGGACTCGACCTTGGCCGTAACATGAACCGCAGGGATCTTTGATCTGTTTGCCGGAACCTCGACAGGTTGGACAGGTTTGCTGTACTGAAAAGAATCCCTGTTGCATCCTGACTTGGCCGTGACCGTGACAGGTTGAACAGATAACCGGGCTGGAACCTTTTTTTGCACCGGAACCGCTACACTCGCCGCAAGAAACCAGCACCGGCACACGAATTTTGGCATCGGTGCCGAATACGGCTTCTTCTAACGATAATTCCAGATTGTAGCGTAGATCAGAGCCGCGTTGAACGTTGCTCCGCTGCTGCTGTTGCTGTCTTCCGCCGCCGAAAATGTCGCCGAAAATATCACTGAAACTTTCACCGCTGCCAAAACCACCTGCACCACGCCCGCCGCCCATCGAGGCATCAACCCCGGCATGGCCGAACTGGTCGTAAGCGGAGCGTTTTTTAGGGTCGGATAAGACTTCGTAAGCTTCTTTAATCTGCTTAAACTTGGCCTCGGCTTCCACCGGATTGTCTTTATTCCGGTCAGGATGATGCTTCATTGCCTTGCTGCGATAGCTTTTTTTAATTTCTGCATCACTGGCGTTTTTGTCTACACCGAGAAGCTTGTAAAAATCTTCTTTTGCCATGGTTCAATAGTCTATTGTTGGATTTTGGTGATTATCATCGTCTGGGAGACTCCCGATAGGTATCAGAAAGTCAGCATGCTCAATCGATAATCGATGTTTATTAAACCGCAAAAAGAACACGAAGGGACACGAAGTTTGTCCTTCGCGAGCTTCGTGTTCTTCGTGGTTTTATGCCTTAAGTTAATGTCTCTGGGGTAAGGTAGCCCCAGCCTACATTTACTTCTTGTCGTCGTCTTTAACTTCTTCAAACTCGGCATCGACAACACCGTCATCGGCTGCCGCATGTTCTGAAGAGCCATGAGCGCCGGACGCTTCACCTTCGGATGCCGACTTTTGCGCATAAACGCGCTCAGCCAGTTTACCCGACAACTCGGTTAAGTCATGCGTTTTGGCTTCAATGGCTTCTTTATCATCGCCTTTAACCGCAGCTTTCAGTTCTTCAATCGCTTGTTCAATGCTGGCTTTTTCATCAGCGCCGACTTGGTCGCCCAGTTCTTTCATCGATTTTTCAGTCGCGTGTATCATACCGTCCGCATGGTTGCGAGCATGAACCAGTTGTGTCAGCTTGCGATCTTCATCGGCATGCGCTTCGGCATCTTTAACCATGCGATCCACTTCGTCATCCGACAAACCACTGGAGGCTTTGATAACAATCGATTGTTTTTTGCCGGTCGCCTTGTCTTTGGCTGACACATTCAAAATACCGTTGGCATCAATGTCGAATGCAACTTCAATTTGCGGAACACCGCGCGACGCAGGCGGAATATCAGACAGATCAAAACGCCCCAGCGATTTATTCCCCGCTGCGACTTCGCGCTCGCCTTGTAATACATGAACGGTCACTGCCGTTTGATTGTCGTCTGCGGTTGAGAACACCTGCGATGCATTGGTTGGAATCGTGGTATTTTTCTCGATCAGTTTGGTCATGACGCCGCCCATCGTCTCGATACCCAGCGATAACGGGATAACGTCCAGCAGCAACACGTCTTTAACGTCGCCCGCCAAAACGCCCGCCTGAATCGCAGCGCCTAAAGCAACCGCTTCATCAGGGTTAACGTCTTTTCGCGGTTCTTTGCCGAAAATGGCTTTTACCATTTCCTGCACTTTCGGCATACGGGTTTGACCGCCTACCAGAATCACGTCATTGATATCCGATGCCTTTAATTTCGCGTCTTTCAGTGCCATTTCACAAGGGCCTTTAGTGCGGTTAATTAGCTCTTCAACCAAGGACTCCAGTTTGGCGCGGGTCAACTTAACATTTAAATGCTTGGGGCCCGATGCATCAGCAGTAATGTAAGGCAGATTCACATCGGTTTGCTGGCTTGAAGACAGTTCTATCTTGGCTTTTTCCGCCGCTTCTTTCAAACGTTGCAAGGCCAACGGATCGTTATGCACGTCTACGCCGCTTTCTTTTTTGAATTCCGAGGCCAAAAATTCAATGATTCTTGAGTCGAAATCTTCACCGCCCAGGAATGTATCGCCGTTGGTCGATAACACTTCGAATTGGTGCTCGCCTTCTATCTCAGCGATTTCAATGATCGAAATATCGAAAGTACCGCCGCCTAAGTCATACACCGCAATTTTGGTGTCGCCTTTAGGCTTATCCATGCCGAACGCCAATGCAGACGCTGTCGGTTCATTGATAATACGTTTGACTTCAAGTCCGGCAATACGGCCGGCATCTTTAGTCGCCTGACGTTGCGAGTCGTTAAAGTAAGCCGGTACGGTAATCACAGCTTCGGTGACTTCTTCGCCCAAATAGGCTTCAGCGTCTTTTTTCAGCTTCATCAGAATACGCGCTGAAATTTCGGGAGACGCCATTTTCTTGCCGTGAACTTCAACCCAGGCATCGCCGTTTTCAGCTTCGACGATTTTATAAGGCACCATTTTGATGTCTTTTTGTACGACATCGTCCTTAAAACGACGACCGATCAAACGCTTGATCGCAAATACGGTGTTTTTTGGGTTGGTAACGGCTTGGCGTTTTGCCGACTGCCCGACCAACACTTCGTCATCACTGGTAAAAGCGATGATGGAAGGCGTGGTACGTGCGCCCTCGCTGTTTTCAATCACTCTTGCGACGCCGTTTTCCAACACCGCAACGCACGAGTTGGTTGTTCCTAAATCTATGCCGATTATTTTAGCCATTGAATTCTCCAGACTTGAATTTATTGTGTGTAGGGGCGGGTCTTGTGCCTGCCCATTGTTTTCTAAAACCTGAACGAAAAAGGCAACCACAAGGGATTGCCCCTACCATTTATTTAAAAAAGTAATAGTTGTTACAAATATGAGGCTGCTTTATTTGATTTCAAGCCTGTCCGTAATTATTTAGCCACAGATCAATATGGCACAACAGATTGTTTTTTGCTGTTTATTATAAACAAGCCGTTTAAACTCTTGATGAAGAGATGAGTAAGTTCTTTATATTTCAGTTTATCTGTATGCATCCGTGCCAATCTGTGGTTGAACGGTTATGCCTGTTCATTGATACTAGGAATATCTGTCGGTTTTTTATCGACCGCTTTGGCAACCAAAACCATCGCGGGACGAAGCAATCGTCCGTTCAACATATAACCTTTTTGGAAAACGTTAACCACCGTATTCGGCTCTGCGCCTTCAACGGCCTGCATGGCCATGGCCTGATGCAATTCGGCATTAAACGGCTGGCCGATAGGATCAATTAATTCAATTTTAAATTTTTCAAAGACTGACTCAAACTGTTTAATCGTTAATTCGCTGCCCTCGCGGAATTTTCTCACGTCCTCGCTATCGCCGGTTGCGGCTTGCAAACCTAACACCAAGCTGTCCAATACCGGCAACAGTTCCTTGGCGAAATTGGTAAGCCCAAACTTGTGCGCATCTTCCAGATCCTTTTGCGTTCTTCTTTTCAGGTTTTCCATTTCCGCCTGTGCGCGAACCGCCTTGTCCCAGTTCTCCTGTGCTTTTTGCTCAGTCTGAGCCAATGTCTGTTGTAACTCCTCAAACGTCAGTTCGTGTTCGACCAATTCGGTATGTGACGGCTCCCTAACACCATCGCTTTCAGTTTTAACCTGAGATTCAGGCGCTTCCTGATTAGTACTCATTATTTATAGCTCCATAATATTTAGAATTAATACTCATGCTCGATAGCACAAAAAGTTATTATTTATAGTGGGGTCGTTGATTTTGGATTCAAGGCGGCACCCAACAATTTTGCCGTGACATCGACAAACGGGATGATTTTCTCGTAGGCCATGCGCGTCGGCCCGATCACGCCCAGCACCCCGACCACTTCGTCGCTGACCGAATACGATGACGTCACCAGACTGCAATGATCGAAAGCCCGATAGCCGGATTCTTCGCCGATAAAAATCTGTACGCCGTCGGCTTTCATGCATTGATCCAGCAAATGGATAACGCCCTGTTTTTGACTGAATGCTTCGAACAGATTTTTTAGCCGCTCCATGTCAGACAACTCGGAAAAACCCATTAAATTGGTTTCGCCGGTCAGCACATAATCGTCTTTTTTATTGTCCTGGTCGAAAGCCAGTTGCGCCATTTTTACCGCATCCAGCATGCCTTGGTTCATGCCGGGCTTTCCTGCCCGACACCCTTCGGGTAAATGCAAATCTGTTCCGGACAGATTTGTCATGTCGGGCTTTCCTGCCCGACACCCTTCGGGTAAATGCAAATCTGTTCCAGACAGATTTGTCATGCGTTCCTGGTCTTCCTGTAACTCTTTTAAAACGGCTTTGCGTACCGCATCCAGGCTGCGACCGGAATAAATCGAATTTAGATAATTGGCGGCCTGCTGTAATTCGGCCGGGCTGAATACTTTGGAGGTGTGGATAATTTTGTTATGGACTTCCTGCTCATTAGTCACAAAAATGACCAGCACACGGGTATGAGATAAGGATAGAAACTCGATATGCCGCAGGCATACCAGCTCTCTTTTGGGCAAGGTCACCACCCCCGCCATCTGGGTTAATTCCGACAGCAGCCGCGAGGCGACGCCGATCATATCGCTGCTGTCCTCGCTGACCGACAAGCCTTGGTGCAGCCGGGTCAAGTCTTTTGATTCCAACGGCTTAACCGTCAACAAGGTATCGACAAACAGGCGGTAGCCGCTGACCGTAGGCACCCGTCCCGCCGACGTATGCGGCGAATGCACCAAGCCAAGATCTTCCAAATCGGCCATCACATTGCGAATGGTTGCCGGACTTAAGTTTAAATCCGAATCTTTTGATAAAGCCCGTGAACCCACCGGCTGACCATCACTGATATAACGTTCGACCAGCGTTTTTAACAGCTGTAGCGAGCGTTCATTTAAAACCTGCGTATTACCCACACCAACCTCTGCGACCATATTTAGCACTCCATTAGGACGAGTGCCAGCAGGGCAAGGTATCAGCTCATCGTACTCTTGTCAATAAACCTAAAAACCCGGGTAATGTTTATATTTTCTTATAGTTGCAAGTCTTGCTATATCCAAAAATGGCAGCCATCTTCTTATAGCGGTTCGGCTCAACTTTATGGAGTAATTCTTTCGAAGGATATACGCTGGAGCGCCATTTAGAATGGCACACGAATGTTTGTGATTTGTGGATGCAGAGAAAAGTAGGGGCGACTTCAGTCGTCCCTACAAGGACAGTGTTATTTCCTGAGCCGATTTATCGGCTATTTTAAAGCCGCGCATTTCTAAAACACCCTTGGTGTTGAGCGAAATAATCAGGTAAAGCGCTTCGGGGTAGGACGCCAGCTCTAAGTCGGTGACTGATGGCATTGCCGGTGCGGTCGGATGAGAATGATAGATCGCAAATAGCTGCTCGCCATGATCGCGCATTTTAGCCATCGCTGAAATTTGTTGGGCGGCATCCAGCTGGAAACGCTGCTGGGGGTGTTCAGCGGTATTTTTGACCGGATAGCAGCTGCTCGGTAGGCCGTTTTTGCTGCCGATCAGTCCGCAGACTTCAATTTCCGGCGATATTTGCGCAAGATGCAGTAGCTGGTTGGTTATTTTCCGGGGGATTTGGATATGTTTTGGGGTCATAATATGTAAGGGTTCCATAGTCCATAAGTTACCCGGGGCTGCCCGGATAAGTCTTTATAGGTTTGTACCTTATCATAATGCAAATCTTTAAACAGGGCTTGAACTTGTTGTTGCTGGTCGTAGCCATGCTCGATCAACAAGTGCCCGCCAGATTCCAGGTAGTTGCGTGCAGCTTCGGCGATAATTTTAATGTCGGCTAGCCCTTGTTCTGGAGCGGATAAGGCGGTTTGCGGTTCAAACCGGACATCGCCTTGTTGCAAATGACTGTCATCTTCCGCGATATAGGGGGGGTTGCTGATAACCAGCTTGAATTTTGTATCGGGAACGTTAGCAAACCAGTTGCTTTGGTAAAACTCAATGTTGTTGATATGGTGTTTGTCGGCATTGATTCGGGCGATGCGTAAGGCGGCGGCGCTAAAATCGGTGGCAGTGAGCTGCGCTAGCGGAAACTCAGCAGCCAGTGTAATGGCGATAATGCCTGAGCCGGTACCTAGATCGATGACCTTGATCGGCTCGTCGATAGGGATCAGATCCAGACTGAGTTCAATCAGCAGTTCGGTGTCGGGTCTGGGGATCAAGACATCAGGGGTGACCTGAAAATCCCGCGACCAGAATTCCCTGTTGCCGGTGATATAGGCGATGGGTAAGCCTTTTTGGCGCTGTTCAAGCAACGCTAAAAAAGCCGTAAGCTGTTCGGGCTGTAGTTGTTTGTCAGGCCAGGCGCGAAGATGCGAGCGTGGCTGGTTAAGAACTTGGCAGAGTAAAACTTCGGCATCCAGCATGGCGGAGTCGGAGGTTGACGCCAGCGAGATGGTAGCCTCAGACAGCACAAATTTTATGCTGTGCATTTAGCTTAGTCTTCTCCCAGCTGGGTCAGTAGTTCGGCCTGATGTTCGCTGATCAGCGGCTGGATGACTTGCTCCAGCCCGCCCTGCATAATGTCGTCCAGTTTATACAAGGTCAGGTTGATGCGGTGATCGGTCAAGCGCCCCTGCGGATAATTATAGGTGCGGATACGCTCGGAACGGTCGCCGCTGCCGACTTGCAGTTTTCGGGTGGCCGATTGTTCTGCGTGGTGTTTTTCCTGTTCGGCGGACAACAGGCGCGAGGCCAATAAGGACATGGCTCGGGCGCGGTTTTTATGTTGCGAACGCTCGTCCTGGCATTCCACGACCACGCCGGTCGGCATGTGGGTAATGCGTATTGCGGATTCGGTTTTATTGATATGCTGCCCGCCGGCTCCTGATGCGCGGAAGGTGTCGACTTTAAGGTCGGCGGGATTGATGTCGATGGCATCGACTTCGTCGACTTCCGGCATGATCGCGACGGTGCAGGCCGAGGTGTGGATGCGGCCTTGCGATTCGGTTTCGGGTACGCGTTGCACCCGGTGCGCGCCGGATTCGAATTTTAGCTGGGAGTAAACATCCTTGCCTGCAACGCGCAGGATGACTTCCTTGTAGCCGCCATGATCGCCGTGACTTTCGTTGATGATTTCCGTTTGCCAGCCCTTGCGCTCGGCATAGCGCTGATACATGCGGGCAAGATCGCCGGAGAAAATCGCCGCTTCATCGCCGCCGGTTCCTGCGCGGATTTCGATGAATATGTTGCGGTTATCGTTGGGGTCTTTGGGCAGCAACAACACTTGCAATTCGTGCTCAATGGCATCCAGCTGGTTTTCGGCGTCGCTGACTTCTTCCTTGGCCATCTCCCTTAATTCGGGGTCGCTGTCATTGGCCATTTCCTTGGCTGAGGCAAGCGCTTCCAGAGTCTGTTGATGACGTTTGTAGCAATCGACCAGCGGGTTGATCTGGGCGTATTCCTGGCTCAGCGAGCGGAATTTGTTTTGATTGCCTTGTACTTCGGGTTCCGACAGTAAGGCGGCGATTTCGTCATAGCGTTCGCACAGGTTTTCGAGCTTGTGTTGTATGGATGGTTTCATTGTTACTGTTTAGCAGTTAGAGAAATAGAACACGGATGACACGGATATGACGGATTTACGCGGATATTTAAAAAGCTGAAACCAAATTTGTTTTGCGTTTTTAAATCCGTGCTTATCCGTCATATCCGTGTCATCCGTGTTCCATCATTAGAATTAGGCTTCATTGCGAATCGGTTAGTTTGAAGATTTCGCGGGCGGCGGCAATCAAATCGTGGCGTTCGTTTTCGGCGGCGGCTTTGATTTGGGTGCTGGGCGTATGAATAAGTTTGTTGGTCAGGCTGTGGGCCAGCCGGTTAAGGGCTTGTTCTGCGGGAACGCCGCTTTTGAGTAAGCTTAAGGCTTTTTGCAAGGCTTCGTCGCGGGATTGTTCGGCCTGATGGCGATAATCCTGAATAGTCGATTGTGCGCCTTGGGCGCGCAGCCAAGCTAAAAAATAGTCGACCTGGGTGTCGATAATTTCTTCGGCCTGTTCTGCGGCTAGGCGTCGGGAGTTCATGTTTTGATCGATGGTGTTTTGCAGGTCGTCGATGGTGTAAAGATACACGTCCCGGAGTTGCTCAACTTCCGCCTCAATATCCCGGGGCACCGCAAGATCGACCATGAATATCGGCTTGTGTTTGCGTTTTTTCAGCGCGCTTTCAACGCGGCCCTTGCCCAGTATCGGCAGTTGGCTGGCGGTTGATGAGATAACGATGTCGGCTTCGGCCAAGTGCGCAGGCAATTCGGATAAGGCGATTGCGTAGCCGTTAAACTGCATGGCCAGTGCGTGGGCCTTGTCATAGGTGCGGTTGGCGATAATGATGCGGCCTATGCCTTGTTGCGACAAATGCCGCGCTGCCAGTTCTATGGTTTCACCTGCACCGATTAACAAAGCGGTTTGCTCACTGAGTTTGTCGAAAATTTGTTGCGCCAATTGCACGGCGGCAAAGGCCACCGATACCGGGCTGGAACCGATGGCGGTGTCGGTGCGGACTTTTTTTGCGGCGGTAAAAGTATGCTGAAATAGTCTGCCCAGACGCTTGCCCAAAGTCCCCGCTTCATAGGCGGCCTGGTAAGCCGTTTTCATTTGCCCCAGGATTTGCGGTTCACCCAGAATCATCGAATCCAGGCCGCAAGCCACCCGAAACATGTGGCGGATCAGTTCGCTGTCGGTATGGCAGTACAGATAAGGCGTAAAATCGGCGGCGCTGATTTGCTTGCTTTGGGCGACCCAGTCGATCAGGATTTGTTTATTTGCGGTGCTGGAGGTGCAGTAAAATTCGGTACGGTTACAGGTTGACAGTATGGCGGCTTCACTGATTTCCTTGATGCGCCACAGCTCCTGCAACGAGGATTCCAGAATCTCGGCAGGGAACGACAGGCGCTCACGGATCGAAACCGGCGCGGTGTTGTAATTAATTCCAACTGCAAGAAGTGTCATGTGCGTAAGGTTCAAGGTAAAAGGGGAAAGGCTCAAGGCAAAAGTGAAGGGCAGGTTTTTTAAAATCACGAACCTTGAACCTTGCGCCTTTTACCTTGAACCTCAATGCCTGTATTATGAGTGTATTCTAAGAAATATAATGGCTTTATCCAAATGGAATAAATCAGCTGTCTGACTCAACTGGTTTTTTCTGATAATCTATAGCAATACTGTGTGGGCAATAAATAGGACGATTGTGTGTTAATTTTTAGATTGTTTTCAGTGATAATCCTCGTTTTTCTTAATGGTTGCGCCAGTTCGCCGGAAATTCCAAGCGCAGAGGAAGGGGTGCTTGAGCCTGTCAAAATAGCCGAACCCAAGGAAAAAACGCAGACTAGCGAAGTAAAGGCAGCGATAGATCCTGATGTGATGTATATGTTGATGGCGGCAGAGCTTGCCGGGCAACGAGGGCAATATGGTATTGCTTTGGAGGGCTACATGGAGGCCTCCAAGCGGGCGAAAGCCCCCCGGTTTGCAGAAAGGGCGGCAAAAATTGCCATGTATATGAAGGATAGCAAGAAAACGGATGAGGCGGTTTCCTTATGGTTGCGGCAGGATCCTGTTAATCCGACGGCAAGAAAAATTGCCGCATTGTCAGCATTAAGAACCGGCAAAAAGCAGGCAGCTGTCGATCATTTAAATGCAGTATTGAAGGCTGATCCTGCCGGATTTGAAAAGACTGCGCTTGAATTGGCCAATGTTCTGCAAAACGACGACAAGTCGGATTTTTTTTATGAGGTGCTGGATGCCTTGGCGGTGAAAAATCCTGATCAGGCTGTGGTTTATTTTGTGCAGTCGTTGTTGGCTATGGAAATGAAAGATAATGCGTTGGCTGAAAAGAAAGTGCAGCAGGCTTTGAATATCCAGCCTGACTGGGATAAGGCATTAATATTTCAGGCCCAAATAGCGGTATTTTCGGGGGATTTGACTAGGGCAAAAAACCTGCTAAGAAATGCATCTGTTAAATATCCTGAAAATGACAAGCTCAAAAAGCTGCTGGCGCAGGTGCTAATAAAAGCAACGGAATATGAGGCTGCGGGCGAGGTTTATCAGGGTATTGTTTCGGCCAATCCGAAGGATGCCGAGAGTCAGATTGCGCTGGCCTTAGTGCATCTGCAATTGGATCGTGACGGGAAGGCTGAAGACATTTTTAAGCAGTTGCTGGATCAGCCGGAATGGCAAAATCAGGCTAGTTTTTATCTGGGGAAAATAGAAGAAAAACGTGGTCATACGCAAAAGGCGCTGGCATGGTTTGATAAGGTGTCTGAAGGGCCGTTGGTTTTTGAGTCGGCGATTTCAGCGGTTTCATTGTTGGTAAAAGACAAAAAATTTGATCAGGCTGATACGCGGTTGAATCTATTGTCGAGTCAGTTTCCAAAACAAAAGTTGCGCATTATTTTGATGCAGGCTGGGTTGTACGGTCAGCAACAGCATTATGAAAAGGGCTACACATTATTGACTGATGCGTTGGCCGGTCAGCCGGATCAAAGGGACTTGTTATACACGCGTGCGTTGATGGCGGAGCGGATTAATAGGCTGGATGTGCTGGAAGCTGATTTAAAAAAAATATTGGCTAAAAATCCCAATGACGCCGAGGCCTTAAATGCATTGGGTTACAGTTTGCTGGGTAATGTAGGCCGTTATGCCGATGCAGAAAAATATCTGCAACAGGCGCTTAAATTGCAGCCGAATGAGGCGGTGATTATGGATAGTTTTGGCTGGTTGCAGTTTAAGCAAGGCAAGCTTATGCAAGCCTTGGGTTATCTGGAGCGGGCGCATGCAAAACAACAGGAAAGCGAAATAGCGGCTCATCTTGCAGAGGTGCTGTGGGCCTTGGGTCGTAAAGAGGAAGCCAGGAAAATATTTAACGCCGCTATAAAAAAAGCGCCGGAAGATGAATATTTGTTGGATTTTCAAAAGAGAATATTGAGCGGCGAAGAATAGGGTGTTGCGTATCAAAGTAGGTTTGTTAGTCGGGCTTTGCCTGATATTTTTGTTGTCAGGGTGTTCTGTGGTTCCTGTTGAGCCGGAAGGGCGTTATTCAAGGGCTGCAATGCTTCGTTTTTATGAGCTGGAGCACTGGTCGTTTGAAGGTCGCTTGGCATTGACCGGGAAAAGTGATTCCTGGTCGGCCAATATAAGCTGGGAGCACAGTCCCGAAGTCGAAAAAATAAAGTTATCCGGCCCCTTGGGTCAAGGGGCTGTCGTTATTTCGTTGGCAGGCAATGTCGTCACCATAGATCGGGGCGGGGACGATGTGCAGACATCAACGCAGCCGGAAGAGTTTATTAATCAACAATTGGGCATGTTTGTTCCGGTGCGGTCGCTACGGTATTGGGTGGTGGGCTTGCCGGAGCCATCCAGGTCATACAAAGACACTGATGTCGGCTTTAATCAGGCCGGGTGGCTGAACGAATATAAGCAAATGCAGCCGGTTGATGATGGCGCTATGCCGCACAAAATGACGGTTATGAACAGTCAGGTTAAGTTAAAGTTAATTATCGATCATTGGGTTTTAAATGACACAAAAACAAATTGATTCGTCTGCATGGACTCAAAGATGGCCGGCGTCGGCGAAATTGAATTTAATGTTGCGGATTACCGGACAAAGAAACGATGGTTATCATTTGTTGCAGACGGTGTTTCAATTCATCGATTTATGTGACTGGATAACCTTTCATCCGGTAGCTGACGGGCGGGTCAGTCTGCAAAAGCCCATGCCCGGGGTGCCTGAAGCGGATGATCTGACGGTCAGGGCGGCAAAGCTGCTGAAAGCGGAAACGGGTTGTGAGCAGGGGGTATGCATCGAGGTCGAAAAAAACCTGCCGATGGGTGGAGGGCTGGGGGGTGGCAGCTCCGATGCGGCCACTACGCTGGTGGTACTGAACGAGCTATGGGGCTTGCAGTTATCAATGGAAAAGTTGATGGAATTGGGTCTGGCCTTGGGCGCGGATGTGCCGGTGTTCATCTATGGACATTCAGCATGGGCGGAAGGCGTTGGTGAAAAGCTTGAGAAAATAGACATTCCTGAGCCGTGGTTTGTGGTGATAAGACCGGATTGCCATGTGAATACGGGAGAAGTATTTTCAGCTAAAGATTTGACACGGAATAGCAAATCAATCAAAATAGCCGACTTTATAGCGGGTCAGCACCAAAACGATTGTCTTGGGGTGGTTCGCGAACGTTACCAGTCTGTGAAGGAAGCTTTGCACGATTTGTCGGTGTTTTCTGAGGCAAGGCTAACCGGAACAGGGGCCTGTGTATTTGCCCAGTTCGATTCAGAAAAGGCGGCAGCCAACACCTATCAGTCACTTGAAAAGAAATGGCAGGTTTACCTGGTAAAGGGTTTAAATGAGTCGCCTTTGTTTTCAAAGTTGAAGAACGGTAATATATCTTGATTATTGGGCCGTCGCCAAGCGGTAAGGCACGGGGTTTTGATCTCCGCATACCAAGGTTCGAATCCTTGCGGCCCAGCCATTTACCTCCGTTAAGTTAAATTCGTGTGGGAGTGCTTGATGAATGACACCTCTGTGATGGTGTTTTCTGGAAATGCTAACTTGGCTTTGTCAGAGGGTATAGTAAAGAAACTCAATATGCGCCTTGGAATGGCGACCGTCGGCAGGTTTAGTGACGGAGAAGTTGCAGTCGAAATTGAAGAAAATGTTCGTGGTAAGGACGTTTTCGTTATTCAGCCGACTTGCTCGCCAACCAATGAGAACTTAATGGAGTTGCTGGTGATGATAGATGCTCTTCATCGAGCTTCGGCATCACGAATAACTGCGGTAATGCCCTACTATGGCTATGCGCGGCAGGACAGAAGGTCGCGATCAGCACGTGTACCTATTAGTGCAAAGCTGGTTGCAAAAATGATTGAGCAGGCAGGTACTGATCGGGTTTTAACGGTTGATTTGCATGCTGATCAGATTCAGGGTTTTTTTGATATACCTGTGGATAATGTTTACTCATCGCCGATTCTTCTTGGCGATGTGTGGCGGCAGAAATATAAGGATTTGATTGTTGTTTCGCCGGATGTTGGCGGTGTTGTCAGAGCTAGAGCGCTTGCAAAGCGCTTGGATGATGCCGATCTTGCGATTATAGATAAGCGCAGACCCAAGGCTAATGTTGCTGAGATTATGCACATAATTGGCGATGTTGACGGACGCAGTTGCGTATTGATCGATGATTTGGTCGATACGGCAGGAACGTTGTGTCATGCCGCAGCGGCGTTAAAAAAGCATGGTGCGATCAAGGTGGTTGCCTATTGTACTCATGCGGTATTATCGGGCTCCGCTTTGGAAAATATAAATAGCTCGGAGCTTGATGAGTTGGTTGTTACCGACACTATTCCGCTGAGCCATGAGGCTGCCAGATCTGGTAGAATAAGGCAGTTAAGCGTCGCAGAAATGCTGGCTGAGACCATTAGGCGTATAGCTGTCGGTGAGTCGGTTAGTTCGCTCTACGTAGATTGACGATTGTAGATTGATAAAATTTAATTTGTTGTGCTCGATAGCACGGGGTTGAGAGGAAAATGTCTAACGTATTTGAGTTTGTTGCCGAAAGTCGTGGGCAATCAGGTAAAAGCGCAGCCAGAAGAGCGCGTCGTACAGGTAATGTGCCTGCGGTAATATACGGTGGGCATAGAGAGCCTCAAATGCTTGTGCTAAGCCACAATGAAGTGATCAAACATCTTGCGCATGAGGCGGTTTATTCGCACGTGTTGGATGTTAATGTTGATGGAAAAACAGAGAAAGCCATTCTGAAAGGCGTTCAGCGTCACCCCGCTAAATTTCAAATTCTGCACATGGATTTTCAACGGGTAAATATGTCGGAGGCGCTGAAGGTGCATGTGCCGCTGCATTTTATCAATGAGCAGACTTCGGTCGGCGGAAAGAAGGGCGGCATCGTGGCTCATGCGATGATCGATGTTGAGGTTACTTGTTTGCCTGCTGCGCTGCCTGATTTCATCGAAGTGGATCTAAAGGGGCTGGATATTGGCGAATCGGCTCATCTTTCAGATATTATCCTGCCGCCGGGTGTTGAAATTGTCGCTCTGGCGCAAGGCCCTGAGCATGATCATCCTGTTGCGTCTATGATGGCTTCAAAGGCAAGCAAAGACGACGCTGTCTAAAAGTCTATAGATTACGCATGATTAAATTGATAGTTGGCTTGGGTAATCCGGGTCGGCAGTACGAAAAAACCCGGCATAATGCCGGGTTTTTGTTTTTAGATAGACTGGTATCCGAGTCAAATTGTGCGTGGGTCAGCGAGCTCAGGTTTGATGGGTTGATGGCGGAAGTTGGCTTCGCAGGCGGTAAGGTGCTGCTGCTAAAGCCGACTACGTTTATGAATCGAAGCGGTCAGGCGGTAGGTAAAGTTGCTCGATACTATAAATTGTCGCCGGAGGAAATTCTTGTTGTCCATGATGAGCTTGATTTTGATGTTGGCGTGGTAAAGCTGAAAAAAGACGGCGGACACGCAGGGCATAATGGCTTGAGGGATATTATTGCGCATCTGGGGTCAAAAGAGTTTTATCGTTTAAGAATTGGTATTGGCAGGCCTCCAGCCGGAAAAGTAGTTGCGGATTTTGTGTTATCAAGCCCCTCTAGAAATGAGTGGGATTTGATGTTATCAGCTTTTGATCTTGCCGGTGGTTATTTGGCTCAGATGGCCGCAGGTGATATGTCAGCAGTGATGAATAAATTGAATTCAGGATAAATGATTGATTGACAGCATGAGTTTGATGAAAGATAATGCTCTGGTTATCCGATAA